>NZ_JADPJF010000150.1:0-4427 GCF_023073295.1 Bradyrhizobium sp. 23 | reverse complement strand
ATCGCTCCTTCGGTGGAGAAGTGGAGGCGTCAAGCACCCCCACGATATGCCGCCTTTCCGATTCCCGCCGTCACCAACTTTGGGTGATAGCTCACGCAGCCGCCTCAAGTCCTTCAAACCGCCGATAACCGATGAAGCGTCGGACCACGGCTCCGTTCTTCTGTTCGACAAACGCCTGGTCGTTCTTGCGGTACGGTCGGCAACGCGTGAACTCGATGTTCATCTGCTCACATGCCGTGCAGCGAGAGCGGCAGCTGTCGGCGAACTTTTGTCGTCACGGTGCTCAGGAGCGTTTGCTCGCGCACCAGCAACGGCGCACATTCCGTCCAACAGGTCGCAATATCCGTGAGCACCAGCGTCTGTATAAAACCGGCGCGCGCCGAGGGCCCACTGTGAGCGACCAGATCGGCTTCGACCAAGCCCGGCGCCGGATACTTCTAGCCGGCGGACGTCCGTACCGGGATTCCGTCGCTCTGCGCTCGCCACCGGGCGGCGCCGCTGGCGTCCACCTTCCTCTCGGATCTTGCCCAGCGCCCTATCGATCGTGGACGCGCTCCCCGCCAGTAGCTTCGCACGGATTTCAGGAGCGAGGCCCATGTGACCGTTGCGTTCCATCGACTCGATCAGGATTGGCAGCAGGCTTCAGCCTCTTGCCGCAGATCCGGTCGGATGCCTCACAAAGCACTACCAGCGCATTTCGCTCAGCTTCCTCGTAATCCGGCGACGGGTGCGCCGAACCGAGGATTGCCTCATCTCGCCTCGGAGCAGAGTTGCCTCATTATCGCGCCCGCAGTCCCATCCCACTGGGGAGCAAATTACGTGAGGCAGGCACAGCACAGCATTCAGGAACATTTCAACCGACTTCTTGCCATCCTCGTATGGCTTCCGACCGGGACGATCGCCCATGATGCCCTACACGCTTGAGGCCGATCCGTGTGCCACATCCAGGCGCACCGCTCTCGAGCGCTTCCTAAGCGACGGTCGCATCAAGCTCGACTCCAACACCGTCGAGCGCGCAATCCGGCCACCAACCATCACAGGAAAAAAACGCGCTCTTCGCGGGCAGCCATGGTGGCCGGACCTGGGCCACCATCGCCACGCTGCTGCAGACCAACGAAGATGAACGACCTCGACCCGCACTCCTGGCTCACGCAAACTCTCGAACGGATCGCGCGGCGCTGGCCGATCTCTCAGATCGATACTATCATGCCCTGAACTTCCAAGCCTGAACGGCCAAAGCTTCGCGCTTACGCCGCTGCCAACACGTCTTTGGTATTCATCGGCGGCGGCGCGCCTCGCGCAATTAAGGTGCTCGAAAGCGGGGTAGATCACTAAGCTGCGAGGATTTGCCGCATCGTGAAACGGGTATGAAAACCCAAGCAGGCTCGACGCGACAGCGATGGGGGCTTGAAGTCTACGTAGCGTCAGGTTGTACAGTCTGAATCATACATACGGCCTTCTCTGAAGCTTCATGATCACTCGGAGAGGTTCGGTTGGTTGTAGCGAATGTGAGGACGTTGATCTGAAGAGGAAGCAGAGCTTGCAGTGCAAGTATTGAACCCGGTCGCCTTCCAACAGCAGTGGGAGCGGCCCAATGTCGGTCGCCGATGTGCCGCATGCGATGTCCCGGAAGGAGGGGCGGCAACACCGTGGCTTTTTGAGTCGTGCGAGTATTTGGGTTTCGTTTCTCCTGGATCGTTTTGAGGTTTGCCGAGCGGTCACCTGTTGCCCAGGAGCCGGGGCGCTTTTCTGCAGCAGCCAAGACCGGGCAGGTGTGAGTAATGCACGAGCTCGGAGCGACGCGCGATAACAGTCCCTTTTTGTTCAATTTGGCGATCTTGATGTCCGGCTTTTTGAAGCCGGAGTCTCTGTGGCCAATGCGCCGGAGTGTCGCTCCGGGGCAGCTATGAAGAATCTTCTCATCTTAGGAGAGTCGTGTGGAACCGATCTATAACGATCCGAACTCTTGGATGCGCTGGTACGCCGAGCAGCAGGCGTTGCAGCGTGCGGGGCAAGAGGCCGACGTCGACCCTGCGGATCAAGCTGGCTTCGAGCAGCAATTGGGCGAGCTGCAACTCCGCTCTCCTGAGGAGAGTTCCGGGGTTAGTTCCCCCGACAGTTCAGCCGCACGGTCGCATGAAAACATCCAGCGTACGGACGTTGGTGGTTCGATGCGAATGCGGCCAAGGTCCAACCTCCGGGACAATTCGTTCAGCAGCACGCGTCACAGTGTCGATGTTCCGCACGCTCATCTTGGCTCGGCTGCAAATAATTACCGGTCTGACTTGCAGGACAGGCCATTCAGCAGCATGCGTTACGCAGCGTCCTCGGAGGAACAACCTACGGCGCGGACGAAGGACAACAAGCCGCGTGGACTGTTCTCTCGGGTCAAATCAGGGTTAAGCAAAGTCTTTGGAGGAAACCACCGTGAGAAGTTGTCCGGCGGCCCAGCCTCTGATGACGTCTACTCGGAGCTTCGCATCGACTTTGCAAAGCGCAGTCGCCCGTCCGAAGCAGACCTAGCGCTGATTGAAGAGTTCAAGACGGCATTGGGCAGCGCGAACCGTAAGACGAAGACGATCGAGAATTATGTGATGGCTCTTCGAATGTTTAGCGAATTCCTCCAACCCAAAGGCGTCACTCTGAACGACCTGCTTGGCAATGCTGATCTGCTGACAGCCTATAAAGATGAATTTAAGAAGGTGGCGAGCGCCAATAGCAGGAACTATGTGGGCGGAGCCTTGGATACACTCCAGAATTTCCAGGCTGGAAATCCCATATCCGCTCCAGCTGGGGTGGGTACGCGAGAGCAACCGATGCACCCCCAAGACGAGCGGATGATCCGCCAGTTCGTGGAAAACGTCAAAGACTACAGAGTAGATCCCGATGGTACCAGAGGCCGCGGGACTGGAAAGGTCCCGCTTGCAACGATCAAGGGCAATGTGCAGGCGCTCAACGCGTTTGCTCGTTGGCTCCGAGCGCAGAACAAGGAGCCCCTGGCTCCTCGGGCATTCAATGAGCCAATGTCGCTCGCCGACGACATCCACGAGTACTTCGAAGCTGGCGGCGATGATCGTGACCGCCTCAGCGCGGCATTGTCTCATCTCCGGAGGATCGGGGCTGACGGGCTCCAAGCTGTCGGTGCCGGGCCCCGCCTGATGGGGCGCGAAACATTGTCGGCTCATCCGAAGGACGTCTCCACGATCAGTGACTTTTTGACGGACGCTCTATCCAAGCTTGGATCCGACGCGACTCGCAAGGAGAAAATCTGCGCTTCGGCGAGGGCTTCCAGGCTACGCTCTTTTAGTGATTGGCTTCAAAGAGAGGGCAGGCCGAGCATCATGGACCGTATCGAGGGCAATGCTAAGCAGCAGTCGTCATTGAGCGCAGATTATGCGGCGTACAGCAAAGCCACAAAGCAGACCCCCCCACTCGATCTCCTTCGACAATACCTGGGTCTCGAGCCCCAACAAGGACTTCGTGCTTATGACGATGACGCCAGCCTGATCGAGAGCCTGGCCAAGGAAGAGCTGAGAAACCTCGACCCAGCTTCCGAACAGAGAAGAAAAACAATTCGTAATACTGCTTCGGCCCAACGCAATTTCAGTAATTGGCTCCGCACAGAGGGTAGGGAAAGCATCGCGAGCCGAATCAACGGCAATAGTGAGCAGCGGCGCTCGCTGGACGCAGACCACCGGGCTTTCACGGAAGCCAGAGGGAAACTTGGCCTGAGTCTCAAGAAGCTCAGGCAGTATGTGCAACTCGTTGAGGCGAACCGGGCGCTGGGTGTGACCTTCCCTCAGCAGAGGGCTAGCTCGAACTCAACCTCAACCTGGGTACGAGATTTGCAGACTCCGCCGTCCGAAAGTGAGTGGCCGCCGCTGCTAGATCCGTTTGGGCAGGCCGGCTTGCAGCAACCGGCTAGGTCGAGCTCGACCTGGTCCCCGCGCGTGCCGTCCGACTTTGATCCAAGTGAGTGGCCGGCACCGCAAGGCCCGGTTGGACCGGGTTGGCAGGACCTGGCCGGGTCGAGCTTTACCTGGTCTCCACGGGTGCCGTCCGACTTCGAGTGGCCAACTCCGGAGGGCGCGCCAGCTCGGTCCTCAGACATCTACCACGGTTTGGCTTCTTTCACTGATCTGCCGTCCACACCGCAGGAAATGCGTGACGACGCCCAGTCAAGGCCGGTGCTCAGCCCTGCCGGCAGACCGCCGTTCTTCATCGGTTCATCAGGCACGCCGCAAGAGCTCGAGGATATCGGATATCTCGTCGGCGAGGATTGGCAGCATGGCTCACAGGCGGTGCCGGACTTCCTGCTCGATGTACTGGACAATAGAATGCTATTGCCGAGTTCGCGAATGGCTCCCCAGCCGGTCTCTATCAACGGTGAGACCTACTCCATCGCATTGGGGCCGCGAGGACGCCGC
>NZ_JADPJF010000145.1:22399-46179 GCF_023073295.1 Bradyrhizobium sp. 23 | reverse complement strand
TCCCAGACGTTGCCGGACCGACTCATGCTGCAGACGATGCCGCTATCAGCCATCAAGCGCTGGAACTGCTCGCTGACGTACTGGGCGGATTCAAGCGGTCGTCGCAACACCGAATGTGTTCCACTCACGACAGCAACTCGTCAAGCCCCTCTGCTGGCGTTTTCCAACCCAAAGTTTTTCTCGGTCGAGCACTGAGGGCCGCGGCCACGGCGGCGATGTCGTCGGCGCTGTGGACGCTCGGGTCGGTGCCTTTCGGGAAGTACTGATGCAGCAGCCCATTGGTGTTCTCGTTGGTGCCACGCTGCCAGGGGCTTTGCGGATCGCAGAAGTAGACTTGGACACCCGCGTCGATCTTGAGATGATCGTGCTGAGCCATTTCGGCTCCCTGATCCCAGGTCAGCGAACGACGCATCTCTTCGGGCAAGGTGATGATGGCGCGCGTAATCGCGTCGCGCACGGCTTCAGCTCCGTGTCCCGCGAGAGCAGGGCCATTCTTCATGCGTGGAGCTTCGCCATGCCCCGCAAGCCGGGGAAGATGCAGCAACATCGTGAAGCGTGTTGTCCGCTCAACCAGCGTGCCGATCGCCGAGCTGCCAAGACCAAGGATGAGGTCTCCCTCCCAGTGGCCCGGCACCGCGCGATCGGCCGCTTCGGCGGCGCGTTGACTGATCATAATCTCCGGCGAGACAAAGCTCTTGCCTCGCCTGCGTACGCGCGCCCTGGGGACCCGCAATACGCGCCCGGTTCGCAAGCAGGCCGACAGTTCGCGGCGTAGCGCTCCCCGACCCTGAACGAAGAGAGCTTGATAGATGGCTTCGTGGCTGATGCGCATCGTCTTGTCGTCCGGGAAGTCGATCGGCAAGCGTCGGGCAATCTGCTCCGGGCTCCAAGCCCTGGCCCATCGCCGATCCTTTCGCGGGCCATGCCGGCGGCCCTTCCACGGAACGGCGGGACCAGGAACGGCAGCGCCACTCGGGGTCATGACCACGCCGGCCAGTCGCTGCTCCAGATAAGTGCGCAACGTTGTGTTGAGCGCAAGCTTAGTCGGTTTGGGCCGACGGGCCGATCGCTCGGCGTGCCATTGGGCTGTCGATGCCGCCGGTCGCGCCAGTGATATCCGAGACGACATGATGAAGCTGCAAGTTCATCTCCATCAGGGCCTTCTGCATGTGCTGGATGCGGCATATTCTACCAGCCGCTCGCGCTGGCGTAGATAGGCGCGCAATGTTGCAATTTCGGCATCCGGTCGGAAGCTGCCGCGTAACAGGCCGTAGGAATGAAGCTGGCGTAGCCATGCGGCATCGCTGACGTCGGTCTTCCGCCCAGGCACGTTCTTGGCGTACCGTGCGTTGACCAGAATGACCTCAAATCCGCGCTGCTCCAGGGTCTCATAGACCGGGATCCAATAGACCCCGGTGGATTCCATTGCCACGCTGGTGACGCCGCACGCTTTGAACCAGTTCGCCAGATCATGCAGGTCCTGCGTGAATGTACCGAACGTCCGCACTGGGATGTCAGTGCAGGCCGGATTCACCGCAGCCATGTGCATCCTTGATCCGATGTCGATGGCAGCAGCTCCGAAGTTGACGGGCTTCAATTCCAGGCGGTCACCGTTTGTCAACCTTGGGCATTGCGAATCCTCCGTCCGATCATGGCAGGAGGGTCTGGGCTATGCCAATTTGTCATCTTCCTAATCGGGATCGCCGCCGGAACAGCGTCACCACTCTCAAGTCCGCACGCGCCCATGGACCACGTTCTTTAACGGGGACAGTGCCTCCAATAAGCTGACGGCCGCTACCCTCCCAGCCGCAGAGGATAGCACAAGGCCGTTTCTACTCCACGCAGGCGCACCTGGGCGCTGGACAGTTTTTTAGGATATCCCGCTCCGCCTTCAGCTTGTTGACCTCGCGCCGCAGCCGCTCGATCTCCAATTGCTCAGGCTTCATTTGCCCGTGGCCGGGGAAGGACTGCGCAGCGTCGAAGCCGAACTCCTTCACCCATTTGCGCAGCACGTTCTCATGAACGCCCAGGTCTTGGCCGGCTTGCGCCACAGATACCCCGCGCTCCCTGACGAGCTTGACCGCCTCGATCTTGAACTCTCGACTGAACTTCCGTCTCTGCATGACCCGCTCGATAAAACACCCAATCTCGGTGTCCATCAAACCGGCAGCAGCTCAATGCACTGTATGAGCGGCTGGTATGGTCGGGGTTAGACATACCGTCGCCGAGGCATTCCTTAACCTATACCAGGCAGCAATCCTGCTGAATCCAGCTTGCGTACTCCAATGCAAACAAAAGGTTACTCCCGTTCAAAGGTGTATGGCCTCGCGTGCGACTGCGCGATTTAGACATGATGGCTGCAATAAAAGGCCCGCGTGGTAGGTGACCTCTATCGCCGCGTCGATCGCATCTGCCCGGGCCTGCGCGAGCTGAGGCAGGCGGTGGGAACGTGAGAGAGTACCCCGGCCGAGACACACGGGACGGCGGTTGAGGCGCAATGCTCAATATCTCAGCGGCCTATTCTATCTTGGTAGCCATTCTAGCTCGGCTGTAGCATCAAAGCAGAGTACTGTCCGGGATCTCCCGCGGTAAGCTTGGAGTTTCTTCAGATCTGGCCGGAGGCATGCCGCTGGGAAGTGGCAGATAATCATCATGACTTCGGAAGCTCAGATCATCGCCGTCTTTCTCGACCAGATCGTGGCACCAGCGCTCCTTCTGGCGGTTCATTACACGCGAATAATCTGAGCGCCGAAGCAGATAACAGCTGGCGCTTTAGCATTGCAGTTGCAGCGACATATCAATCGTGATCATCACACCGCTCCGGCCGCTGGACGGGCGCGCTCAGCGGAATGTGGCCGCATGCGTGATCCTCGTGCCTGAGCGGCCCGGCGAGCAATTGCTAAGTTGACGCGCTTTCGTAGAGCGACATCGATCGGCTGTGTGGTGCCGACTATCTTATTTGGTAGCTGCCCAAGCGAAGCGGCCAATGGTCTATTTCGCTTTAATCACGGTCACAGCAGGACCGGCGCCAGCTAAGCCGCGCTGTCGTACCGACTCATCCTAGTGTTGGAGCGGGTGATTGTTTGGCACATGAGAGATTGGAACGCGACGGAGGATCGCCCTCCCCCCCGTGCATACGCAACCGAATACACCCGATTGCTGAACTGGACCTCGATAACACTCGTCCCGATGTGGCGAGTTCATCACGACAGGGCGATATGCTTGACTGAACCTGGGAAAGCCCAACCAATGTACGGATCGCGAAGTGTGGCACAGCCTAACATGCCAGGACTGCTCATCATACAGCAGACTTCCCGTCGCCTAGCATCGCGGCAGCCGTTCCTGAACACAAAGCGCGCCAGTTCTGTCACTATTCGGCGTAGTGCCTATAGCCGGACACACAGCCGAAATGATCGCGTATCCTCTACGCTCTTCTTGTTGACGCCCTCCAGGCCGACGGCCGAATCGTTGGCATAGGGCGGGAGGCATGCGGCTTTGCCTCCATCGGGAGAAAGAGGCCATCGCTTAAGTTAAAGGAGAAAAGCGAAGTTGCGGACATCCATCAGAACGACACGGTCGTATTTGGTTTGTCGTTTCCAACACAATGTCAATGTTGCCTCGGCGAGGATTTGGATCAAAGCTATGGGCTCTATCCCGCGGTCGCCGCGTCGCATCGCCGCACAAACTTCGTTGTATCGGTACTGCAGCAGCGCCGCTCTTAGGTGCGACAAGCTTGCGTCGGCTGATGGGTGACTTCCCGAGCATCGGTGTGAAGAAGGAGCTGTCGATGGGAGTGTTATCGCATCTACGGGTTGTCGAGATCGGTAGCTCGGCCGCGATAAGCTATTGCGCGCGAATGTTTGCGGATTTCGGTGCCGATGTTCAAAAGGTCGAGTCGAAAGCCGGCGATCCACTTCGCCGCAGCCCGCCGCTCACGCCAGGTGACCACAGCGCATGGTTTGCGTTCCTGAACTTCAACAAATCAAGCATCATCATCGATGCTAGCCTCCCGAACGCGGCCACGCGGCTGACGGAACTGATCGAGCATTGCGACATTCTGGTTGATGGGCGCGATGTTGATCCGGCGGGTTGCCCGCCCATCGATATCGCCTCGATCCGTCAGCGACACCCCCGGTTGATCTATCTCGAAGCGAGTTGGTTCGGCCGGGAGGGCCCCTATGCAGGATTCGCTGCCACCGACTCTACAGTGCGCGCTCTCGCCGGTCTCATCAAGCTAGTTGGACCGGCCGAAGGCCCGCCCTTGCACGCCCCCGATTTCCAAACGGGTATCCTCGCTGGCTTGTGGGGCTTCATCGCCACGGCATCGTCGGTTGTTGGACGACTGCAGGGTGAGGCTGGACGTTCGTGGTCGCTCAACATTTTCGAATCTAGCCTCGCTCTGTCCGAGTATCTCATGTTCGAGGCATTTGCGCGGGGCGACGTGATGCGCCGGATCGGTATCAACCGTTTCTGGCCGAACTTTCCGGTCGGCATCTACCCAACGAAAAAAGGTTGGCTCGGCCTTTCGACCGTCACGCCGGGGCAATGGCGCGCATTCTGCGACATGCTCGACCTGGCCGAATTGCGTGATGATCCGGCTCTGGCCTTCAACGAAGGTCGCCTGAAACACATGGACCAGATCGAACGACAGTTTGTGCCGAGACTGAAGGCGCGGACAGCGCAGCAGTGGTTTGCGGAGGGACTGAAGCGCAAAATCCCGATCGTGCCGGTGCCCGAAATATCCGATCTGGTCCAAGACGAGGAAAAAAAGGCGCGCGGCGCAATAGTGCCGATAGTAATTGGTAAAGAGGAGGGCCTGACGGTTGGTTCGATGCAGCGGCTGACGTTGACGCCACCACGCCGGGGTGGCAGCGTTCCGGCTCCCGGCGAGCAGCAACATTCCGCCCACATGCGTACTCACGGCTCGCTGACTGGGCCTGGATCGTCCGGCTGCATCGATGCGGGCCGGCAGCCGTTGCATGGGACTCGCGTGATCGACTTCAGCATGGGGTGGGCAGGCCCATTGTGTACCCGGACACTGGCCGATCTCGGCGCGGACGTCATCAAGATCGAAGCCATCCAGTATCCGGACTGGTGGCGCGGCGTTGACCGGCGCAGCGGCTATGTGGACGGGCAAATCTATGAAATGGCGCAATGCTTCTGCATCATGAACCGCAACAAGCGCGGTATCACACTTGACCTGAAGCGGCCGCAAGGCCTCGCCCTTGCCAAGCGGCTGTTGGCGGAAGCCGATATTGTCGTCGGTAATTACTCGGCTGATGTGCTGCCAAGGCTCGGGCTTGGTTACGACGTACTCAAACTAGTCAATCCACGCCTCGTCATGATGTCGATGTCAGCCTTTGGCGCGAGCAGTGTCCATCGCGATTGCCGGGCTTATGGCTCGACTCTCGAGCAGGGCTCAGGTCTGCCGAGCGTGGTCGGAAGCGCCGATAAGCCGCCTGTGATGAGCCACATCGCGTTCGGGGATCCCGTCGGCGGACTGAACGGCTGCGCTGCAGTTCTTCTCGCCCTGATTCACGCTCGCAACACCGGGCAGGGACAATTCATTGATCTCGCGCAAATCGAGTGCATGATCCCCTTCGCGGCGCCCTGGATCACCGTTCACTCGATTGATGGGGCGCCACTCACAAAGTATGGTGCTCGACATCCGCAGTTGGTGCCGCATGGCTGCTTCCGGTGTGCGGGTGAGGACAACTGGATCATGATAGCGGCTACGGATACGGCGATGTGGCAGAGGCTTGCCATCCTTATTGGTAGGCCAGACTGGGCCTCGAACGCATTGCTTGAATCTGCGGAAGCTCGCCGCGACATTGAGCATCTCATAGAGGCAGGCATCGAAGCTTGGACGCACACTCGTGATGCGGATCACGCCATGTCCGAGCTGCAGAGCGCAAGCGTTGCGGCAGGCGTGGCCCGCCTGCCGATTGACCTGCTCAAGGATCGACATCTCGGGTCGCGCGCATTTCTGCAGGAGGTCGAACGCGCTTTCATTGGCTCGCACCCGCAGCCATCCATGCCGATTCGCGAAGGCGCAGCCCCGTATGCGATCCGCTCGGCGGCCCCGACACTGGGACAACATAACAGAGACGTCCTAATAGAACTTCTCGGGCTCTCCGACGCCGAGATCGCGCAACTGGCAAGCGAGAACATCATCGGTACCGCGATGGTCTCCTGAGGTAGCTCGCGAAGGCCTAGAAGGTGGCGTCAGACTGCTAGATCATGCTACGGCTCGATTTCACTCAGAATTGGCGGATCAGCCGCTCAGCAGCGCAGCCTGTGGCCTCGGTCATCCATACCTCACGGCAAAGCAGTGGCGCGGCGTTTTTAATTATCTCAGCAAACTGTGGAACTACATGGCATTGCGATCGCCTTTCAGTGACGACTGCGTGGTAGCTTATGCAGCTTCGCATCCCATTCCTAACCCAGAACGGAAGCCGCTTTGCGAGACACGAATGAGTACCGGACTTGAGGACATCATTGGCTCTCCGCCTGAATGGCAGGGATATGCGTCGCTCTTTGAGTCACAACCCACAAATCCTAGTAGGTCCGTCGTTGCCGGTTATCCGGTAAGTGAGTGGGCCTTCTGGGAGAGCACGCGGGGAAGGCCGCGCCGAGACGCGCGGCACGTGCCGCTCGCTAAGTCCACAGCTCGCGCAATCTGATACGTCTGAGGTTGGTGGAGGAGACGATCGTGGATGAAGTCATGGGCGAGCCCCGTAAGATGCAAGCCTTCGAAGTCCTCAATTCAACCGTCCGATCGTACTCACGTTCGTTTCCGGCTATTTTCAGTCGAGCGCGCGGCCCCGTTATGTTGACGGAGTATGGTCGACAGCCTACTGACTTTCCGTCCGATGCTGGAGCATTGAACTACGGCCATAACAATCATCAGATCGAAGCTGACATTACTGAGTATTTTGCGTCGGATGCCATGGTCCACGGGCTTGACATGGCCACTCCGGCAAAGCTCGGCTTCATGGAGACGTTTTGCTCTCTCATACTTCGAGAGCGGTATCTGCGCTACCGATTCCAATTCTCAGGGCCGACAGCTGCTAGTGCTATTGAGTCAGCTCTGAAGCTTTCACGCAAAGTCATCCGGCGTCAGAGCCATATTTCATTCACGCATGGATATGATGGCATGAGCTTAGGAGCGGTTGCCGCGAGCGGCAATCGGCTCTTGCGCACGTCCACAAGGCATTGCATTAGAGTATGGAAACAGTTTTTCCGTTCCAGGGCGAGGCATGGCGGTGGGCTTTGATTGCCGAAGGACTGAGGCTGCAGCAACCACGGCGCGCAAGGCCTTTGAGAGAGGACTGATCATCGAACGATGCGGGCCAATCGATCAGGTCATAAAGTTCTTGCCAGCACTCACGATTGATCATGACACCCTAAATCAGGCTCCTTGAAATATTTGAGGAAGCCTTGGCCGTAGCGCTGAAGCAGACTGGGATCGAGTGAGCGAACCGCCCAACTAGTTCGAGTATCTGAAAGGAACACCATGGCGTACCAGACCATCAAATATGACATTGCGGAGCAAATCCTTACGATAACCCTAAATCGGCCGGAGAAGCTCAACGCCTGTACCGCAACCATGGAGCGCGAGATCGTCGACGCTTTTGATCGAGCAGATAAGAACAATGATGTCTGCGCCATTATCGTGACTGGCGAAGGACGAGCCTTCTGTGCCGGCGCCGATCTATCTTCGGGCGGCGACACATTTGACCGCGAGACCCGGCGTGGACCGGTTAAACGACTGCCCGATGGCGCAGTGGATTACAGCGATCCGAAGGTCAGCGACGGCGGTGGAAAGATCGCGATGCGGATCTTCAAGTGTCTGAAGCCCGTCATCGCCGCCGTGAATGGGCCGGCGGTCGGCATGGGCGCGACCATGCAGCTCGCGATGGACATCCGCATCGCTTCTGAAGCCGCGCGCTTTGGGTTCGTGTTCTCGCAGCGTGGCCTCGTTCCGGAGGGAGCTTCGAGCTGGTTCCTGCCGCGCGTCGTCGGCATCGCACAGGCGCTGGAGTGGTCTCTCAGCGGGCGGGTATTTCCGGCACAGGAAGCGCTTGCCGGTCGGCTAGTTAGCAAAGTTGTGCCCCCAGAACAACTGCTTCCCACCGCGCGTGAGCTCGCTCGCGAAATCGTCGACAAGACCTCATCCGTATCTGTTGCGCTAATCCGGCAGTTGATGTGGCGCATGCTAGGTGCAGATGACCCGATGGAAGCCCACAAGATCGAAAGCCGCGGTATGTATGCGCGCGGGCGTTCCGCCGACGCAAAGGAAGGTGTGATGGCATTCTTGGAGAAGCGGCCCGCAGCTTTCAGAGACACGGTGTCGGCCGACATGCCGGATTTTTTTCCATGGTGGACGGAACGAGAGTACAAATGATAGTTCCTTGCCCTACCAGCCTAGCCGATGCGCGCCGCTCGACGAGGCAATTTTCCGGGCGGTGCCGATCCGCTGATATTACCTCGTCGACGAGTCGGTGAGTCTAGCCAGCGGCCGGGATTTTCATCGGCAGCGATGGCATTCTTGGTAACTCAGCTCAACCAGTCTCGCCGGGCCCCTGCAAGAATGCAGATTGAAAGATAAGCAGGATGGCTGGATAAAGTATCCGACCGTGCGGGCAGGCACGGGTTGAGCCGAAGCGTTCTTCTGTTTTGGGAGTTGCTCTCGAGCAATTTGTGCGACTTGACCATGTCGCTCCCTCGGCCTTAGCTCGCCATCGAGGGAGTGCAGCTCCTCGCGTCGGCTTGGTCAATGTGCTTCGCCGCAGGCCGCAGCTCCTATTGATCCGGTGCCGCTCGAGAACGGTGTGCCGCCGCAAGACTAATCATTGCGAATGGCCTCATCAATTGCCACGCATCTCTCATCAGGATAGGTAGTACCGTTGGTTCATTGGTTGTGCTGTACACGCGAGCTGGATGAGTTGTCGAGGCTACACGCATTCATCAGATCAGAAACGAGGTGCAGCAATGAAATCCGTAGTTAATCCGTTGCAAGTCTCGCGATTCCTTCGGGTATATGACGATGCCGCCGCCCAAAAAGGCATCAACCTTTCGATAGGATTTGATTTCAATGAGTACGTCTCGATCACACGGGCCCTTCCAACAAAGAAACCGACATATCCAAACTTTCGGCCAGATCGTTCGCCGATCAAATCGGGTGAGGGATATTGGATGGTGGGCGTCGACAAGGACAAGCAGATTGCGCTCGTACAGGCTGCTCGACTTTATGACCTTTCGCACAGTAACTTTGCAGAGCATCTTGAATCTCTGAGGGCGTTCTACGCCGAACCAGCCGTACATGCACATCCTCAGGACCGTTGTACTTGCGCTGCGCCAACCGCAAAGAAGATTACTGGGAAAGTAGCTTACCATGGAGATTTTTGGCTGCGCAGCGACTTTAGGGGACAAGGCATACCCACGATCATGGCTGCAATACTGCGCGGCGCTTCATTTGCCATGTGGTCTCCCGACTTCGTATGTGGACTTGCAGAGCGCTGGCTGCTCGAGAAGGGCGTTCTTGCGCAATACGGACATGCCCACTATGAACACGGCGGTTCGATACTACATCTGGTAGAGGAGAACATCATTGATCACGATCTGCTTGTTTGGCTAACCGGCGAGGAGTTGAGAAGCCTCGTTGCCGTTCACGATAGCAGCAAGTCGGCTTTAGCCTCCTGAAGTCTCGCTGACGGTGATCCTCATCAAATCTCCTAAGGGCGCGAGCAGGACCGAGTCTTCCGCCAGCCGGTCAAGCTTACGAAAGGGTGGACCGATCGACGCTCACACATCATCCGGCAGTTGGTGAGCGGCCCGTACGATGAAAAGACCAGGTCTGCGGCATAGGTGCGTGACACGGCCATGCCGTTGGCGCTCGCTTCCACCACCACCTCATGCAGGTCGAAAGACGGGTTGCAAAACCCCTCTGATCGAGCGGGACCCAGCTTCCCATGGAAAGCGTCATCGTTCGTATCACCGCGCCATCCTGCTCAAACAGCATATGGCCCGCCAGGGTGCTTGCTACATAACCTTGGAACCACCACCCAGCCGAGCAATGATCCATCCGCAGCTTTCCGACGATCACCGACTGACCAGTTTGGCTCTAGCAGGTGAATGCGGTGATCTGCTGACAGCTACACCGCGACCTACGGGAGTGATCGTGATCGTGCATTTTTGCACGATCCGGACTCGAGCGCACCGACGCACCGTGCTCATGTCCATTTGAGCGCGCGAACCACTTCGCAGATGATTATCGCAGAAGCCACGGTGAATACTCTAAAGCGCTAAGCACGCGTCAGCTCGGTCGACTCCGACCAGCTATTCCGAAATCAGCATTTCGTTAGTTGTGCGACCAGAGCTCGAGTCAACTGCGAGTCGTGCTACAGGACCCCCGCCGAACGTGCAGTGCGATCAACTACCATTGCTAGTAATTGATCTACATAGCGCAAGCATGTCACTTATCCGTCGATACACGTCGGCGCCGGCTAAGTGACTTGCGGCGACAGCCAGCGAGTATCTCGGGAAGACCGTTATGCTGCCGAAAAGCGTTGGCCACGATGATGCACGAATGTTTCTCAGGCGGCGCGCGTTAGGATCCTCTGGATCTCACAAAACCGGCAAGCGCGGCAATCATTTGCGGCTCAATCGACGAGACCGTCAAGCATTACGAAAGCGCACGAGTAAGGCATCTGTTCAGTTCAAAGACGAGGACGACCGACCGAACATGGTGCGCTAGTTAGTCCAATTCAACGGGAGACACGACATGCAGCGCAATGGTGAACTGACGCTCGGATTATACCTGATTCAGGCGGGATATAACGAAGGTGCATGGCGAGATCCGAGCGTGCCTGCCAATGGTGGAGTTGATGTCAACCACTATGCTCACCTAGCAGCACTTGCCGAAGCTGCGGCATTTCACTTCGTGTTTATCCCCGACAGCCCTAGCGTTGTAGAACAAGATAACGCTAATATTGCGCGTGTGAGCCGAAACGACACGTTCGAGCCAATCACACTACTGTCGGCACTTTCATCGAGAACGCGGGACATCGGCCTCGTGGCGACAGCGACAACGACTTACCACCAGCCATATCACCTTGCACGGATGCTCGCCTCACTTGATCACCTCTCCCTCGGACGGGCGGCCTGGAACATTGTCACCTCGGGAAATAAGTACGAGGCCCCCAATTTCGGCGAAGAAGAGCTTCCAGATCACGACACGCGCTATACCCGAGCGAAAGAATTTGTAGAAGTCGTCGAGGGGCTTTGGGATACGTGGGAAGACGACGCGTTTGTTCGCGACAAGGAAACAGGTATTTTTGTCGACACGACGAAGCTGCATCTGCTCAATCACCGAGGGGACTACCTTTCAGTCAGAGGCCCGCTGAACATCGCACGGCCGCCTCAAGGACATCCCGTGTTGGTTCAGGCGGGCGCATCGGAGTCCGGAATACGGTTCGCTGCAGCTCTGGCCGAGGTAGTGTTTACCGCCGAACCGTGTTTGGAAAGCGGTAAACGATACTACGCAACTCTCAAAGAGAAGGCACGCGCACTTGGGCGGACGGACGATCAGGTTCTAATTATGCCTGGCATTGTTCCGATTGTTGGCAGGACCAAGGAAGAAGCCTCCGCCAAGCTGCAAAGGCTACAATCGTATACTCACATTGACGTTCAAATTGGGACCGCCGATCGTTGGCTGGGATTTGTCACTGATATCCGTTCGATGGACCTCGACTCATTAGTACCTGAATCATTACCGCGGACGAACTTTATCCAGAGTCGTCAGAAGACGCTCCTCGATCTGGCCGTGCGCCAGAAATTCACTTGGAGGCAACTGATCCGCTTCATATCGGACAGCCGGGGCCATCTCATGATTGTTGGAACGCCGGACGAAATCGCCAATGCTATGGTCGATAGATTTGACCAGCGTGCTGCTGACGGATTCAACGTGCTACCAGCAACTGTTCCAGGCGAGCTCAAGGATTTTGTTGAACTCGTCATCCCGGAATTGCGCAAGCGAGGTAAATTCAGGTCCACGTACTCTGGACAGACATTAAGAGAGAATCTCGGACTCAAGCGGCCACTTAATCGGTTCGCGCAAAGCAGTCGATGACCGCCACTTAATTTCACTGAGGTCGGGCTAGGATAGCCAGAGTTGGCCCGTATCTCCAGGAGTGATGTATCTTTGAACGTTCAGCAAGGAGAGGTTGAGATGGGGCTGACTAATTGGGGGGACGTAGCGTCGCGGTTTTCGATACATCATGGGCACCTTGCGAACGTGAGCGGAGCATGTTGGAACCGTTTGGCGGATCTATGCTGCGGTGATGATGCGGTGATCGCAAGAGCGTCGCGTGGTGGCGCCCGTCGAGGCGACCGGTCGCATCAGCAGGTGTTGGTCAGGTACCGTGAGTTGGTGCTGGCGGCACCGAATGTCACGAGAAATCGAAGCGTTGATCATTGATGATACGGGCTTTCGTACGAAGGGGCGGTTGCCCTTAAGCCCAATTCAAATCGGGCGAGTGTTTGCCCAGCGCCACCCGGGTCGGCGACAGCACCAACATTCAGGCCGCGGTCTCGGAGAGCTGCAGCTGTGGCCGCTGTTTATTCGGCGTGCGCGGTTTCGTCTCCGATCTTACTCATGAAAGGAGTGCGGCTATCGTGTCCGGGCTCCGTCTCAGCGTCGTGTTCGACTCTGTCAAATCTAAGCTATCCGAGTTGGTAGCTGCCCAAGAGATCCCGCCGATATAAAGTCTCTATGCAACTAAGGAAGCGATCGAGCTGCGCGGAGAATTCAGTGCGAGCGGTCGTGCAAGCGCCTACCGTGCTACTCAGCCGATCCGTCGGATCTGCATGCTTGGCAAATAGAACGGAGAATCAAATGCCACAGCGTAGCCCTCTCTCGGGGGATGGTCGGCCGGCCGGACATTTTCGGAACACGGCATACATGATCGATAAGAGCCGTTCGTATTTCGATGCAGCTCATGAGGCTGGTCTCATGGCCGTCCATGGACGTTCGATGACTGGACGTGCCTTTGCTTTGGGCTCGGGGTCGCTTGATGGCCGGCCGGAAAAAATTGATTTCGTGCGATGTTCCTACCTTGGCTTGGACAATCATCCCGCGATCGTCGCTGGCGCGATCGATGCGATAGAGGCGCATCGGTCCTTGCACTGGTCATGCGCACGAACGCGGCTCAATTTCGATCTCTTGGCAGAGCTTGAAGCAACCCTCTCGGAGATGTTCTGCGCACGCGTGATCGCCTTCTCCACTGTCATGCTCGCCAACCTAGGTATGATGCCCCTCCTTGCTTCGGGCCAGCTGACGGGTGGAAGAAAACCGCTTGTCGTGTTCGACCGCCTTGCGCACATATCCTTGGCCTATCACAAGCCGGTGGTTGCTGATGAAACGCGATTGGAAACGATCGCGCATAACGACATTGAAGCTCTCGAACGCTTGTGCCGCGAACATCCGGTTGTCGCTTACGTATGCGATGGTATTTACTCTATGGGAGGGAACGCGCCTATCAAGGAACTGCGCGAACTTCAGGAACGGTACGGGCTCTTTCTCTATATCGACGATGCTCACGGCATATCGA
Source organism: Bradyrhizobium sp. 23 (assembly GCF_023073295.1). NCBI lineage: Bacteria > Pseudomonadati > Pseudomonadota > Alphaproteobacteria > Hyphomicrobiales > Nitrobacteraceae > Bradyrhizobium > Bradyrhizobium sp. 23. The sequence goes on along the minus strand of NZ_JADPJF010000145.1, from coordinate 32,566 downwards.
TCTTCGGACGCCAAGGCGAAGGATTTGCTCGCTCTCAGTTTCCGCAAGTGCTGGGTGACCGGACGATCATAGTGGCCTCGCTCGCTAAGGGCTTTGGCGCATCGGGCGGCATGGTGATGCTCGGAACGGCTGATCACGAAGCTTTGTTCCGGCGCTACTCCATCCCCTATGCGTTTTCGGTTCCCCCCAATCTGGCGGCGGTTGGCGCGGCACTTGGCTCGTGCAGGATTCATCGCTCGGCAGAACTAGGCGATCGTCAGAGGCGGTTAGCGAGACGTATCAAGGTCTTTGACGATCATGTTGCAACCGCTCAGCAAGGAAATTCATTTCCCATCAGAATGATTGCAATAGGATCGGAAACCAAGGCGATTGCAATTGCCAAAGAGCTTTTCGATGCCGGCTTCTACACTTCGGTGACGTTCTTCCCGACGGTCGCCCAAGGAAAGGCAGGGATTCGGGTGTGCATTACGGCCGATCATGAAGACAACGATATAGAGCGATTGTGCGACTGCATTTTGGAAGCAGTGGCCGAAACGACCGGAAAGCCATACCCTCTGAGGTGATGTAATGAGTCAGCCGACGAATTCATGGAGCTGCCCGGTACGGCTGCTATCCCCCTAGCCGGAAAGAATAATGAAAGTTCGTCAAGTCTCGATCCATTGTTCGACGCCGAAGGTGCCTCCAGACCGCTTACGCCAATGTTCTCGGCGGGCGCCACTCGCTCGTTACGCTGTTTGGGACGGTCTGATTATGCCGAAGCCAGGAAAACTCAGGGGTCAAAGCGACCGGCGCGTTGCGCTTGTGACCGGAGGAGCGCGCGGGATCGGACTCGAGATCGTGCGCCGGTTGTTGGCCGATGGCTATCGCGTAGCATTTGTAGCGACAAAAGCGGAGCATGTCGAGCGCGCGCTTGACCTTCTCGGCCGCCCGGAAGATAGTCTCTATGCTGAGAGGATTGATGTAACTCGACACAATGATGTCCAGGGATTTGTTGACCACATCCGGGAACGTTGGGGCGAAATAGCGATTTTGGTGAACAATGCTGGCATCTCCCCCAAGCGCGTGGACCAAAATGCACCTTGGCTTTCGCAGACTTCCTTAGATGAATGGGGGCGGGTCATCGATGTCAATCTCAACGGACCGTTTATTCTTATGCGGCTTTTGGCGCCAGCAATGATCGCGAACGGCCATGGACGCATTATCAATGTCGGGTCACTCGCGGGGCGTGCCATGCCGATGATCGCAGGGCCACATTATGCAGCATCGAAGGCGGGGCTGGTCGGCTTAACCCGCGCTGCTGCGCGGGATCTCGCTCCACACGGTATCACAGTCAACTGTATCGCTCCTGGGCGTATTCTCAGCGATCTGACTGGACCACCCGAGACCGAGGTTAACCGCTCCGCTCTCAGCAGGATTCCGGTCGGCCGTTTTGGAACTGCTGAAGAGGTGGCGCACGTCGTAACCTTTCTGGCCTCGCCGATGGCGGGCTTTATCACCGGCGCAACCATCGATATCACAGGCGGCGAGTTCGCCGCGTAAGCCGATGCATATCGCATTTTGATCGTCGACACTAAAATGCTGGCTTCCCTCAGGCTCACTGTGTCTTCAACTGTCTCGCGGCGCAAACGGCATACAGTCGCGCGGGAACATGAAGAGGATAGATCGACTGAAGCGGCTAAGCCAGTCGGCGGCGGGGGTCCCCTCGTTCGGCTTTCATGCCGTTTTCTCGCGATGTTCAATATCAACAACGTTATTGGGTGCGGATTACGCCAGGATTGAATAAGGGCTTGTTTGCACGGGATCGCAGTACGGCCCCTTCCGCCAATGGCGTGGTAAGAGGCGCCGCGCTTGCCGCGTCTGCAGGCTTGCGTTGCGAGCAAGTAACAATGCGGAGTATCGGATGGCGGGGAAAATGAAACCCTCGATGGAAGTGTTTTCGCATCTGCGGGTCGTCGAGATCGGTAGCTCCGCCGCGACCAGCTATTGCGCGCGGTTGTTTGCCGACTTCGGCGCCGACGTTCAGAAGGTCGAACCGCCAGGAGGAGATCCACTCCGCGGTAGCGCGCCACTCACGGCTTCTGGCCAAAGCGCGTGGTTTGCCTTCCTGAACTTCAACAAGTCAAGTGTCGTCATTGATGCCGCCGAGCCGGACGCGATCCCGCAGCTGACGGCACTGATCGAAAATTGCAACATTCTGATCGATGGGCGCTATATTGATCCCGCAGATTGCCCTTCCATTGATATTGCCGACATTCGGCAGAGATGTCCCAGGTTGACTTACCTCGAAGCAAGCTGGTTTGGCGGAGCGGGACCCTATGCAGGATTCGCCGCAACCGATGCGACGGTCCGCGCGCTCGCCGGCCTCATCAAGTTGGCTGGAGCTGTCGAGGGCCCACCGTTGCACGCACCGGATTACCAGACTGGTATTCTGGCTGGTCTGTGGGGCTTCATCGCCGCGGCTTCTTCGACGATTCCGGAAGAAAAAGCCGGTGGGAGAAGACGGTCGTGGTCTCTCAGTATTTTTGAATCGAGCCTCGCTCTGAGCGAGTATCAGATGTTCGAGGCCTATGAGCGCGGCGACGTGATGCGCCGGATTGGCATCAACCGATTCTGGCCAAATTTTCCGATCGGCATTTACGAGACCAAAAAGGGTTGGGTCGGCGTCACGACGATCACTCCGGCACAATGGCGCGGTTTCTGCGACATGCTCGATCTGGCCGAACTGCGTGACGATCCGGCTCTCGTTCTCGGCGCCGATCGTCTGCAACACATGGAACGGATCGAGAGACACTTCATTCCGCGGCTGAAAACGCGCACAGCGCACGAGTGGCTCGCGGAAGGATTGAAACGCAAGATCCCGATCGTTCCGGCACCCGATATGTCCGATCTGCTGCAGGATGCGGAGAAGAGGGAGCGCGGTGCAATCGTGCCTGTCCTGCTTGGCCAAGAATGGGGCCAGACGCCGGGATCGATGCAAAGGCTGACACTGACGCCGCCGCGTCGGGGCGGCAATGTTCCGGCTCCAGGCGAGCAGCAGAGTTTCGCGAACACAGGAAGACGCCTCACCGGTACTGCGTCGGTATCGTCGGGCTGCAACGATGCAGGCGGGGCGCCACTGCAGGGGATTCGGGTTCTTGACTTCTCCATGGGCTGGGCGGGACCGCTGTGTACGCGCACGCTTGCTGATCTCGGTGCGGACGTCATCAAGATTGAAGCCATCCAGTATCCGGACTGGTGGCGCGGCGTTGACCGGCGTGCTGCTTACATCGAGGAGCAAATGTATGAAAAGACGGCACGCTTCTGCATGGCGAACCGCAATAAGCGCGGCATTACCCTTGACCTGACGCGGCAGCAGGGCCGCACTCTTGCCAAGCGGCTTGCAGGGAAAGCCGATATTGTCGTCGACAATTATTCGGCCGATGTGCTGCCAAAGCTCGGCCTTGGCTACGACGTGCTCAGAGCGCTCAACCCTCGCCTTGTCATGATGTCGATGTCGGCCTTTGGCACGAACAGCGTCCTTCGCACTTGCCGCGCCTACGGCTCGACCCTCGAGCAAGGCTCTGGGTTGCCGAGCGTGGTGGGCAAGACCAACGGGCCACCTGCGATGAGCCACGTAGCATTTGGAGATGCCGTTGGTGGGTTGAACGGCTGCGCTGCAGTTCTGGTTGGGCTTATTCACGCCCGCACCACAGGGCTGGGGCAGTTCATTGATCTTGCGCAGATCGAATGCATGATACCCTTCGCAGCGCCATGGATCATTGTCCATTCCATCGACGGCTCCTCGCCCATAAGATACGGCAATCGACATCCGCAGTTTGTGCCGCATGGCTGCTTTCGTTGTGCAGGTGAGGACAATTGGATCGTGGTAGCCGCCACCGACCAGGACATGTGGCAGAGACTTGCCAGACTTATTGGGCGGCCAGACTGGGCCATGGACGCATCGCTGAGATCTGCGGAAGATCGCCGCGATATCGAGGAGTTGATCGAGAGAGAGATCGAAAGCTGGACGATCGCCCGCGAGGCCGACCAGGCAATGTCCGAGTTGCAGGTCGCAAGGATTGCGGCCGGCGTGGCCCGCCTTCCAATTGATCTGCTCAGCGATCGGCATCTTAGGTCGCGTGGGTATCTGCAAGAAATTGAGCGCGCTTTCATCGGCCGGCATCCACAGCCGTCCATGCCCATTCGGGAAGGCGAAAGGCCCTATGCAATCCGCTCAGCGGCACCGACGCTTGGACAACACAACACAGAGATTCTATCAGGTCTTCTTGGGCTTTCCGACACCGAGATCGCGGACTTGGCCAAGGAGGGTATCATCGGTTCAGTGATGCTTTCAGAAGGGGGGCTAACAACAACAAAGACGGTATCGCAAGGTTGAGAAATCGACACTAGATCCGACCAACGAACTCTCAGGCTTGGAAGGCAGAGACTCATCGTGGCGCTCTTGTTCAGTGCGCTGCAGCGCTATACGCCACAAGTACTCCACTGCACGTGAAACTTAGCTCTGCGCCAAATCCTGCGACCGAAGAGAACAACTTGTCGCAAACCAGAATTCGACGACCGGTGGGGCATAAAACGAGTAGGCGGCTCTTTTGTCTGGTGCAGCTTCAAGCCGATGCGTAGCGAGACGGCTCTCATCTCACCAGAGTAGGTAGTATCTCGATTCATTGCTAATGTGTACGGTAAGTCAGCTATTCGCCGTGAAGGCTGTGATGAGCTAGTCTGAGGACACCAGCAGAGCCTGTGACGGACGCAGCCGCCAAGTGATGACACTCGCCCGCGATCCAAAGCGGCTATTACAGCGACGCGCGAGGCGCGCCTGCCAGCAGCTCTTACCATCGGGGCTCCCAGATTGGAACGTACCCAGCTCATCTTGAAAGTGAGAGCACACGCCGAATGGCAGCGGTTTGGGAGGCGGGCAGCTATTCTAGTCTAAGTTATCTCGGTCGCCGCGATGCTCACATTGGCAATATTACACAAGAGCGACGCTCCGGACCAGTTCCCCAATAACAGGTGTCGAAAGTCGGCACTTCAACAGGTGTCGGTCCGGCAACTCAGCAAAAATGCGAAGGAAATCGAGGAGGTTGTGGTGAACCAGGAGATTGCAGGTTCGAGTACGATGGCCGGATTATCGCGGGCTAGCCGGCGGTCGAACGAAAGCTTTGCCCGCGCGCAAAAGGTTTTTCCAGACGGCACTTCGCGAGTGACGGTTGAGCGGGATCCAACTCCGCTCTACATCGATCGTGGGATGGGCAGCTATTTGTTCGATGTGGACGGCCGCCGGTTTCTCGACCTTAATTGCAACTTCACGACCTTGATCCATGGACACGCCTTCGGCCCGGTCGTCGAAGCACTAACCCATCAACTCCAGCGCGGTAGCTGCTTCGCCAATCCGACGGAAAGCGAGATCGAACTCGCCGAACTACTTTGCGGCCGCATTCCGCGGATTGATCGCGTTCGCTTCGTCAATACGGGAACTGAGGCCGTGCTGTTTGCGATCAAAGCTGCGCGAGCCTTCACCGGACGTTCGAAGATTGCCAAGCTCGAGGGCGCCTATCATGGTGCCTATGATTGGGTCGAGGTCAGTCAAGCGGCGGCGCCGGACAATTGGGGTGACGCAATCGAGCCCAAGTCCACGGCCTTCTATCGCGGGATGCCTGCGAGCGTGCTCGATGAAGTCGTTGTGCTCCGCTTCAATGATGTTGAAGGCGCGCGCCGCTTGATATCGTCAAATGCGCACGACCTGGCCGCTGTCATTCTGGATCCTATGCCGAGCCGCTGCGGCCTCATTGCGCCGAAGCCTGAATTCTTCGCTGCCGTGCAGGAAGCGACCCTCAAAAACGGCATTCTTGTCATCGCTGATGAGGTCCTCAATCTCAGGCAGAGTTTCCAGGGTGCTTCCGCACGCTACGGCCTTGCTCCGGACGTCATCACCATGGGCAAGATCATCGGCGGCGGGTTGCCGATTGGAGCAATCGGCGGTCGCGAGGACGTAATGAAGGTATTTGATGCCTCAGCGGGTCGACCGCTGCTTCCGCAAGGCGGTACGTTTTCCGCCAATCCTCTATCCATGACCGCGGGGCTGACCGCCCTGCGGCATCTAGATCATCCCGCTTTTGCACGTCTGGAGATGCTTGGGGACATTGTTCGTGACGGGATTGGCCGCGCCATCTCGAACCTCGCTGCGCCGCTGTATGTTACGGGAGCCGCTTCGCTATTTCGCATTCATCCGCAGGCAGAAGCGCCGAATGACTATCGCGAGAGTTATCCCACGCCTGCCGGAGCAACTCTAATGAAGGAGCTCACACGCTTCTTTGCGGAGAATGGCATCATCCTGCCGTATGGTGCTGCCGCATCGATTTCGACGCCGATGGCGCGCACCGATGCTGAGTTCATCGTGGATGTGTTCGCAGGCTTTCTCGAAAGCCATCAAGACATGTTGGGTGAGATAACAGTACGCAAATGAGCGCTGTCTTGGCAATGCTTTTTGGCTTCCTGCCGTTAAGATGATCTCCGGCCAAAGATTGCCGTCCGACCGTGATCGAGGGCGCCGAAGCGAGGGCCGCCGATATTCAGGTGGGATACAGCGGTGATGAGCTGGTCTATCGCCCGGTGGTGGCTCGTCCGCACTCCGCTGCACGGGCGGAGCGCCCGACTAGGGCCTCGCCCTGAGGCGCTCGGCCACTCCAAATACAGTCCGATCCAATGCCTGATGAAGCGATACACCTAAGCCGGTTTTCGACCCTGACCAGCTCCGATGGTGCGAGCGCTACCGTCGTGCCTTTGTTGAGTTGCAATCAATGGGCTGATATCGACAGCTCGGAGTTAAGGGTCGAAGGTATCCCAACCAGTTCAGAATTCCATCCGGGATATGGCCTGCGTGCCCACGGGACACTGTTCGACGAAGATGCGATTGGGTTCCCGTCCTCTTGACGCAAGACCGACGATCCCGTTTTCGCTGCTCGTAGTCGTGCCACCGGAAGCGACATGCTCATAAGGGCGTAGCGGTCTGTTCACGAGAAGCTATTACCCTTGCTCAATTGCGCCGATTTTCGCCTCGTGCGACAAAAGATGTCGATCTCGCGAGATACCTCGAGGATAGTGTCTGGATGTTGGCCATTCTCAGAGAGTGCGTATTTGAGCGCATGCGCGCGGCTCGCGAACAGACCTCCGAAAATACCATTCTGCTCGCGGACGACCCAGTTTCCAAAACGGTTTTTGCCAACAAAGACGGTCGACCCGGCGGAGCTTCCGGAAGGATATTCGACAAGCTTCATGACCATAAGTCCATGAGTCTACCGTCATTACCGCCCCAGGATTGCGGTTATCGTGAACGATCGTGGCAGATCGCCGTCACCAATTGCGGCGCTTCCGTCGCGAACCGATCGTCGATCTCAAAGGAAGTCTACAGCAAACCCGAAGCAAGTCCCGCTACCAACTCTAGGGAAGGCAGATCCACTTTCGCTTGTGCTGAAAACGAGCAAACGTGCACTGCCCCCGTCAGGGACGCGTTAATGCTCTCTCCAACGGATCCGACAGAATGAGCGGGCCGCTATCAAGGACGCTCTCGGTGCATGTGGCAGGAGCTTGAAAAAATGCATAGGAATCTCTCGGCCGCATATTTTCCGTCGAAGGAATCAAAACGGCTAGGAGGTTGCGGCTTGAGTGGAGCGGTCAGGTGTTTCGCGGACTACGTCGTTCGCGCCGCTAGCCGCACGGTTTCAGAGCCAAGCAAATGTTCGGCGGGACCTCCTTTTCGGTCCACGACTCGTCCAAGCTGCCGATGAATCTTCGCTCAGCCGAGGCTCTTTTGCCTTGGCGTCCTTGAGCGTTTCTTGCATGCCCGTAGGGATCGATGCAGTTGGCCTAGTGAGCTGGTCCCGGTTGTCTGAACAGAATCTGCGCATCGATAAGTGGAGCGTCTGCCGGGGTTATGCTGCCAGGCGGAGCGGCAGCGAGGTGAAGTAGGCTTGATCGGGCGTGCTGCCGTCAAGACTCGAATGGGGACGTCTACTGTTATAAAAGTCGAGATATCGGCCGATCGAATTGCGCGCCTCGTTGACGCTATCATAGGCCCGTAGGTACACCTCCTCGTATTTGACGCTGCGCCACAACCGCTCGACGAACACGTTGTCCCGCCATGCGCCCTTGCCGTCCATGCTGATCGCGATGCCGTTGTCGGCGAGCACGCCGCTAAAAGCCTGTCCGGTGAACTGGGAGCCCTGATCCGTATTGAAGATGTCCGGCTTGCCGTGACGAGCCAAGGCATCCTCCAGCGTCTCGACGCAGAAGGCTGCTTCCATGGTGATCGACAGCCGCCACGACAGAACCCGGCGTGTTGCCCAGTCCAGCACCACGGCGAGATAGACGAACCCACTCGCCATCGGGATGTAGGTGACGTCCATCGCCCAGACCTGGTTCGGCCGTGTGATCTCCATGCCGCGCAGCAGATACGGATGGATCTTGTGGCCGGGCTCGGGTTTAGTCGTGCGCGGACGGCGATAGAGCGCCTCTATCCCCATCCGCCGCATCAGCGTCTTGACATGCCGGCGGCCGATCTTGCACCCCTCGGCAGCCAGCAGGCCTCTCAACATTCGCGAACCGGCGAAAGGGAACTCCAGATGCAGCCAGTCGAGACGCCGCATGATCGCGAGATCGGCGTCCGGCACCGGACGCGGCAGGTAATAAACGCTGCCGCGGCTGATCTGCAGAATCTCCGCCTGCTTGGTGATCGACAGATCGTGCTCACGGTCGATCATCGCTTTGCGCTCAGCAATCCCGCCTTGGTGAGCGCTTCTTCTAAAAAATCGTTCTCCAGCGTCAGCTCTCCGATCTTGGCGTGCAGCGACTTCACGTCGATCGCAGGCGCGGCAGGCGACATGCTCCCAGAGCCGAAGACCCCGGAAGCGCCACCCTCCAACTGCGCCTTCCACGCCGTAATCTGATTGGGGTGGACGTCGAACTGCTCGGCAAGCTGAGCTATCGTCCGGTCGCCCTTGACGGCGGCAAGCGCCACCTTCGCCTTGAACGCCGGTGTGTGGTTCCGGCGCGATCGTCTGTTCATGGTCTCTCCTGTTCACGGCGATTATCGCCGCGTTTCAGGCAGAAACTCCACTTATTGTCTTGTTCAAATTTGCGGAGCCGGCTCTTAGCGCCCTTGCGATTTCGAGCAGGAACAGCGCAATGGAGTAGGCTGACCAGGATCTGAATCGCTGATAGTGTTGTATGTCGCAAGCTGCCAAGGAACAATTTGCGTGAATCGTCTCTGCTTTTGGCAACTTACGCGACGTTCATTCAGGCAGAACTGTAGCCAACACTCCTCATGTCATAGCTAGCTCTCAGGGGATACGTGCTACTTCGTCTTGCGACCTGAACGCGCGGGCTTGCGACCTTTACGTAACGTCTTTGGTGACGCCGCGCCTTTCGGCGGTTGAAGAAAGAACTCAGACAGATGAACATCCAGTGTTTCCGCGATACGTTCGAGAATATCGATTGTCGGGTTCTGCGATTGCTGCTCGATACCGCCCATATAGGAGCGGTCAATCCGGGCATCGTACGCTAACCGCTCTTGCGAAATACCGCGGTCTACGCGGATTCGGCGCACATTCCAGGCAACAAGCGCACGAGCTTTCATGCGCCAAAGCAGCCATTACGACGGCCATCAAACCACTGGCTATAACCGTACTATTGCGGTAGGTTTTCCAAAATGCAGATGAGCTGTGTCCCGACGTGAGCTGGGTGAAAGAGCTGCCAGATCTCGCGCCGAATGAGCCGGGGCTGACGAGTTATGAAGAGCAGTGTCGACCTGTTAATTCGAGCTGCGGGCGCGGCAGCCGAGCGTAACGGACTGCGATCAAATGCATTGTGGCGATGCTTGGAGCGACCGGAATCGAAGGGAACGACGGGAATAGCCACTGCGACCACTAATTGAAGCCGGCATGGAATGTTTCAGGCCGCGACGATCGGTTCTCTACGAAGTGCCTCTGAATACCGCTACCCTCGCTTAATCGATGCTTCTCAATCTGGTAGGACTTTCAGGCAGTGCCGTCCGATCCCAAGATCGCAGATTCCGCGCCCAACGCGCCCCAGCTTACGCCCTATGACGAGCAACATGCCGTCACCTATATGCGTCTGCTGGATGCCGAGGCCGATAACGCTGATTGGCGGGAA
>NZ_JADPJF010000145.1:10230-22296 GCF_023073295.1 Bradyrhizobium sp. 23 | reverse complement strand
GGATCCGGATCGCGCCCGCCGTACTTTTGAAAGTCATATGGCTCGCGCCAAATGGGCGGCGCGTCACGGCTTTCGGCGTCTCCTGCAGCGCGGTTGGCCGAACGGCGAGGAATGAATGCCTTCGAAACGGACGTCACTTCTGTTGATGTCCGATCGCAAAGTTAGATCGTCCCATCGCGTAACTTCGTTTAACGGCGAATATCTGGGTTTGCGCAACCATAAATGGTCACATTTGTCGGGCTGCAATTCCGTCCAGGTGCGTTAAAGAACATACGGGGAAGTGGTACGATGCCAGGTGCTGACTGGAAATCAGAGGAAGCCTATCCTGACGCCAAGAAAGCAGAAGCTGCGGACATGGCCTGGGAATGGCTGCGCCGCAATTGCGAGTACCAAAGAGACTATATGGCCCTGGCCGCCAGCGAACGATCCAGCGCGATGGCGGACCACTTTCGACAGCGATGGGGGCTGTCTTTTCGCAGCTGATCCGCAAAAGACGTCCGACCAACAAGCCATTTTCTGGGCGCCTGAAGTGCTGTCGACCGTGCTGTCCGTGCGCGCAGCTGTCCGCCCGGCGGCGTCCAAACGGTACGACCTGGATTCCAGCATACTAGTGGATAGCGAGCTTCGTTGCGCGCAGGATGGATGGCATGCCATCGTGACGCTCGGAGGAGCGAAGCATCGCCTTTGGCTAGCAGAACTGCCACCGGTGGGCTCCTCGGTTGCTGTCGACCTGCCGATCGATCGCAATTTCGAGGTTCGTGTGCGGGCAGCTCATCGACTTTGGCTGGCGCTTGAACGGCGGCCCATCGGACCACCCCCTCTGACGCTGCCAATCTTGACCCGTCAACGGCTTATCCTCGCCTTGCGTGCAGTCGATGGGTCCTTGGAAGGAAACAGCTACCGCGAAATCGCGAGAGGCCTATTCGGCAACCATCGTATTCCCGATCGCGGTTGGAAAGCAGACCATCTCCGCAGCCGGACCATTCGCCTGGTCCGGGCGGGGCTGCGTCTCATGCGAGGCGGCTATCGCGCATTGCTCCGTCGCAACCGCAAAGACAGGGGCGAGGCGTCCTGAGCTTTTGGTTTATGGTGCGGCCCTGATATCTCACAAGACGATTGTAGTCGGCCGGCTTGAAGGCGGAGGGTTCTAGCAAGCCGCGGTTGGCGTTTTCCACTGCGGGTTGGCCGCGGTACTCGCCTAAAAACGAGCCTCGCCGTCGATCGGGAACGTCCGCACGCGCAAATGGACGTGCTAGCATTATTCAAAGCACCTATCGAACTTCTGCCAGGACCGAATACGCAGTTAGGCGCCTTCCGGAATTGCGGCCCTTTTGCAGAGCCGAGCGACCCATCGGCAAAAGGCACGAGCGATCTCGGGATTGTCACTTCGGTCCACAGCATACGCCCGATACTGCATGCCACTTGAAGTGCGCGATCCTGGTATCACATGGAGCGCCCCTGTCCGCACGAGATCGCTGACGATAATTTCAGGCGCCACAAGCAGGCATTTTCCGGTCATGACGGCCGGCAAAGCAAGGTAATTATGATCGTATCGCGCCCCCAACTTGATGTCCTTTGCGGAAAGGTTCATGGCCCTAAGCCATGTTGGCAGTATGTCGGGCCGCGATGTGATGTTCAGAATTGGCGTTGAATGGACAGTTGAGAGCGTTTTTCCCATGACATGATTTGGAGAACCTACGCATACGAGCGTCTCATTGTAGATCGCCCAATCGTCGGCCGGTTCAGCGATACAAAGATCGCGAGTGAGCAAGATGTCGAAATTGTCCGAGGATCTCGGCGGAGACAATGAACTGATCACGTCGACGACTACGCCGCCCGTCTCCGCAGAGAACGCCTGGAGATTCGGAATCAGAAAGGAGTATGCGAAGGTGGAAAGAGACGTGTGGACCACGAGTCGATTAGCGTCCGTTCGGATCCTACGCCGCATCCTTTTCGCGGTGAAACACACTGTGTCAAGCGGTTCGGCAACCGCGTTCGCGAAGAGCCTTCCGAATTCAGTCAATTCGTTCCGCCGGCCTCGCCGTTGCACAAGATCGGTGCCAAAGTAGTCTTGTAACACAGCCAAATAACGGCTGACCGAGCTCTGTGTCGTTCCCAATGTGCTCGCTGCACGCGTCACGCTTCCCTCGCGCGCAATGGTCACAAACACCCGTATAGCATTGAGAGGCACTTCATTGTGTTCGGCAGCCATTTTCTGCTCCGGTAGATCCTGGAATGTCCGCTGATTGTCACGGCGGGCCATTGCCGGAAATGAATGCTCCATCACATTATTTGATGTGTGTAGCCGGATTGCCGCTTATGAACGATTTCTCACGCGCAAAATCCGCCTACTTGCTACGGTTCGTGCGGTCTGGCCCGCAACTACCGATTCCTGTCGACGGTTTTTTAAGAGGTGATCTCGAGGTGCCGCCAAGCGGGCTAACCGCTGATGGAGCAGTCGACATCGAGGGTCGTCTAGACGACAGGACCACATCTTAAGAGCGTTTAGAGTGCGCCGGAGCAGAGCGGGGTCCTGAGTTCTCTTCTCAAATCTCGACAGAGTATCAGCGCAGCGTTCAGCGAAGGAAGCGAGCTTCAGCCACCTTAAGCTCGTGCATTTCTGGATTCTGATGGTCTCATCCACCGGCAGAATATCCTTCGTAGACGTTCTGGACGCCGCCGTCATCGATGATCCGTCGGGAGGTCTCCTGCATGGCGTTCGCAGCAGCACGGATGCCGTAATTGCCAAAGATCATCATGCTGACATTGCCCAACGTTTTGACCCGCTTGGACTCGAGGTCAGGGTAGGCGTTCGGCACGATCACCAGCGGCACCGCTTCCATCCAGGCGCGCGAAAAGCTTTCGATCTCGGAAGGATTCGTCATTTTCGAATGGATCAGGATCATGTCCGCGCCAGCCTCCGCGCGCGCCGGACGCAGGGCCTCCGCTTCGCCGAGGCTGGCAATCAAGGCTTCGGTGCGGGCGATGACGAGGAAATCAGGGTCCGATCTGGCCGTTATGGCGGCCTCGCCGATCACAACGGCGTTGGCGCCGGCCCGCTCATATTCCGTGATAGTGTGAATGACACTGATCGCATTGCCATAGCCCGCATCAATGTCCGCGACGATCGGCAGCCTCGTGCGTCCGGCGATCGCCCGCAGCATGTCCAGATGCTGTGTCATTGAGATGAGGCTCGTGTCCTGCAGCCCATAAGGCACAGACAGCTCAAAGCCGGACGCCCACAGTCCGTCAAATCCGGCTTCTTCCCGCGAGAATCGCCGAAAATGGGCTGTGGGCGGCCATGATTTGGACCAGGCCAGTCTCGGCCATGCGGGCGCGCAGGCTTTTGGCAGGGACATCAGATTGGGTTTCAGGACAGGGTCGCGCAGGCGGCGATGATTCGGTCGCAGGCCCGGTTGAGGTCCTCGAACGAGGAAGCATAGGAAATCCGGATATAGGGCGAGGCCATGAAGCTGCTGCCGGGCACGACAGCCACGGCGAAAGCGTCGAGCAAATACATCGCAAAGTCACTGTCTGTTTCGATCAGCTTGGCGTCCGGCGTGCGCTTGCCGATAACCCCCTTGCAGGACGGGAAAACATAAAAGGCACCGTCCGGCACACGGCAAGCAAGCCCCTTGGCCTGGTTCAGCCTGGCGACGACAAGATCGCGGCGCTCCAAAAACGCGCGCACGAACTCTTTGATATGGTCCCGCCTCCCTGACAGCGCCTCGAGCGCGGCATGTTGAGAAATCGAGCTGGTGTGCGAAGAAGTCTGGCCCTGGATGAGGTTCATGGCCTTGATTAGCGCCAGAGGTCCGGCACCATACCCGACGCGCCAACCGGTCATCGCGTCAGCTTTGGACACGCCGTTGACTGTTAAGGTGCGCTCGTAGAGATCCGGCGCGACTGCGGCCATTGTTGCGAAGTCGGCTCCGTAGGTGAGCTTTTCATAGATGTCGTCGGATAGCACATGCACATGGGTACGCTCGTGCAACACCGCAGCGAGGGCGAGCAAATCACCCCGGCTGTAGACTGCGCCGGTCGGATTGCATGGCGAATTCAACATCAACCATTTGGTGCGCGGCGTGATCGCCTTCTCCAGCGCCCGAGGGCGGAGCTTAAAGCCATCGAGTTCGCTGCAGGCGACGACCACCGGCTTGCCGCCGGCCAGCGCCACCATGTCGGGATAGGAGACCCAGCATGGCGTTGGGATCACAACCTCGTCGCCCGGATCGAGGCTAGCGAATAGTGCGTTGAACACGACCTGCTTGGCGCCGCAGCCCACCGTGATCTGGTCAATACCGTAATCGAGGCCATGATCGCGACGGAGGCTCTCGCCGATCGCTGCCCGCAGTGGCTTGATTCCGGCGGCCGCCGTGTATCTTGTATTCCCGTCGCGGATGGCTCGGATGCCAGCTTCACAGATAGCGGACGGCGTGTCGAAATCCGGCTCACCCTGGCTAAGCGTAATCACGTCGGCGCCCTGATCGCGCAGCTCGGCGGCGCGAGCCGTCATGACCTTGGTTTGAGAGGGACGGACGAGTTTGAGCCGTTCTGAAACGAGAGACAAGACGCAATATCCTTCGATTTCGAATGAGCGGTTTCGTGGCGTCTACCCGAACGCGAACGACCAAACTAACCGGGTGATCGCAGCATTGGATAAAATCATCGTAGATTGCGATAAGTGTATCGCTTCTTCGTGCGGCTCTGTTGGGCCGTTCGCAGCGCGTTGCGTCTTCGCTCTCCCTCTTCATCAGACTGCGTTAGAAGTGCCAACTATCGCATCTTCGCAAGCTTACATCGAATTATTCGATAGTGTCATCCTGCCGCAGCAGTTCAGGTTTTTAAGGTCGTACACAATCGCGGATATGCCTGATGACACAAGCGCCCAATTTCGGTGGTCCGCCAATGTCAGTGCCGATCTAAGAATTCGCGGGCGTGGCATCCGTAGGAATGGAAGTGGAACCGGAGGGGGTGATGACCCATATCGAACTGACGTGACGGCAAGCCATCGCAGGCGCGGTTGCCGCAAGCGTGTTGGCCAGCAAGGCGCCGGTGCTGTGGAGGGTGAGCCTAAGACATTGACGCGTCGCCGCCTCAAGGTCGGCATGTCCGGATTTCCGCGATCGTTAGACCCGGTCTTAGCGACCGATACTGCCATTCGCCGGACCATGCCACAGCTTTTCGAAACGCTGATCGCCTTCGACCATGCCCATGATATGGCGCTACGGCCCGGCTTGGCCGAGCGTTGGGAGCGGATCAATGCGCAGTCACTGCGGCTGTTCCTGCGCAAGGGAGTGGCTTTCCATGACGGAACGTCTTTGACCGCCGAAGATGTCGCCTTCAGTCTTGGTCCTGACCACCTGCTCGGACCTCGACGCCCCGGAATGTCCCAGGCGCTTCAGTGCCTTGATCGGCTCGAGAAAGTCGAAATCGTTGATCCTTTTATCGTCATTGCCAAGGGCGGCGACGCGCTCCTTGAGCAGCGTTTGGCTGCTTGGGGATCGGAGATCGTCAGTCAGCGCGCCTTCGTGGCGGCGGGCTCGTGGGAGCGATGGACCACAGCCCCTGTGGGAAGCAGTCCTTACAAGCTCGTCGACCACAAGCTCGATATTCGTGTCTCGCTGGCTGCCCACGATTCGTATTGGGGCGGTCGCTCCCCCGTTCGATGGCATCGAATAGCGCATCCTTCCCGAGCTTTCCGCGCGCGTGAACGGCCTGCTCGCCAGCGAGCGGACCCGGAAAAGAGGCGTTCTATCTGACACCTGACGCGATCCTGGTTAGTGCCGGCAAGACTGTTGCCGGGTTCGGCTACGAAGACGTTGAATCATGTTTCGAAGCGCTCGCTTGATCGAGGAAGAGACGCCGCCCGCCACGCGACTGTCGTAGACCAGACTTGGCGCTACGCGAATCGTAAGGGCGGCCCGGACCGGCGCTTCAACGACAACCGGGAGCTACCGATCGGCCTATATGGCAAAATCGATCTTCGCGCGTCCAACGGAGTGAACCAGCGGATCCAGTGTTCGCGCTTGAAGCAGGCCGAGAGATTTGTCGCATCCCTCACTGCAATGTCTGCTTGAGAATGCGATCCCGATAAGCGCCTCGCACGGCGCTCCGATACGCGCCGCTGATCGTGCGTCGGACAGGAAACGGCCTCAGGCCGGGAGATTTGCTGAGTCCATGCTTCTCGCGCAAGCCAGAAGCTAATTCAGAAACCCCAAAGCTTGGCAGATTCCTCAGGGCTACCGATCAGCCGATGCGCAGATCTTCGGCGCTCGTCTTGCCCGAACGACCAGCCATCAGCTCGTAGCTGACCCGCACGCCTTCCGCGAGATCAGTGTAGCCGGCCTTCTCGACCGCGCTGATGTGAACGAAGAGGCCAGCTCCCCCGTCTTCTGGCTGGTGAAGCCGTATCTCTTGGCCGCGTTGAACCACTTCACAGTCCCCAATGCCATTGCATTATTTCCAAACTGAAGTTCCGCGATCTAATCGAAGAACTGCCTGACCATAAGGACGTCCGCGCGACCCCTCACGTTGAGCGCCCATCACGCGTCTACAACCGTTTACGCCCAGGGCGGTTTCTGCGGGCCATCGGTCGTGGCGGCGCAGCCGGCAATGGCGGTCGCTCATCGCCAGCTGGCTCATCGGCCTGTGCCTCGGGCTGGCCTTGCGCCACACATCGATCGAGCTTCTCAAGGACCTCAAGGACCTTCCGTCCCTCCCCAGTGATGGTCCAGTATCCCACCTCGCGGTCGATGAGCTTTTGTCCGAAGATGTCGAGGTTCGGCTCGCGGCTCGCGATGCGCTTCATGCGCGCTGCCCACTCGGGTCCGCTGGTGTAAAAGATGGCCAAGTGCTGTTTGACGACTTCAAGAGCGGCTCGGCCGCCCGGCTGGCCGGCAAGTATCTTCAGTATGGATAGCTGAAAGCTCACATGCGCACGCAAAGATTCAAGGAACTCCCGACGATACCCGCACTAGCCACGGCCGGGTAGCGTACATCAGCGCTTTCAAACGAAAACCTTGCCGAATAAGGCTAACGAGGCAGCACAGTACCGCATTCATATGCAGCCTTTCCTGGACAAACCCGTGCAAGGCCCAGGAAGGGGAAGTCACGATCGACGTCTATGGCTTCCTAACTTGTGCCACCAATGTCGAGAGCACGTCATTTTCCAAGGTGCCAAGCCTGGGATCGAGGCCACGCAGCTCATCAATGTGATTGCATATCGATGTCTGTGATCCAGCCGAGCAAACGAGTCAATCCCGCTAGGTCCTCCTAACGGATGAAATCACGCTCGTCATGTGGTCGCATCGCCGCCCTCTCCCCGGTGAGCAGGCGATGCCGGTTGTCTTGTTTGCGACGTGCTGTCGATCTCCCGACAAGTCCGCTTGCAGAAGAGCGAGCATCTATTCAATTCGCCGCAGTTGGCATGGGCTTTGAAGAGTGAGATGGGCGGCGTTGAAGAGCGAGATCCCATCGATTGCTCAGGAGTGCAGGGATGGCTTGCGGGATGATAAGTCTTCAGTTCGTGGCATGGATCGGGTCCGACTTCGGGCCTCCAATCTTTGGCATCAACGCAGTGGCCCGCGCATGAATCGCCTCTATGATCGACCTGGCTCCATCCCGATGCGCGCCGTTTCCATTGCACGATTGCGGTGATTGGCCAATTCTGGCGCGGCATTTGCAACCTCTCCTTGGCGCTTATTGATGCGAAAATCGGCGCCGCGCTGGTCGAAGCCCGGTGGCCAAGCCGTGGTCCGTTTTTGCGTCTAAACGTGCGGTCGCACGAGGCTGCCCGCGAGCAGCATCGCAGGCTGACCGCGAATTCACGTCAGAACGTAATACTCCGTGAAAGAGCGGTATTTCGTTCGCCGAGGCAAACGGCGGCCTGATGATATGGACAAGATAGCCAAGACAAAGCCGGCATTAATCTGGCGACCAGAAGGGACGAGACGGGCAGCTATCCGTCGCTTCTCTATCGAGCTCGGCGAAACCGCGAAGCTCGCGTTGCCAATGGTGCTGACGCAGGTTGCGCAGGTTGCGATGATGACGACTGATCTTGCCTTCATCGGGCGTATCAGCGCTGAGGCGCTCGCCGCGGCAGCGCTGGCAGGCCGGCTCTATCTCATTAGCGTCACATTCGGCGTGGGACTACTAAGTGCCATTGCGCCTTTGGCGGCGCGGGCGTTTGGGGAAAATAATCTAGGCGCGGTACAGCGCTCGCTGCGCATGGGCCTATGGCTGGCCCTGATCCTGTCATTCCCGATCATTGCTGTGGCGCTGCGAGCAGAGCAAATACTGCTTGCCTTGGGCCAGACCCCAGATGTGGCGCAGCTCGCCCAGCAATACCTCTTCGGATTAGCCCTCGGCACGGCTCCGGCACTGGCGTTTTTGGCTATCCGCAATTTCATGGGTGGGGTCAATCGGCCACAGCCAGTCTTCTGGATTACGCTATCCGCCATCCCCCTCAATGCGTTGTTGGTCTATATTCTGGCCTATGGGAAGCTTGGGCTGCCCCGGTTGGAGCTGTTCGGGGCAGGTCTTGCGACCACGCTGGTCAACTGCGGCATGTTTTTGGCGGGCTTGTGGTTCGCTGCACTGCGCCGGCCGTTCCGTGAGTACCATGTGCTTGCGGATCTCTGGCGTTTCGATTGGCGCGCAATGCGGCAGCTCATCGCATTTGGGACGCCGATCTCCATCGCTTCATTGATCGAGTCGGGACTATTTGTAGCCACGTCGCTCGTTGCGGGCTCGATCAGCAACAGCGCACTGGCCGCTCACCAGATTGTTGTTCAGGTTTCCTCGACCCTGTTTATGATTTATCTCGGCATTGGGACGGCTGCTGCCATGCGCGTTGGCCATGCCGCCGGCCGCGACGACCGTGCAGGCGTCAAGCGGGCGAATCTGGCGGCGATGTTGCTCGGTATGGTCATAGCTACAACGCTAACGCTTACGTTGATCACCGTGCGTTTTGAGGTCGTGGAGCTGTTTCTGGGCAGAACGGCTCGCGATTCGGAGGCAACGATCAGCCTCGCTGCAACGCTCCTCATCGTCGGCGCAACCCTCTTTATCACTGACGCCGCCCAGTGCATTACGGCAGGCGGCCTGCGCGGGCTGAAGGACACGCGGGTGCCGCTGCTGTTTGCGACTATTGCTTGGTGGCCGATCGGCTTTTCCCTCAGCTATTGGCTCAGTCTGAAGATCGGTTTGGGGGCCGTCGGTATATGGATTGGCTTGTCGACCGGATTCACAATCTATGCGGCGATCCTCGTGCTGCGGTTCCGCCACTTAGCAAGTCGCCCTCTCTGATGCGCGCGCATCACTGATGCCAGCGGCGACGATATGTCGGGGTGCTTGCCCGTGCGGTTGTGACCGGGGCGAACGCCCGGACTGAAAATTGAAGGTTTCGCGTCACGGCGCGACTGCAGGGATAACATAACAAGAGATAGTAACTCGACTAGCATCATATTTTTCGATCATTTCATTTCAAAAAACGATAGCCAAAGTGGTTAGCTCGTTTGAGTGCGAGTAGGAATCCTCACGGCGTCCCTGGCGATTTGGCTTTCCAACTTGTCACTCCTGCCAGAATGGCTCAACGGGTCCCTCGCTTCGAGAGCAACGCCGGCAAATCGAGCAGCCCAGCGGCCGCGCACCCGGCGTCGATACGATCACGCTTAGTCAGGGCATATCAGTTTTCGAGACGCCCACCGGTGTCTGCGACCGCCACAGCTGTGAAATGCCAAGCACACGAGATGCATCGCTTTCGCAGGAATCAAGCCGCCAGGCGAAACGATCTGCCGGCAGCATCGGTCACGCTTGCTGGCTCAATCGACGTCGACCAGATCAGGATCGGCTAGGGCGCCGAGCAGGTTCTCCTGGACGCGGCATTTGCTACCCTTGCTTGCTGGACATCCTACCTGACGTCCTCGCCGGATTCGAGCGATCCTCGGGGCCTGTGATGAATTCCGTGGCTTCACGCCGCGCCCGCAGAGGTGCATCAGGCGATCGTGATCAGACCAAACCACTGACAGCGCAGCCTCCGTTCAAGACAAGCCGGGCCGATCTACAGCTGAGGAGAGCTGCTGGCGCTCGCACGCCGCTAATCCCGGCTCGGGAGCGGCCGTCGCGCTGGCCGGGCTTTGGTCAGCATGGCTGAGAGCGCCATACCCGCATTGCGCTCGCGCTAGCGATCAGCCTCGGCTCCAAGTCGATGGCGCTGGGCTGCGCCAGCCAGGTCCTGGTCGCTCCCGGTCCGCTACGTTCCAGTTAGAGGAAAGCTTTACATGTCCGACCGACCGAACCGGGATCGGGTTCTCATCGTGCTGTTCGATGGGCTTCGACCCGATCTCGTCAAACCACCATTGACGCCGAATCTGGTCAGGCTGCAGCGCCGCGGTGCGGTGCTGGCCAGGCAGCGCACCGTCTCGCCCAGCGAAACACGAATAGCGCTCACGAGCCTCGTCACTGGCGCGACGCCGGATCGCCACGGCATCATTGAGATCAATATCTCGACAGGCAGTCGCCCATACCGCGCTCTGTCGACACGAGCGACGCGCGCCTGATCGAGCACCTTGATGCCGCGAGCGAGGGCCATCTTACTCGGTGTGCCATCACTTGGTGAGATCCTGGCGGCGAACGGCAGGACCTTCTCAGTCCTCGCTTCCAACTCGGCGGGGGCAAGGCGCCTGCTGAACCATAAAGCTCGAAAGCTCGGACAAGTGAGGCTCTCCGGCCACTTCCCTTGCATCGCGACCTCCGCCGAGATGCTCAGACAAGTGGAGACCCTGCTGGCGCCGACGCCTGCGGCGTCCCCCGCCGGCAACCCAGATCTTGCCTCTCAAGCCTTCCTGACTTCAGCGTTCCTCGACGTAATCTGGCCTCAAATTCGGCCCGACGTCGCAATCCTCTCCTTCCGCTGCTGGTCTCGCATATCTTTTCAACCGTACGAGGTACGTCCTGTCCATCATCGATAAAGATCTCTGCGAGCGCACGACCGGTCATCGTTGCCCGTCGCGAAACGCCCAGAAGACCGAGCACTGTCGGCGCAATGTCGCAAATGCCTGAGGGAACTTGCGAGACGAAGTCGTTTTTCGATCAGCGGTCCCGCCAAAATGCCGACCGACGACATCTCGTTGGCATGCCACCCGCCGTGCACTCCGAAGCCGACCGCCCCATCCGCACTCCAGGTGCGGCCCATAAGGCCAAATGGATCGAGGCCATCCGACCGGAACGAGAACAGAATGTCCGCCGATCGGCATGGTCGGCGAACACCAAATGGCGGGCAAAGCTGCCGCCGCAATGCCATAGGCCGCGCCACCGGCGGTAAACACCGGACCACACCAGGGCCGCTCGATCATCGATCCTACTGTGCGGCGGATAACGGCGTCCGATGGCTCGGCGAGGTAAATTGCTCCGACTTGGCCAGGTATCACGTGGCATCGATCCCGGCCGCCGGTGCCGGGCCGCAGCCCGGCAGCCTCGAGCGTCTCAAATAGATCGGCCCGCGCATGCACCGTCACATGTCCATGATCGGGGGCGGCGATCAGGTGCACGCCAAGGGAGACGTCCTCAGCCTCCTACCAATCGAGCACGCGGCGCAACTGCCGATCGACAAAGCTGATCGCTGCCATCGTCTTTGGCGCGCCAGTCCCACAATCGTGCGAGGAAATATCGGGCTCCCCGGTGCATACCGGCAGCACCTTCGTCGTGTGCAGGTCGGTGAGGCAGTCTATCTTGATTTTGCTCGCGTCGTGGGGCGCCCCAACAACTGACATAACTCAAGCTCGATCTGCGTCCCGCAAGGGCCGGTCTGCTGTCATCGATGGTGAAATTCGTCGAAAAATTCGATGGAGCGCCAAATTTAAGCGCTGGCTCGAGAGTCATTGCACTAATTCAAACCCCCATGTTTGCTACCACATACGAACAAATGCACCCATCTCCGTCGGGGACCGATTTATGTCGAAAGTTTCACCATTTCATTCAACGAAACCTGGTGCGCGAAGCGTCTATCACGACAACGACAAGTGTACCGAGGGCAATAACATCGAACGGCAGAATCTCGCCTCG
>NZ_JADPJF010000145.1:0-10148 GCF_023073295.1 Bradyrhizobium sp. 23 | reverse complement strand
CGGAGGGCGGCCGCGCTGCGAACATTGCGGCCGCCTAGCCTAGTTCGCAGCTGCCGTGGCGGGTAAAACGAGCCCCGCCACGGGTCTGGGGCAGGAAAATATCTCAAGCTTGAGGGCAGCGTTGCTTCGTTCGCGTCGGCTTGGCCTCCGCGGTGTGCTCGCGGACGCAGTTCAAGTCAAGCTCCAGCCGAGGTCACTGGCAGATTTTTCCGATGGTCGATCGGTCGGCTTGATTGATTTTCAGGCAGCGCTTTCAAGTCGGCTTCATTGTGCCAGATGGGTGGCTCAGTTCTAATCTCAATTCATTCGGCAAAGCGTTCTGGGCGGCTTTGCAGGGCTAGTAATGCAAGCGATTAGTGGCGCATTGTGCACAACCACTAGGACCACGTCCGGAATCGCTGTTTGTCGAGACGTCTCGCGATGACGCTGCCGCACAGAAGCAGGTGGCCAGCCCAGGAATAGCAACCATATGGCCGCTGACGATCTTCCCTTTTCATCTACGGTCTCATCCGTTGTCGATGCCTTCTTGAAAAAGCTCGAGGACCAGAAAACCCTTTCGCGGGCGTCTTTGTCGGCGCTGCGAAAGGCACTGGCGGATAATCAATTGGACGCCGAGAGCCTACGGGCGGCCATTTTCAGCGCTGCTGAGCCGAGCAAATGATCCAGATTGAAGAAATCGAAATTGTCGAGTTCCGTGGAATTCGTCATCTCAAGCGCTCGTTGGGCCGAAGGAGTTTTGGCATTGCGGGGCCGAACGGTACTGGCAAGAGCGGCATCGTGGATGCGATCGAATTTGCCCTCACCGGAAACATCACTCGTCTCGGCGGCGCGGGCACGGCGGAGCTGAGTGTCAAGGCGCACGCTCCACACGTCGACGCGAGCAAAAAGCCCGAAACCGCGCTCGTTCGCCTGCAGGTCTATGCGCCCGCTCTCAAAAAGAGCTTCATAATCGAGCGGAGCGTCAAGAATCCAGGCGCCGCGGTACTCAAGCCAAGCAGTGCTGAAACCAGGGCGCTTCTGGCGCAGCTCGAAACCCATCCTGAGTTTGCCCTGTCTCGTCGAGAAATCATCAAATATATTCTCGTTCCTGCAGGCAAACGATCACAATACGTCCAAGAGCTGCTGCGCCTTGATCAGCTCGAAAAGCTGCGGGTCTCACTCCAACGCGTCGCCAACGATGCAAAACGCGACCACGGAAGGGCCGAGGTGGAGGATCGGCGGAGCAAGTCCGATTTCTTTCACCATCTCGGCATTGCCACTCCAAACAAAACTGATCTGCTTGCTTCTGTAAATGCTCGTCGAGCTGTGCTGAAGCTCGATCCTGTGGCGGACCTCGCGCCGGAAAATGCCTTGAAGGTAGGCATCAATCCAGATGCCGAGCACGAGGCGTCGCAGCCATTCTCCAAGCTCGGCGCCAAGAATGACCTTGCGAGCTTCCTGAAGAGGCTGGCTGTCTCGCAGGAAATAACCATAACCGGCGCAAAGTCGGATGCAGTCGGCGCTCTCGCCCAGCTCACGGACGATCCGGCTCTGTTAAGGGTTGTCAAGCAGCGCGCTTTGGTTGAGCGGGGTCTTGAGCTGGTCGAAGGCGACGCTTGTCCACTGTGCGACGGTCCCTGGGAGATGGCCCTCCTGGCAACACATCTTCAAGAGAAGATCGCAAAGGCAGATGCGGCCTCGACGGCATTGAAGCAACTGGCCCTGGCGATCGACCCTCTCGCGGCTCACCTGCGGGCGATGGCGCTTGACGCGGGCAAAGTGGCCGAATGGTGCGAAAAGGCCAATCCTCCTATAGATGCCACGTCGCTGCGGTCCCACGCAAAGGCCCTCGACGGTGACCGCGACACACTAGACAAGGTCGTCCGGGACCCGGCAGCGATCGCCCACGCGCTGCAAGCCCTTGGTCGACTGGGGGCATCGCCCGCGGTCGAGCTGCTTCAGCCCGCCGATCGTCTGGCGGCCTATATCGAAACGCTCTCCGACCCTTCAAAGGAGGAAGAAGCCAAGGAATTCTTGATCGTTGCCCAGGAGAAATACGATCAATGCCGTGGGACGCAGCAGACCCTCAATATCGCGGCCCAGCAGGCCGAAACAGCTTCTGCGGTGTTTAGCCACTACGGGACGGTCAGCACCGCAATGTTGGAATGCATCTACGACAAGGTGCAGAAGGACTTCACCGAATACTACAGTTTCATCAACCGCGACGATGAGGCCAATTTCGAGGGCAAGCTCTCTGCATCATTGGGCAAACTGGCCTTCGATGTCGACTTTTACGGACGAGGCAGATTTCCTCCCGGGGCCTACCACAGCGAGGGCCATCAGGATGGCATGGGGCTTTGCCTCTATCTTGCACTGGTGAAGCACACGCTCGGCGATGGATTTACGCTTGCCGTCCTCGACGATGTGCTGATGTCGGTCGACGCCGGCCATCGTCGTGAGGTTTGCGCGCTCCTGAAGCAGAAATTTCCAAACACGCAGTTTGTCCTGACCACTCACGACGGCGTGTGGCTCAAGTTCATGCAGAGCGAAAAGCTGGTTCAGAGCACTCTTAGCTTTGGCGGCTGGACGGTCGACAGTGGCCCACAGGTCTGGAACGAGGGTCACGTCTGGACGCAGATCCAGAAACACCTCGCCAATGACAATGTATTTTTGGCGGCAGGGACTTTGCGACGCTATCTGGAGTTCACCTCGACGATCCTTGCGGATAATCTGCGCGCTCGCATCGAATATCATGGAAACGGACAATACGACCTGGGCGATCTCTGGCCCGGGGTGTTAGCCGCATGGAAGGCCCGTCTCAAAGAGGCGCGCGACTCCGCCTCCTCGTGGGGGAAAAATATTCAGGATGCCGAAGCGCTCCAGATAGAATCCAAAAAGCGGGTGGCGGCGACAAAGTCCGAAGAGTGGATGATCAACAAGGCGGTTCACTACAACGCCTGGGCGGACCTGCAATCGAAGGAATTCGCTGCGGTCGTGAGTTCGTTTCAACAATTGCTTCAACTGATGCAGTGCCCCAACACCGATTGCGGCGAATTCCTCTGCGTTTCGCCTATCAAGGGTGACAAGGAAGTGCTCCGCTGCAGTTGCAGCGCTGTCAGTCTCAACCTCGTGCCGAAGAAGAACTGATGCTCCTCGCCCGGCCCAGACCGTCGCTGACGCGTGTATGTGAACCTGTGGCCACGCACCCTCGAGGCCGGACCATGCGGTGAAGTTGGTCCGCTCGTCGCCCCGCGCGGGCTCTGGATCGATCGGCAGCGCCGATGACGGATCGCGATGATCGCGCATTCATTGTGGCCTGACACCGCTATGATGATGGGCGCTGCACCTGGGGTTGGTGCCGACGATAATGGCTGCAGGGGTTCAGGATCAGGCCGCACGCAGGTCGGCGGCCGGCTTCTGCGCGGGCAGAAGGCCACTGAATCGCGAACAGTGCATTCGCCGGACCGGCTGTCTTCGAAGCGATAAGCCGGCACCGGAGGACCGCTGCGACCAAAGGTTCCGGCTTGCGGTCTCGTTGCCGCTTACCTATCACCTTATACGCCCGTGCTCCGGTCTCAACCCGATTGTGACAGAGTTCCCGGACATGGACTTGATGCCTTTGAGAGATGCGTCACGCGAAGCGTAGTGGCGGACCAAGTTGGTCAAGAGGTGCGGGCTCCAGCCGGGATGGCGATCTTCAGCGGCGCGCGCCAGTCCGCGTGCAATGGCGTAACTGGTCATCAGAGAGCCCGACGACGGTCCTGCCGTGTAGCTCACGCATCATTTCAGGGCGTCACAGCCTAGACTATGATTCGGACCGGGAGTGCGGAATAACCGTGCACGAAGTTCGATGCAACGCGCTCCGGATCGCCAACGACCTCGACCTCCATGCGCTTATTCAGTATCTCCTCCCAGAGGATTTTAAGCTGCAGCCGCGCGAGATGTCGACCAAGGCAACGATGGATGCCGTATCCGAACGAGAGATGTTGGTTCACGTTCTTGCGATCGATCGTAAATTTGTTGGCGTCCTCGATGACCTCATCGTCTCGGTTGCCAGAGATGTACCACATTACAACCTTGTCGCCTCGCCTAATTTGTTTGCCTCCCATGATAATGTCCGCGGTGGCGTTGCGGCGCATATGTGCGATGGGCGTTTGGTACCGAATAATCTCGGACACAGCGCTCGACACCAAGGCGGGATTATCTCGTAGCTTTCGTAGCTCGGAGGGGTGCTGGTTCATGAACAGCAGGCCACCGGTGATCGAATTGCGCGTGGTGTCGTTGCCCCCCACGATCAGTAGAATGAGATTGCCAAGAAACTCACGTGGCTCCATATGCCGAGTCCCGGACGAGTGCGCCATCATCGAAATGAGATCAAATCGTGGCTCGGCATTTATCCGCTCCCGCCAAAGCCGAGTAAAATATGTCAAGCACTCGGCCAGGATTGCGCTTCGCTTGCCCCAGCTGTCGATCGCCTGCCCAACCGTCGGCGCTGCAACGGCTACGTCCGACCAGTACGTTAGGAGCCGGCGATCCGCGAACGGAAAGTCGAAAAGTGTGGCCAGCATCTGCGTCGTCAACTCGATCGAGACCATATCGACCCAGTTGAAGGCTTCATTGCGCGGCAGGCCATCAAGGATTGTTCTAGCGCGACTGCGGATTAATCCCTCGAGTTTTTCCAAATTGTCCGGTGCGAGTATCGGACTTACGGTGTTGCGCTGCGCGGCATGTTTGGGAGGACCTGCCTTGATAAAACTCGGTGTCCAATGTTCCTCGGGCACGTCGAGGATCGTGACACCTTGCTCTGACGAGAATATTTTATGATTTGTATCGACGGCCACGATATCGCGGTATCTCGTTATCGACCAATATGGTCCGTATGGGCTGTCTTGGCAGTGGTGAACGGGATCTTCCCTTCGCAGCCGCTCGAAGCAGGGCCATAAGCTATCATCTTGAAATCGTCTAGGTTCGCTTACATCTAGATCTCTCAACGGGATGCCGCGCACATCTTCGCCTCCGCGCACGTTAAAGGGCGTTTTCATGACCGTGTCCTTTGGCCGTTTCTCTTTGAAGAGCCCGATCTCGACAGGTCGTAACCGCATGGAGTGCGTGCCGAGTGCTTCAGCTGGGAAGAGCTTCTCGCCGAAGCGGCAAAGAATACTCGAAAAACTGAGCGGCGCCCCCTGCCAGTTCCGGCAGGAGCGAGATCGCCGCCACTTTGTCTATGCGAGCGGAACGCCGCCAGATGAGTCGGCCACGTCTCATTGCGGAAGAGTCACGGCGGCCCGCTTGAATTGTGGCCGCTGCGAAATAAGGCCTGACTTCGGCATGCTCAATCTGAACAACGCGATCGGGCAGGGGACCGAAGCGGTGGTCGCGGTCGCGCGTTCAATAAAACAGAAGATGGAGATGTTTGGACCGCGCTTGGGCAATGTTCCAGCGGCATGTCAAAGACCAAAGCAACAATTCCTTCGGCGCCTTGCGCGCCGTCAAATAACCAACTGATCCGATCCAAGCACGGCCGTGGCCGCGGCGGCTTCACCATTTACTATCCTCGCCGCTGGTGCTGCTAGGAACGTGCTCCCACTTTACTTCCTAAACGGCATCGTCTAGCTCGCTCGTGTGGTCAGGCGTGTGACGGGGCTCCCGATCTGTGCCAGGAGCTCGTCAATAGTTAGGCACGGCGCCTCTGGCGCGACGCTCTGCGCTTCTCCGGCAGTACAGGGATCGGAACGTGCGGAAGTGAAAAGACGCCCCCGCCCGCCAGCCCGCCCTACACCGGGGAGGTGATGCATGCGCTGTTGCTGGAACACGTGAGTGGGCAAGCGTGCTCGCACATCGTGGCGGTCGGCCGCTTGAAACGGATTCCTGGGTTGAAGCATACCGGAAAAGACAACTACGCCTGGTTGTTCAAGGGCGAGACGATTTACTGCCTGCCGTCGGGCCCGAGCCTCATGGCGGAGATCTGCCAGCGTGTGCGCGGCCGGCGGTCGATCGCCATCAACTTGTCGGCCGTGCTGGCGCCCTGGGCGAGCGTGCTGTTCTTCACGGATTCCGGCTGGTACGAGCCGCGGCGCCAGCTGGTGGCGAACTGGGATGGCCTGGCGATCGCGCTCGGCGCGACGCGGGTAGGACCGGGAGCACTGCCACGACGAGTACAAGGGCTGGGCCCGCGATTCCGAGATCTATTAGCGCGAATTCGTTCCGGGCTTTGCAGGCTGGGACGAGGCCGCACGCGCCGTCGGCGTCGAAGTCATCAACGCGACTGAAGGCAGCGCGCTGAAGGAGTTTCGGTTTGCGTCGCTCAACGACATCCTGAGATCGGCCGCTTAAGATGACGCAGCAAAATTTAAACATCGGGCTCTCCCGCGAGCAGATCCGGGCGGCAGTGCAGGCCGACTTCGTGGAGCTCTATGCCGCTTTGAATTCCGAGTACGGTACCAACCTGGTGCCGCGGCTTCTGAACAGCGGGCTTTCTGACAGCCAGGTGCTGGACTTTACGCGGGCCAATTTTGCGGACCTCTATGCTGCGGTGAAGGCGCAGGGGCTCACCGGAGTTCCTGTCTTCGTGCCGGCCTATGCGATCGTGGCCAGCGGCTTGCTGCTGCCGGTCGCGCGCTATCTAAATGCCGGGCTCTCAAGCGATCAGTTGCGCGCCGCGACGCAGGCGAACTTCACTGACCTGTACACACTCCTTGGGGGAGTGAACGCCTACAATCCCGTAGTGGCGCTCGGCTATGATCTGCTTGCATGGTGGACGCTGACGCGCACTATTGGGGCGCGAACGGCGGCATGACGATTGCGACGGGGGTTTCTTCTTGGCGGGATATCGTCGCTGGATACAGCGCGGTTCAAGCTTCGGGGGCAGCGCAGCCGGTGTTTTCCAGCACTTCGTTCAACGGCTCCCCGGGTTTAACCTCTGACGGTATCGACGACTGTCTGGTGTGCACAGACGCCGCGCTGCTCACCGGCCTGCCGGCAGGGGACGCGGGCGGCGAATTGTGGTCGCTGGCGCAGAACGACAATCTTGTGGCCGGCGCAACGTTTTTCGATCTGTTCGGCTATGCCAACGCGTCGCAAAGCGACGCTCGCACGATCGGAAGGATCGCCACGCCAGTCTACGGCCGAACGGTTTTCGGAACCGGCGGCGGCAACGTCTCTGTCGGCGGCACCACGCTATTCTCAGGACGCCGGGTGATCAGAGGGGCCTATAGCTCCGCTGGCACTGTGCTGTTCATGGACGGAGCGCAGGAAGGGAGCTTGCCCGGGACGCCCGCAACGGCGGCAGCCCGCGTCGCTCTGTTTGCTCGCGCGCTCGCCACTCCGTCAAACTATTGGACCGGGATCGGAGCGGCCTTTCTTATCACCAAGCCACTGAGTGCCACCAAACCAGCGGTCCTGGCCTCCTATCTCATGTCGCGAAGGAACCCCTGATCATGACCGCTCACTATGGTGTCACTCTTATTTCTGCTGCGAACAAGAACGCAATCAACGTCGTGCTCGCCCTTTGGGTAGGAGACAATCCGGCCGTCTCGCAGAAATGTCAGCCAGCCGGCAAATCAAAGCGGCGACATCGGCGATGCGGCAACGTACTGGTTTGGCGGTCGTCCCTACGACGGCGGCGAACTCTCGGTAATTCAGAGTTTGCCAGGCAAATTTGCCAGTTGCGACCTGGCCTGTGCAGGGGGTGGCTGGGCCAGTCAGTGAAGCAGAAGCTATCGCGGCAGCGGCAGCTTTGATCGTAACCATGACGACGCGAGACAGCTACACGACGCAACAGGCTCAAGAGACACTGGCCGCCTCGTTGAGCGCTTTGGGCCTGAGGCGAGCTGAATCGAAGAGCTAGTTTGACTATTCGTGCATCGTCCATCGCGCGTCACGTCGCTTAAGCGGGGTGGCGTCGAAGTCGATGCGCCCGAACCGGTTCGGTTGATCTTTGATATCCGACCAGTTGAAGTCGTAGATTTCATCTTCGGCCCAGTCGGTGGGATAGTTGACTCTGAATAGCTCGCCGATCGAAGCGCGCATCGGCTGATAGCCGTTGGACCAAACAATTGCTGGTGTGCCAGCGCCGAAATCGTGTGCACCAAACTGAGACGTGACGATCACCAGCAGACCGGCGACGGACAGGATCAGATTCTTCAAATTAGCCTTCTTGAAAGCATCGTGCCTATCATGCTTGCTGGTGTTGTAATCTTGGTACCAGGAAATTGGGGCGCCCTTTCCGTGGGGACTCGGAAGTCCACGTAGAGGTCGCCACTGTTCGAAAGGTCGCAAGGTCGGCGGCGAACCGCTCCAAATAGGTAACATGGACGACAGGTGGTGTGTAGCATCTACCCTTCGATAGTCGACCATATTCAATTGCCGGCCGCTGCGGCTGCAATTGTTCTCGGCTAGGATCACCTTGAAATTTGCTTCAATCTCGATGCAGGTCCGCATGAAGAGCGAGTGGATCCGGAACGAGTAGGCGCTCATGCACTCGGCGCTTGGTTCGACGTATTCGAATATTGAACGAAGATCGTCCTGGATCAGTGTCAGTGCACGAACATAATGTTCGGCGTCTCTCGCCGTAGTCGCGATCGAGGATGTAGGCCAAGCTGCTGTAACCCGAGTTCGGTCCATCTGCGATTCCTCGAGAATTCCGGTGAAAGGGCTTTGCAACAGGCATCTGGCCTCTCCTGAGTGCTTGATCCTACGAGCCCTGAGCAAGCTGTGTCCACTCCCTTCTGGGCAGTGCCTTTCCGAGAACAATCTCCCAGGGCGGTGCATCAAACGAAGCACATAGGTGCAGGCATTTCGGTATGGTCATGGCTGCGAGAGAGCGGATTTTCCTAGCTTTTCGATAATCTGCTGAACGCAGGCCGCCATTTCTTCCATCACTACTCAGACCGGCCGGCTTCGGAGGATTTCGACTTCTCCAAACGAGAGCGAACAGCTAAAACGCACTGCGTCTTTTGAGTTTTCGCTGGTGTCTTCATCTTTCGCGGCCGCTTCGCTGCTCCAATGCACGGGCGGAAGGATGACAAGACCTTCGGGGGTCGATTCGATTTGTTGTCGATATGCACCTCTTGCATCGCGAAATCTTGCTGGATAAGAGGGCGATGCTTGTCTACGATGTTTAGCTCGTGCAGGGCACGGATTAGGTATCCCTTGCCCCCACAGTATGGCTCGCATTCACGAATAATCTGCACGAAATGTTGGGGTACCCTGCGACATTGCTTCTCTAAATTCTTTTCGAAATGTGCCGCATCTTTCCCATGGGGGAAGTACGTTCCGTCTGCAGCTTGGCCGCCTAATTCTGCGCATACACATGCTGCTTGGTCCAATGCCGACCGTAAGATTGTAATGAGCGCGCTTCAGCTTCATTGAGCAGCTGGCAAACGGGTTTGCGAGGTTCGCGTTGGCCATGGGTCTTCTCCGAAAATGCCATCTTAGAAGTGTTTACGTGAGAAAGTTACTTAGGGTTCCTCTCGGCTGGACAATCGCAGCGTAAATCTCCCCTCGCCAACCGTCCACTCCCTCAGGACAGGCGGTCCACTCCCTTCAGGGCACCGCGCTGCGCCAACAGCCGCTCACCCCTTTAGCCGCTTAAGCAACGCAACGCGCTCGTCGTTTAGTTCGCGAAGATATTGAGCATTGGAAAGCTGCGTCTCCTGCCACTCGATGCGGTCTTCCGCGGTCCAGAGGTAACACTCGCGATCGAAGCGAGCTTTTTCGGCCTTATCGAATTCAGTGTAAAGTTTGATATCACGTTCCACCTGGTCCAGTTGTTCCTGGATAATTCTTGGCATCAGCCGTTCCCTCGGCCTTGCCTCCAGCCAGTGTTAGTCTTTGGCTGAATCTATGTTGGCTAGCAACATGCGGTTCGCTCTCCTCGGTAAGTAGACGCATAGTTTGTTCGTAAAGGTTATTGCGTAAGATTGTCGTCATCTGCGCGACTGTCGATGCGATCTGGTTCGCGCAGATGGCAGTCCTTCCACTCTCTCAGGGTATTGGCTCTCTCGTTGGGAGGCGAGTACGTGCTGGTCTTGCGGCGCACAACGGGAATTTCTGGTCACTTCTTCGAACCACCGCCACTCTGCACCGTAAGCGCTGTTCAGCGGCCACCTACCGGATGACGGTGTGATCTGCGAGTCTGCGGTTCGGTTTGGACCGTTAGGCTTAGAATG
>NZ_JADPJF010000100.1:0-3635 GCF_023073295.1 Bradyrhizobium sp. 23 | reverse complement strand
CCGTCAGCGTCGTGTCTTCCTGAACCGAGCCGGCCTGCGCCGAGCTCGTGATCACCGGCGCGTCGTTGGTGCCCGTGATCGTGACGGTGACGATCTTGTCGACCGTCGAGGTGCCGTCAAACAGATGGACCGTGAAGGTCTCGGTCTTGGTCTGGCCCTGCGCCAGATATTGGATCGCGCTGTCGGCAACCGAGTAGTTCCAGGTGATCACCCCGCCGGTGCCGGTGGTGTGCGAGTCGTCGGTGGTGACCGACGCCGTCAGCATCCCGAGCGCCCCGGCCGACGGAGTCACACTGGTGACGCTGTGGGTGTCGGAAAGGTCGACGTCGCTGAACGACAGCATACCGCTCGCGGTCTCGCTGGTCGGATGGGCGTCCTCAGTCACCGCGCCGCTGGCGCTATTGCCGGCGCCAACCGTGATCACCGCATTGTCGTTGGTGCCGGTGGTCGTCACCGTCACCGTCTGGGTAGCCGTCGAGCCGTGGCCGTCGTTGACGGTCACCACGAAGCTCTCGGTGACGCTCTGACCTGCGGCTAGATACTGGGCGGCCGAATTGTTAAGCGCATAGTGCCACTGCACCGAGCCGTTGGCGGCATTGGGCGCCTCGCCGACCGGGTCGAGCGAGAAAGTGCCGAGCGCAGTGGTGTTGGAAGCGGCCGCCGCGAACGTGGCCGAATGGGTGTCGCTGAGATCGGCGTCGTTGAAGCTGATGGTGCCGGCCGCGCTCTGCGAATCCGAGGGATCCGGCGTGATGTTCGCGTCTTCTACCACCGAGCCGCTCTGCGGACTCGATGTGATAGAGACGGAGTCGTTTGCGCCATTGAACTGGAGCGTCACCGTCGCCCAACTGAGCGTGCCGTTGCCCAGCTGGATCGCGTAGGTGAACGTATCAGTCAGCGTTTGCCCGGCCGCCAGCGCCTGAAGCTGAGTGTTGATGTCGCCCTTATCGTAATGAACGGTGCCGTCCGACTCGATCCAGATGCGCGCACCGAGCGCGCTGCGGTCACCGGTACCGACCATTCCGGCAGCGTCACTGCTGTACGCCAGATCTTTGACCAGCAAATCCGCAGGGGCGTAGTTCTTGGTGGACGCAGAGGTGCTCGTTCCGTCGTCCAGGGAGAACAGCGTCTTGGCCGCGCCCCCAAGATCATTTGCCAGCACGTTCAAGATGAGAATGTTGCTCGCGTCTTCCGCAAATGAGAAAATGTCCGTGTTGGCTTGCGGAGTATTGCCGAACGAAACCGTGCTGCCGCCGCCCGTTGCCTGCGTCGCCATAGCTTAAATCCTCTGGGTGATGCGCCGTCCGCATTCACGGACCGGCACAAATTGCACAATGGCGCGGGGATGATCGGCCGTTGCCTTGCCTATGCTGAAGAACGATGCCGAGCTGCTCAGCATGCCTATCGTCCTGCTCAGCGCTTCGTGCCGCTCAAGCCTGTTTAGGGCTAGAGCCGCTCCGAGCTTGCGAGCGAATGTCGTGTGCACGGTCGCGCGCCTGACAGCTGCCATGTTTGCAAACCGAAAACTTGGCTGGATCGAAAAATCGAAAATTGACGGAGAAGAATTCGAAATTTCCCGAGCCCGAGTGAATATTGCTAAAAAATGCGTGCACGTCATTCGCAACCTCGCCTGCCAATGCAGAGCAGAGAGCGTCGCCGCAAAATCAATTCGTGCAAATTGGTAGCGCTCGCTCGAACGGCGATAGGTCCGCCCACCGCAGCTCCATCAACTGCTGCCAAGTTACGCGAAAGATCTAGCGGTATCCCCCCTTGCCCATCGTGGCTGGTGCTTGGCCGCCACGTTTGGCAATTATTGATTTTGCAATATTCGCCACTTCAGAAGCGACCACCGTAGCCAAGAAGCGTCACGATCATCCACTCCCCGTTTAAATCAAACCTATTTTAAATTAAAGCGCCCGTCTATTTATTTATTTATACGCCGCATTTAATGATTAATGCATCAAAATCAAGAAGAAGGAGGCCCTTGCGCCACTCCTTGCGAGGCGACCCCGGAATTTTACGGCATTTACCCACATGCACTCGGTCCGCGACATGGTCATTGCTTCGCGTAGATCGACAGTCGCAGGGAGCCAACTGGAGCCAAACTCAGCCTATCTGCGAAGACGAGGCATGAAAGCAACAGCCTCGCAATGCGTCGCGCGTGATTATTAACTTACGCACCCGACGCGATCCAGGTCCGCCCGCCGTGACGTGGCGAACTTGGCTTTCAATGTGATGCTGGTCATCCTCATGGGGGGCAGTAGCCATCCTTGTCGCCGGGGCCCACGTTCCAGAGTGTGAGACCATCGCGGGACTCAAGGGTGGTGCGCTCCAAGAGCGAAGCGCGTAGCCAGACCGCTGACGCAACCCAACTGCAGGGTTATTGGCTCGGTAGCCGGGGCACGTGCCCTGGAGGCCGGCGAGAAGAGTCCTCGGCTAGGATTTCTGACATTCCGATGCTCGCGCATGAAGCTTCGCATCTCGTGCTGCCGTCCCGTGCAGTCTCGTTCGCTTTACCGCGCAGCGGGGGTCGGCGAGCAAGCATTCGAAATCCATGTGAAGCTTAAACCGAAAGCAGTTCCCGGTCGGCTTACAAATGGAACCAAATTGACCGCCATTAAATGAGAAATTTGATTATGTCATATAATCATGATGACTCCATCGCAAAAACGAAAAATATGTTGGGGGAAAACATGGGAGGTTGAAATGGAAGCTGCCCGCCGCCTGCGTGCAATGGCGCTGCTGTGCCGACAGACCGCCGCACTCCAACCTGAGAGAAGCTGGAAACTGCTTGCAGAGGCAGAGTACTGGGAGCATCTGGCGGCTGCGGCTTCAGCTCATTGAGCTTCGGTCGAGTGTTCTTTCTTTCGCTTTCGTCGACTTCTTATTTCAAATCATTTTCTGAGGCATGTGATGTCGAGTACGCGTCAGATTTTTTCTAGTGCTGTTCTGAACGAACGGCACCGGGCGCTTCTGGAGGAGCTTAGAGAGGTGGAGAAGCTTCGAAGTAAGCTCCGACATGTAGAAGCAAGAACAAGAAGACGGCGTACCAAAGCGAGCGGCAGAGCAAGAGCCGTTTAGAGACCGCCGGGACCGCAGTAGCGAGCCTCGGTGACGACGTCGCTGCGACATGTCGGCAACCAGCCAGGCCGGGGTGCCTCACAATGCTCGAACTAACTCGGCGGCGAGACCGGCCGTCTATTCAGGATCGCGCGTTAGCTCCGATCTTCATTCGACGTTGCACTTCGGAACACAGCAACGAGTCGATCGCCTTGCCAAAGCTCAACGTCGTGCTCGTCATGCATTTGCTCGGCTCGGCGTCTCGCCGTCTGCTCATCAATGCAGTCGAGCTTTGCAGCGCAGATCACTTGCCGGCTGCCGTCCACCACGAACACCTTGTACCGCATAATGCAGTCCGATCCCAAAGGTGACCGTCATCGTACTCGAATGTCCGTCTAAGCCGGTGCCAAACTAGGCGTGGCGCACGGAATCTTTGTACGTGTGGCAGTTCGGCTATACCGGCTCGTGGAATCCATTGATTGCGCGGCGGCTGTACCTCGCATCTAAGCTAACGTAATCTCCACGCATGCCGAAGCGTGCGGCTCGAGCTCAAGAGCGAGAGGCCACCAAGCGTC
>NZ_JADPJF010000011.1:7891-31968 GCF_023073295.1 Bradyrhizobium sp. 23 | reverse complement strand
GCGGCGTCCTCGCGGCCCCAATGCGATGGAGTAGGTCTCACCGTTGATAGAGACCGGCTGGGGAGCCATTCGCGAACTCGGCAACAGCATTCTATTGTCCAGTACATCGAGCAGGAAGTCCGGCACCGCCTGTGTGCCATGCTGCCAATCCTCGCCGACGAGATATCCGATATCCTCGAGCTCTTGCGGCGTGCCTGATGAACCGATCAAGAACGGCGGTCTGCCGGCAGGGCTGAGCACCGGCCTTGACTGGGCATCGTCACGCATTTCCTGCGGTGTGGACGGCAGATCAGTGAAAGAAGCCAAACCGATGTCTGAGGACCGAGCTGGCGCGCCCTCCGGAGTTGGCCACTCGAAGTCGGACGGCACCCGTGGAGACCAGGTAAAGCTCGACCCGGCCGGGTCCTGCCAACCGCCCGGTCCAACCGGGCCTTGCGGCGCCGGCCACTCACTTGGATCGAAGTCGGACGGCACGCGCGGGGACCAGGTCGAGCTCGACCTAGCCGGTTCCTGCAAGCCGGCCTGCCCAAACGGACCTAGCAGCGGCGGCCACTCACTTTCGGACGGCGGAGTCGGCAAATCTCGCGCCCAGGTTGAGGTTGAGTTCGACCCAGCCCTCTGCTCAGGGAAGCTCACACCCAGCGCTCTGTTTGCCTCAACGAGTAGCAGATACTGCTTGAGCTTCTTGAGACCCACGCTATCAACTCTCCCTGTGGCTTCCCTGAAAGCCCGGAGGTCTGCGCCCAGCGAGCGCTGCTGCTCACTATTGCCGTTGATTCGACTCGCGATGCTCTCCCTACCCTCTGTGCGGAGCCAATCACTGAACTTGCGTCGGATCGAAGCAGTCTGTTGAATTATTTTTCTTCTCTGTTCGGAAGCTGGGTCGAGGTTTCTCAGCTCTTCGTTAGCCAGGCTCGCGATCAGGCTGGCGTCGTCGTCATAAGCACGAGGTCGTTGTCTGTGTCGCCTGGTCTCGAGACCCAGGTATTGTCGAAAGAGATTGAGTGGGGCGCCCGGCTTTGTGGCTTTCTGGTACGCCGAATGATCTGCGCTCAATGACCGCTGCTGCTCAGCATTGCCCTCGATGCGGTCCATGATGCTCGGCCTGCCCTCTCTTCGAAGCCAATCACTAAAAGAGCGTAGGCTGGACGCCTTCGTCGAAGCGTCGTGTTTCTCCTTGCGAGTCGCGTCGGATCCAAGCTTGGATAGAGCGTCCGTCAAAAAGTCATCGATGATGGAGACGTCCTCCGGATGAGCCGCCAATGTTTGGCGCCCCATCAGGCGGGGCCCGGCGCCGACAGCTTGGAGCCCGTCAGCCCCGATCCTGCGAAGATGAGACAATGCCACGCTGAGGCGATCATCATGATCGCCGCCAGCTTCGACGTACTCGTCGATGTCGACGGCGAGCGACCTTGGCTCGTTGAACGCCCGAGGAGCCAGGGGATCCTTGTTCTGCGCTCGGAGCCAACGAGCAAACCCGTTGAGCGCTATCATATTGTTCCTGATCGTATCAGGGGGAACCGTTCCAGTCCCGCGGCCTCTGGTGCCATCGGGAGCAACTCTGTAGCTTTTGACGTTTTCCACGAACTGGCCGATCATCCGCTCGTCCTCGGGGTGCATCGGTTGCGCTCGCGTACCCACCCAGGCTGGGGCGGATATGGGATTTCCAGCCTGGAAATTCTGGAGTGCATTCAAGGCTGGCCCCACATGGTGCCTGCTATTGGCGCTCGCCACCTTATTAAATTCATCTTTATAGGCTGTCAGCAGCTCAGCATTGCCAAGCAGGTCGTTCAGAGTGACGCCTTTGGGTTGGAGGAATTCGCTGAACTTTCGAAGAGCCATCACATAATTATCGATCGTCTTCGCGGTACGGTTCGCGCTGCCCAATGCCGTCTTGAACTCTTCAATCAGCTCCAGGTCTGCCTCGGACGGACGACTGCGCTTTGCAAAGTCCATGCGAAGCTCCGAGGAGACGACATCAAACGCTGGGCCGCCGGACCACTTCTCACGGTGGCTTCCTCCAAAGACTTTGCTTAGTCCTGATTTGACCCGAGAGAACAGTCCACGGGGCTTGTTGTCCTTCGTCCGCGCCGTAGGTTGTTCCTCCGAGGGCGCTGCGTAGCGCATGCTGCTGAATGGCCCCTCCCGCAAGTCAGACCGGTAATTATTTGCAGCCGAATCAAGATGAGCGTGCGGAACATCGACGCTGTGACGCGCGCTGCTGAACGAATTGTTCCGCAGATTGGACCTTGGCGGCATTCGCATCGAACCACCAACGTCCGTACGCTGGATGTTTTCATGCGACCGTGCGGCTGGAGTGTCGGGGGAACTACCCCCCGAACTCTCCTCAGGAGAGCGGAGTTGCAGCTCGCCCAATTGCTGCTCGAAGCCAGCTTGATCCGCCTCTTGCCGCGCACGCTGCAGCTCCTGCTGCTCGGCGTGCCAGCGCATCCAATAGTTCGGATCGTTATAGATCGGTTCCACACCACTCTCCTACTAGATGAGACGACTCTTCAAAGCCGCCTGGCAGCGACACCGGCGCGAAAAGCTAGACGTCAAGATCGCCAATTGAACAACAAAGGACCGTTATCGCGCGCGCTCCGAGCTCGTGCATTGCCGCAGAAGAGCGCCCCGGATTCCTGGGCAACAGCTGAGCTATCGCCAAACCTTAAACCAACGAAACCAAATACTCGCACGGTCCAAAAAGCCATGGTGCCGCCTCCCCCTTCCAGGCAAGAAGGGCATGCGGCCACACCGCGATCGAAACTGGGCCGCCCCATTGCTGTTGGAAGGCGTCCGGGGTTTGAGAAGTTCCCTTGCAAACTCTCTTCGTCTTCAGTTCAATGTCCTCACATTAGCTACAACCAGCCGGCCGTGCCTGCACAATCAATACTCCAACGCACCTGCGCTCTTAGGACATTGAAGCCTCTCCTTCCGATCATGAAGCTTCACCGCATGTATGATTCGGACTGTACAACCTGACGCTACGTAGACTTCAACCCCGATCGCAGAGCCGGCTCCGGAAATGAGCTATCGCCAAATTTTGGTGACGGACGGGCCGGTCAGGCGGCGGCGGTTTTGGGCTGACGGTCGGTCGGCTTGGCGATGCAGCACCTCCTCAGGGCTGAGAATGAAGGCCAGTGTCTTTGGCGCCTTTGGCGCACTGAATGATCTGGTCGAAATCCCAATCGAGGCCGAGCATGACGCGGTAGTGAAATCGAAGCGCCGCGACGGTCACTTGCACCGAGCGTGGCGCCAGCTTCTTGATAGACCTGGTAGGCGTGCCAATCGGTCGGCAAGTCGTCGTCGGCGATCTCGTGTTCGTCTGCCCGCCGCCTGGGCCGGTTTCCGTCTTCGGCCTCGAGCGCGGACCCTTTCGGAAGGGATCGTGCGCCGGCGGCGCCGCGCCGCTCATCAAGACTGTCGGTGCGGCCCCGGGTGCACACATCGAGATCGGCGCCGCCGTCGCGATCCATGGCGTGCTGCTGCCCCGATCCCGCCTCAGCCCGTCGACGCTCAGGGACGACCGCTTTCGCCTTGGGCGGGTAATCGTCGTTCCGCCTGGCATCGCTCAGCGCATGGAGTTTTGTCGTGCGGCCGCCTCGCGAGCGGCCGATTGCTTGATTGTGCTCCCCCCTTTTCCGCCGGAGGCACACGGGTGAGCTTTAATCGAGGTCGAGTCGAGCGAAAGCGCGACGGCATCTTTGCCGGGCTTCGTCCGCGCTTTGCCCAACGATTGAAGCGATTGTAGATCGTCGTGTAAGGCCCGTATTCAGGGGGACAATCGCGCCACCGCGCACCCGATTGCAGCATCTGAATGAAGCCGCTGATAATGCGCCGATCGTCGTCCCGATCCGGTCCGGTCAGTCCCGTCGGCAGGTGAGGTTCTATCCGCGCCCACTGCTTATCATTCAACCAAAACAGGCCGCCACGCATCGCTCGTCCCCGAATCAAAATATGCGGAAGAGAATCACGTGGCGCAAATTAGGTATAGACCCTAGGCTAGGAGGATGGGCCGTCGCTCTTGACGTGCTGGACCGGCGGGAGGCGCTTGAGCTCTTCGCCATTTTCGACCAGCACCAGAACGCGTGGTGCATTCGCATCCCGCGGGAAACAGATAGGCGGCGCGGCTGGGATCCTCGTCATCCTGGATTGCACGTCGGATGTTAGGCCCCTGTCTGCGATATAGGTGGGCCAGATTGGGCCTGTATGTCGCGTGCCAGACACATCGCACAGACGGACGCCTCTTATCGACTTCTTGACCGGCGATCATCACGCCGCCGGAATGGCCAAGATTTCCTTGCTTTTGATATGTCCGTCCAGTGCCGGCGCGGATCTAGCACAACCAGTCACCGCCAACCTGCGACTCGCGGCGCGGCGAGCTGATGCGGCAAGGGCTCAGCCGCAACTCTGGCGTCCCACTCATAGCTCTAAGGTGAAGCTGCTCATGTGCTGCAGTCATCGGCACGAAGAGCCGAATTCGTCTGCAGGCGGCCCGTGGAAGGCAACGGCTGGCCAGCGTGCAAACGCACCCTCCGATCTGCACCTGCACCTTTGACTCATCATAGGCTTACTGGCCCAGGGGCCTAGAGCGCGGAGGAATGAAACTACCCACCAAAACTGATCGTTTCGGTGATCCGACACGAGGCGTACCCC
Organism: Bradyrhizobium sp. 23; assembly: GCF_023073295.1. NCBI lineage: Bacteria > Pseudomonadati > Pseudomonadota > Alphaproteobacteria > Hyphomicrobiales > Nitrobacteraceae > Bradyrhizobium > Bradyrhizobium sp. 23. The sequence continues at coordinate 27,312 of NZ_JADPJF010000011.1, read as the reverse complement.
AGTCCGAATCATGAGTCGCCCGGCTTTCCGTCGGGCTGCCGGGGAGCTTCGTCGATGTACACGCCGCCCTCCTTCCAAGTTGTCGATATCACCGACGTTCATCGGACGATGCGCGAGGCACGCACGGCGACACTGATCACCGCTACTCACGGAGGGCTTGTTGGAACGATGCTGCCCGTAGTACTCGACGAGCGCGAAGGCTCCATGGGCACGATTTACGCCCACGTGGCGCGTGCGAACCCGCAGTGGAAGCTGACACCGGCTGGCGAGGCGATGGCCATTTTCGCTGGGCCGGAGGCCTATGTCAGCCCTTCCTGGTACGTGACCAAGCACGAGAGAGGCGAGGCCGTACCGACGTGGAACTATGTCGCTGTGCATGCCTACGGGCCGATCGAATTCTTCGATGATGCCGATCGGCTGCGAAGGGTGGTCACGCGGCTGACCGATGTGCATGAGCGCTCGGGCAAAGACCGCTGGGCGGTGTCTGACGCCCCTGCCGATTTCATCAAAACGGAGCTGAAGGGGATTGTCGGCCTGCGATTGCAAATTACACGGTTCGATGGCACGCGGAAGATGAGCCAGAACCGCAACGCGGCGGATCGCGCCGGCGTCATCGAGGGGTTATCAAAGAGCGACCGTGACGAAGACCGTCGTGTGGCTCACCTCATTGCGATGACGAACCCGAACGACGTATTGTGAACGACGCGGTACCACCTGCATTTCTCCATATCTCGACTGCTCTCCTTCTGCACAGCGATGCGCCGGCAGCGGGCGGTTCCTGCTCGCGGCAGGTGCTTTTCACAGAGCAGAGAAAACCATACAGGACGCCATCGCTTGCGCGTCAGCTATTGCAACCGCCAACAGCGGCGCGCGGCCCCGAGGCCAACTCCGGAGAAGAAGAGCGGTACACCGGTTGCAATCCGAGGTGCGCTTCGGGGCGCATGACAGAATGCTCTGCATTGAGATCGGATTCAAGTGGGCTGCCCCGGCTCCACGGTTATCAAAGCAAGCGGTTTCGAAACCAGTTTAGTACGGAATGTTGCGATGGGCCGAACTGATCACCCACACTGAAGATCTGCACTGCCACAGGCGACGGTTGCATGCATTAAGTTAAATCATGTCGCCCTCCCGACTCAAACAAAAGATGCTTTGGAGGGCGATTGCCGTCATTCTCTCGAACACTGCGTGTGCAGCTTTCGTCTGATTCCGCTTGACGCCCTGCAAGCCTCTGAGACTTGCAGGAAGCCCTCAAAGCGTCTTGAATCCGACGTTAGGGTCAGATTGCAGATCTTCTGACAATTCGCGACAATCTGCGCACGCTCCAACACTCCCCGATGGGCAGTAAGAAACGCGAATGTCTCAAATCCTCGAGGTCTCGCCGTTGCTTCTGTCACGATGATCGGGGCTCCCGGAGCGCCCTGCTCGATGTCGAATTCGAGCCTAAGACGTTGAAGAGACCTGTTCCGACCGATCCACGCCCTCCGGCGCAACCGGCATGCTGAACTGAAAGACGGCCCCGCGAGGATCATTGGCGCCCGCCCACATCCGGCCTCCGTGCGCCTCAATAATAGAATGGCAAATGGCCAGCCCCATGCCCATGCCTTCGGACTTGGTGGTGTAAAACGCATCGAACACGCGGTCAGCGCAGTTCGGATCGAGTCCTGGACCCGTATCCCGAAAAGTGACCACTACGTTATTCGAGTCATCTGTCCGCGCACTGATCAGTAACTCGCGATCACTTTCGTTGATCTCGCTCATGGCCTCGATGGCGTTCGTGATCAAATTGAGAATCACCTGCCGCACCTGGACGCGATCTGCCCGGACGAGCGGCAACGCCTCAGTCCGTCGCGTTTGCACCCATACATCATTTTTCGCAAGTTCCGCGCGAACTAGGCCCAGCACCTCTAAAATCAATTCGTCAATTGCGAGAAGCTCCGTTTGCATAGGAGCCTTATTCATAAGAGCGCGGATCCGGCGGATCACGTTCCCTGCTCGCATACTGTCACGGACAATCAACCCGAAGGTCTGCCGAACTTCTTCCAGATTTGGGGGTTGAGCACCGAGCCAATTTAGCCCCGCCCCCGCATTACTCCGGATCGCGGCAATCGGCTGGTTGACCTCATGGGCGATTGAGGCGGCCAGCTGTCCCATTGTCGTGATCCGATTGGCGTGTGCCAGCCCCATCAGAGTCTCGCGATACCGTCGTTCGCTTTCACGGGCTTCCGCTTCCGCTCTCTTTCGCTCTGTCAGGTCGAGGACGAAGCCAACACCTTGGTCGTCTCGCGCATCGAATACGGCGACGCCAACTAGCACCGGCACGCGGCTGCCATCCTTGCGGACATACTCTTTCTCGAACTGCTGAACCGCTCCGGTCCTTTTTGCTTCTGTTCGCGCATTCAGTGTACGCTCGTGCCATTCTGGCGGTGTCAGGTCGAGACCGTTCACTCGCCCCGCGACGAGATCCTCTCGGTCGTATCCAACCATCGTGAGAAAGCTTTGATTTGCTTCGATAATCTCGCCTCCTTCGCGAATGATGAATATTCCAATGATGTTAGCGTCAAGTAAGCGCCGGATTTTCGACTCCCGTTGCTGAACTTCGCTGTACAAGCGGCTGTTTTCCAGCGCTGTTGCAGCTTGGGACGCAAGCATTTTCAGCACCGAGTTGCGGGCAGCCGAGAATATGCGCGCGGCGAGATTATTCTCCAGATAAAGTACGCCGATCAGCTTGCCCTGCGTGATCAGTGGCAGGCAAAGAATAGAACGCGCTTTGCGCTCGCGGATATACGGATCTTCCGCAAATGAAGGCTCGGCGACAGCATCTTCGAGAATGACGTTTTCGCGGACACGCAGGACGAAATGCAGCACGGACTCGGGAAGAGCCATCGGCGTTACGGGCTGTTCATTCACCTTTACAAGCAGCGCATCCGCTACCGTTGTGGCTTCCGCCTCGATCCGTGGCTCGCCTCCATGTAGCAGAATCAACAAACCTCGTTCGGCGCCGGCCTGCTCAATGGCAGTCCGCATAAGCGTGTCGATTAGCTTTTGAAGAACAATCTCGCCGGAAATCGCCTGCGACACTTTTGTTACCGTCGCGAGATCAAGATGCTCAACCGGAGCTCCGATCCTCAGGCCATTCACGGCAGGAGCGGTCTCCTCATGGCTGAGGTGGGGATTCTGCTCGTCGAGCTGACGCACTTTGCCATCTGCCCCCCAACGAAGGTAGCCGCGCCGGGCGTCCTGCAGGTAAACCCGGGATATTCTGTCAAAACCACGCGCAGCATAAAAGCGCGCTGCAAGCTCGCAAGCGATTGCCTCGTGGTGGGCGAAACCGTTACGTGCTGCGGTCTGGATTGCGTGTTCATACAGTCGCATTGCGTGTGCATCCCGGTATTCGAGCCTTGCAATTTCAGCGCCGACCAGGGCAGTCCGATTCTCAAAATTTTCGGGGCAATTCGTCGCCCATATCTGCAGCTGTCTGTAATGGGCATCAATGATAAGCCAATGTTGCTGTTGTTCGCTTTCGCCTAGCTTGTCGCAGTAACATGAGTGAGACAGCGCACCAAAGAAGTGAAACTCCGCGATCAAGGGCTCTGTCGGCATAGTCCATAATTTGGGCTCCGCCTTGGAGCGAGCATCAACAGCCGCAGCATAATCGCCGGCTAGAAATCGCGCCTGAAGTTTGCGGATCCAGTAGACGGTTTCACTAGGTGACAGCTCCAGACTCCGAGCCAACGATCGCTCGACCTCTAGCTCGTCAAACTGTTGGTCATCCAAGCAACCGAATGAGCGCGTGAGGCCGCGCATGCTTCTAATGATTGCGAGCTGAGCGGCTACGGTATCAGCAGCAAACTGAACCTTTCTATCCCGTATCGTAGCAAAGCTTTTCTCTATCTCGTTCTGCACCTCTTTCAGGGGATCTCCGGCCATCATCATATTTGAGGTTAGATGAAGCAAGCTGTACGCCTCGTAGATGACATCGCCGCTGCTGACCGCAGCTGCGAGCGCTCGCCGAATCAAAACTCGGCCACCTCTTAGGGGCTTCGTCCACGGGATCACGTTGCACCCGAAGGCCAAATAGACGGGAGCCCGAAAGCGGGAGAACTCACCGCGATCAACCAGGTCGCAAGCAAGACGACCAAATTTGTCAGCTGCTTGGTAGTCGCCGAAGCGCCCGGCCAAGATTCGGCCCAGCCATGCGTAATGGGCGCAAGAAGCATCGGTGTTGCCGTATTCGAGGCTGATGGTGACAGCTCTGCAGATGACCAAAGCGGATAAATTGGCGTCCGTGAAACCTGCGGGCGGAAGAATGCGCGTCAAGACGGCAAGCGTGGCAAGCATGGTCTGATCTGTCATCGCAGGCAACCTAGAAAGATCCTCGATTGCCTCGGGCAGCTGTGACCACATCCGCTGATATTCGGTTAATGTTTCCTGGTCCGTCGGATGCTGCGACCACTCGATCCCGACGTCGTGAAGATATTCGAGCCCTGTGAGCACTGCCCGCCCGTGCTGGCCGAGCGCCAAGTAAAGATCGACCCGCAAGCATGCGACCGTTGCTCGCTGGGGCGCGTTCAAGGCGCGCTTCGACAGTACCGACAGGAGGCTTTCTGCAATGTCCAGCTGGCCTACCAAGAATTCGCATTCAGCCCGGCTTGTCTCCAGTGCAAACGCGAGTTCGTGGCGCCTTCCCCAAGAGTGCTCCGCGAGCAGCGCAGCACCGACGGTGAAATATGTGAGTGCCGAGGCGTAGGCAGCCGACGCCCTGGCACGCTGCCCTGCGACGAAATTCAGCTCTGCGAGCTGCTCACGCTCATGACCGGAGGCAATTAGCGCGACGCCTCGATTGAGTTGGCTGACGATGTCGAAGATAGCCTCTTCGCGTTTGTGCGCAGGAACGTGTGCCGCCAGCAACCGACCGATCCGCAGATGGGCAGGAGCGCGCGAGGATTCCGGCACTAGGAAGTAGGCCGCCTCTTGAACGCGATCATGGAGGAAGCGGTAGGCTGTTCCGTGGCGCGCGATGAGTTCCTGCCGGATCGCCGGCCACAGGGTCGCATGCACCTTCTCCTGCGAAATTTCGAGCACGATCGCAAGCTCCGCCGACCCGGCGATGTTGCCGAAACAGGCCAGCTGTTGCAGCGCGTCCTGCGTTGCCTCAGGCAGGCGGATGAGCTTGCCGAGCATCAGATCCACGACATTCTTGGTGTACGCTTTTGCGTGAATACGCTCGAGATCCCACCGCCAGCGGGCCGACTCGTGATCGAACGTCAATAGCTGCTCTTCGGCCAGTTCAGAAAGGAATTGAATGGCGAAGAACGGATTACCCATCGTCTTCTGATGCACCAACTTTGCAAGCGGGGCAGCGCGTTTTAGTCCGCAGCGAAGGGTATCCGCGACTAACTGCGCGACATCGTCTGCAGCGAGCGGCGAGAGCGTGATCTCCTCGAAATTTACGTCGGCTCTCCTGAAGGAGTCGAGCTTGCGTTTGAGTGGATGGCCTGCATCAAGTTCGTTGCTGCGGTAAGCTCCAATCAGCAGCAGGTGCAGATCCGACTGCGTGAGGAGATCCTCGATCAAGTCGAGCGTTGCGGCATCATGCCACTGCAAATCGTCGAGGAAGAGCACCAAAGGATGGGTTCGCCGCGCGAACACGCCAATGAAGCGGCGAAGCACCAGCTGGAAACGCATTTGCGCTTGCCGGGCTGGAAGCTGAGCAACTGCGGGCTGCTCGCCAATGATCAGGCTCAGATCGGGGATCAATTCGACCATCAGTCGTCCATTCGTGCCGAGCGCCTCCAGGAGCGCTTGCCGCCAGGTGGCGAGTTCGCCCTCACTTTTGCTGAGAAGAGGACGGACAAGACTCTGAAACGTCTGCACTAGCGTCACATAAGGAACGTCGCGCTTCAGTTGGTCGAATTTGCCTGATACCAACTGCCCGCGCGAGGGCACCAGTGCTTTGTGTAGCTCCTGGACGAGCGAAGACTTACCGACACCGGAATAACCGGCGACGAGCACCAACTTCGGCGCGCCGCTCTTCACCGCGCGATCGAAAGAGGCAAGCAAAACCTCGATCTGAAGGGCTCTGCCATAGAGCTTCTCGGGGATGAGCAGCCGATCAGGTGTGTCGTCTGTGCCGAGCTCAAACGGGTCGATGCGACCGTGGTTGGCCCATGCTGCGAGACAGTGTTGCAGATCGTGCTCAAGGCCAGCGGCAGTCTGGTAGCGTTCCTCGGCGGTTTTCGCGAGGAGTTTCATCACAATCTGAGATATCGGCTCCGGGAGGTTTTGCGACTTCTCGACGGGCGGTGTTGCTTTTCTTGCAATATGACAATGGATCCACTCCGAGGGATCTGAGCCCGTGAACGGCAGCGCGCCCGTCAGCATCTGGTAGAATGTCACGCCAAGTGAATAGAGATCACTGCGACAATCGACCGAGCGATTCATTCGTCCGGTCTGTTCGGGCGCCATGTAGGGCAGCGAGCCGGCGATGAACTCGGCAGGCTCAGGCGGCACGCGCTCGCGGGACAGACGGGAAGCCAGACCAAACCCAGTGAGTCGCACCTGTTCGTCAGGACAATTGACCAGAATGTGAGCGGGTTTCAGCTCCTTGTGGACCAAGCCGTGCCGGTGAAGCTTGCCCACGGCCCTCGCGATACCAACAGCGAGGCGTAGGAAGCGCTTGGGCTCCATACGGATCCCGAGTAAATTTAGCAGTGGCTCGCCGCATGGATCCTCCAGGACCAGCATAGTCCGACCGGCTTCCCGGATGAGTTCCAACGGCCGCACCGCCCATCCCTCGTCTAGCTCCTCCCTCAGCCCGTACTCATGGGCAAGGCGGTCGAGCGTCGCTGGGTGTTCCGCGATGGGCCGCACGACAAGCACGACAGCCCTGCTGCCGTGGATTTGCCGGTGCCACCCACGGCAGAACGCGCGATCACCGTCCTCCCACAGGAGCTGGATGTCACTGTCGATACTTGAGCCGAACAGAGCTCGGCTGAGGTCCCGCGGCATTTGCCCGCCCGATCAATAAGGACTGAGCCGGAAGCTGACACATATCGGGCGAGCTTGTGAAGAGACTTCGCAAAGGGGCCGGAGTACCGATTAAGGCCGCCAAAGAGTGGACGGCGGCACGCCGAGATGCGACTTACACACCCAATACGTGGCCCAAGCGTGTCGATCCAGCCCAATCCTGCGCGCCGGCCGAGCCTGCACAGAATCGGCGGCGGCGCTCTCGCTAGCGCAGTGTGTCGGCGAAGGATTGTATTCGATGGAGTGGGCTCGTGGCCCCTTACCCGACCATGGCGCACTGCCCGACGTGCAGCAGGGCCCGGATCGCTGCTTCGGTCTAAGACCCGAGGAGAAGCAAGATGCTCGCTCGAGTCGCTGAACATAAACGCCGCAAGGGCGCTCAGGCTAGAAATCCCGGCGACACGAGCGGTGCTGTTTTCGAGATCGACGTTCACTCCTGGCTCCACTGTTGGAATGCGCCATGCAGTCATCGACTCTGAACCACAGCATCAAGGGCAGATCTGAAAGCCAAGTGTGAGCGAAACCGCGCCCATAACTATTCTCTTCATTCCTCCAATGATGGAGCAACTGACCCGCGACAAAGGCACCCCTGATGCTCACCGAACGCCCGTATAGGCCCTCGCTGATCGGAATGCCGCTCGCTGCCGTTCGCCGCAGGGCAATTGCCGGCCGTTGCGAAGCCGATGACCGAGAGAGTTTTCGCTGCTTGAACCGCTGTTCAAGCAAGGCGTAGGCTACCCCAAAACCGGTGAAGAGAATTGGAATTAGAATAAAGTACAGCGGAACGCCTTCTTTGCCAATTCGATAGATCTGCGCCGGCATCGTACAAACTGACGCTACGAATGACCAAGCCCCCCTTCCTGGCCGGCACGAAGTAGCGGGGAGTCACGACCTACTCTGCCTTGCTGAGCGAGCCTCAGCTTTGCCACGCTGGTTGCTTCATTGGAGGCAGCATCACCACGGATGTACTGGCGATGTGGGGCGAACCCGACGCACCTTCTTCTCGACGGAGTGCGTCGGCTCGCCTTTAATGCTTCTGCCTGGCCCTGGGCCCTTAGCGGATCGATGAGCTACTGGCAGGTCTAACAACACCTTCAGGTTGACCCCTCGGGGCGCGTTTTGTCCTTCCTATGTAGGTCAAGAGCGAACCTTCAAGGTGCCGGGCACGGACCTCTGATGTCCGCAAATTCTGGTGGAAGAATGATTCTTTCGCTGGATCAGCGGTTGTTTGGCTGGTGCAGGAGAGCAAATGCAACTGCCTTTTGGCGAACCGGTCCGCAGCTGGACACCGAATGGAGTGTGTCCCGCCTCTCCTTCAGATTACGCCGCCTCATGTTGGGGTGCGAGGCTCGTGAAGGAACAACGCCACGAACGCACGTGAGCGCCCCTGCAGCAGCTCGAATTCGAGCATCTTTCCTACAAACATGACGGAAAGGACTTGAATCGCACCTTGCGTCAGGTTGTACGAAGTCGGTGCGAGGTGCTTTCCTCACACAGAGCAACTCACAGGCGCTCTGACGACGGAAAAGAAGAGTTCATGTTGCTGATGCCGCTGCTACTCGCTCTGATGTCTATTTTCCTTAGTATGGGTGCGATAGTCTACTCCGCTTGCCGATCTCAACGCTGGCGGGATCGGCGCATGCACAGGCACAATCGGGCCGATTCGCTCAGCTCGCGCCCCCGCGTGCAACTACCAAGGCGACGGGCATTCTGATCGTTCAGCCGCATAATGAGCGGTCCGCTGCAGTCTCACTCGCGAAGGCCAGGCGACACGCGCCGCCGCTAAAGGGAGCGCCTCAAGTTCTGGATTCGGTGCTTCTCGATCGGCTGCTGATCGTTTGATCGGCGCCTTGGGAGCCAATCCAACGCGACGGCGGACAGACTCCAAAGGCAGTTCTCGACCAGTCGGGCGGTTTTTGCTACACTTTCCTGTCTGCGTCACGCTGGCGCGAATGGCTGACCGGTCACATACCTTGAAAATTTCAAAGATTTGCACTGCGCGAACGTCCTCAAAAGCCTATGCGATCAATCGAAGGTGGTCGTGAGGCAATAAGTCTACTGTAAATCGTACAAGTGAGGCCCTTATCGTGACCAAGCGCTCTGAACCCCGGAAGGAAGCCCCAAATGTCGTCGGGCCTGAGGTGAGGCCGAGCGTCTTCGTCGTCGACGATGACCTCTCAATGCGCGAATCGCTGGTCAACCTATTTCGTTCGATCGGTCTAGATGTCGTTGCTTACGGATCCGCCCGGGAAATGCTCCAGAGCGAGCTCCCTGATGTTCCTAGCTGCCTTGTGCTTGACATCAGGCTGCCTGGATTGAGCGGCCTTGAGCTCCAGAATGAGTTAGCCAAACAGAAGATTCACATTCCCATCATTTTCATCACCGCTCATGGCGATATTCCGATGACCGTCAAAGCCATGAAGAGTGGAGCAATCGATTTTCTCAGCAAGCCGTTTCGCGATCAGGAACTACTCGATGGCGTAGTCGCAGCTATCGAACAGGATCGGAAGAGACGAGGTGTAGACAAGGTGGTCAGCAGGCTCCAGTCCTTGTTTGAGGCCCTAAGTCCACGAGAGCAGGATGTGTTGAAACTGGTCGCCGCCGGGCTATTGAACAAACAGGTAGCCGCGGAACTCGGGCTCGCCGAGATTACAGTCAAAATCTATCGCGGCCACGTGATGAAGAAGATGGGAGCTCGATCGCTAGCCGATTTGATCAGGATGGCTGAGAGGCTGGGAATTGGGACTGAGCGTTTCACGGTACAAACCTAAGTATGATTTTACAATTTCGTCGTACACGCGCACCCTTCTGCTGGCCGTCATGCGTCGGCCAGCGCCTTCGCCCAACCAAGAACAGGTCGTCTTGTCTAGGTATTCAACTGTTTCCGTTATTGACGACGATCCTGCGATTCGTGCCGCACTGAACAACCTTTTGAAATCGCAGGGCCACATCGTTCATACGTTTGCATCGGCTGAGGAATTCTTGCGGTCGTCTCAATTGAACCACACGTCCTGTGTCATTGCAGACGTGCAGATGCCCATGATGAGCGGCTTTGAACTTTTGGAAAAGATGCGAGCCCAGGGCCACGCTGCACCGTTCATCTTGATGACTGCCTTCGCAGATGATCGCACGCGAGCTCGCGCGTTGAGCGCGGGCGTAGCCGGTTTTTTTGCCAAGCCGTTTGCTGACCTGGAGTTGAGCGCCTGCCTCGATGCAGCGCTTCGCGAGCAGGGTGGAACGAACGCGTGAAAGATGGGGAAGCAGTCTGGACCAAGCGCACTCGCGCGGCGCTTACGATGTCGATCAATGCGCGACTGCCCGTGCTTACCGCGTGCCAGTGGACCATCGCCTTTCTTGCCGCATTCCTGTCGTTGTTGTTGCACTTTCGGCATCTGGTTGAAGCACTTGCAACGTCGGGCTCCTGACAAGGCGCCTTTGGTATGATCGCGCAATCAGAGGAGGCGAGGCCCTCATCAGTTTAACGAGCGCCCTACCTTCACTCCTAAGATCCTTGCTGAGCTTAGCGCGAAGTGCCACGGCAGCGGCTTGCCGGCAGGACGTCGTTAGAACAAAGAATTCACCTGAAACTTGTGCCACCGCTCCAGACAAATCTGGCACCGAGTTTGCGGGAGCAGGACGGGACGATCGCGTCCAAAATCCCGCAGTCTGTCGAGGCGATCGCTTCGGAATTCACAGGAAACCCAAAGGCCGCATTTTCGATGTTGAGCTTTCGAAGGATCGAGCGGTGTACGCCAAACTCGCCAATTTGCGTTCGCTCCCAGCAACCCTTTGGCGGGCCGAAGCACCCGAACCTACGCAATCGGGTTGCAGGGCAACACAAATGCCACTGGTCGAAGCAATTTCAAGCCACGCCTTTGCTGCCGAACGCATCCACGCCACCACTCTCCGCGCCGATCCCGGCCAAACGCAAGGCCCAAAGCGGCGGCTCTGGACGAGCGATAAGCCCGCGCACCGGGCCAGATCCGCGGCGGCCCTGTCCCTTCTACTCGCCGGGACCCTGAGCGTGAGCATCCAACACACGCCTCCGGCTGGCGGGCTCCGCGGTCGCCGGGAGCGCATCGGCCCTCTGGTCGCGATGAACTTTCTCGGCCCACATACTTCCCCGCTTCCAAGCTAACCGCGCTGTATGCGCAAATTCTTCGATCGCGCGCGACTAAGCAAACCTGCCCGCGAAAGACGACTTAGCCTGGGCCCTCGCTGGATGGGGACGAAACTACTAGACATAGTAGCTTTGTTCCGCCTGGTTCCTCGGGTAAGCCGTTGGAGCTGATTTTCAGACGCCCTACGCAGAGCCCAAAGGACGACGAGAGGCGCCGGAACCGTGCGCTCATGATCCGCCAATCCTGTACAATGTTGGCCGCGCGCTTGTTCGTCGGGCAGATTTTCTTGTCGAGGAGACGACGACATGGTTGGAGGACACGAGCCGCACAGAATGAAGACAGTCGAAATGCTAGAGTCTAACGTGCGCTCGTACTCACGTTCCTTTCCTGCTGTGTTCAGCAGGGCGCGCGGCTCGATTATGTTCGCAGAGGATGGCCGAAAGGTCATTGACTTTCTGTCCGGCGCTGGAGCGCTAAATTATGGCCACAACAATCAGGAGATCAAAGCGGCAATCAGCGAGTATCTGGACTCGGACGGCGTCGTCCACGGCTTGGACATGGCCACTCCAGCTAAGGTCGAATTTATGGAGACCTTTAGCTCTGTCATTCTTCGTGAACGGAATCTTTCCTACCGCTTTCAATTTACAGGGCCTACGGGAGCTAACGCTGTTGAAGCAGCTCTAAAGCTCTCGCGTAAGATCACAGGACGTCACAACGTCATTTCTTTCACGAATGGATATCACGGTCAAAGCTTGGGAGCCATAGCCGCGAGCGGTAACCGCTTTTACCGCAAAGCCAGCAGCATTCCCTTATCCGGCACAACGTTCATGCCCTATGATGGGTATCTTGGCTCCGCTCACAGTCCGGCGGATTACGTGCGAAAGGTATTAATGGATGAGAGCAGTGGCACTGATCTTCCAGCCGCCATTCTCGTCGAAACCGTGCAAGGAGAGGGAGGCATTAACGTCGCCGGTAAGGAATGGTTGCAGTCAATTGAGGCTTTGGCAAAAGAGGTCGGAGCTATTTTCATAGTTGACGATATCCAAATGGGCTGTGGCCGTACAGGCGAGTTCTTCAGTTTCGAGTTCGCCGCGTTGTCGCCAGACATTGTTGTAATGTCGAAATCGCTGAGTGGGTACGGTTTGCCACTATCGATGCTCCTGATCAAAGAAGCGATTGACGGATGGGAACCAGGCGAGCACACGGGGACGTTTCGAGGAAACAACCTTGCACTCGTTTCTGGCAAAGCGGCTTTGAATCTGTATTGGCGCAACCAGACGCTCTCGCAACAGGTCCGACGCTTGGGCGCATTTATGCGGCGTAGACTCGATGCTATCGCGCACCAGCACGGAAACAAGTTTGCTGTTCGTGGACGGGGCTTGGTATGTGGATTCGATTGCAAAACGACCGAAATCGCAGAGGCAACGTCACATAGAGCTTTTAAAAAGGGATTGATTATCGAGCGATGCGGACCGACCGATCAGGTTGTCAAGTTCTTGCCTGCACTTACGATCGATCAAGAAACGTTGGGACAAGGCCTAGATATATTTGAGGAGTCATTGACCGAAACATTGAATTCAGCCCGAGCAAGCTAAACTTGTAGGCACACGAGAGAAACTGTTGCTACCGACAGCATCGCCGCACAAGTCACTGGCGTGAGCCCTTGCTTGCCGCCGAAATGGTCAGGAGTTTTGAAGCGATGATCATGAAGGTGACGTCTGAAGGCCAAGGCTATTCGAGATCGGCCGAGTCGGCTTATCCGCGGAGAGCGCCTGCTGCCCTCCTCGGTCCACAACGTGAGTGCGAGCAGCACCTTTGACCATAGAACCTCGCCCTCGCGAGCGACTCTGGTCGGGGTGGCTTATTTAAGTTTTCCAGTCTGAGGTCGGCCGAAGGTCAGCTCGTTGTGCGGAATGGAGTCCAATGTTGTGTATGGCTTCTTGGTGGCCAGATGCCAGCCGCACGAGCGCGGACTTTGTTAGGACCGTAGATTGAGCAGCAGCGATCCAGCCCGAGCCGTTTACAGCATAGGCGCAGCAGCAATCATCCCGCGGCCGGCTTTGCGACGAAAGCCGTCAAGGAACGCGCGGTGGGGATGTCCCGGGTTCTGTTGAATTTCTGAAGAGGTCGGGGTTGCCGTTGAGCCGGTAGGCTCGGCGTGCTGATTCCACAAAGGAGAGCGACGTGATGACGAGAGATATCACACCGGCTGGTTGGCCGGCGACCGGGCTGTGGACGAAGCGTTTGCGAAAGTGCAGGCGAGCTTTGACCGGTTCTGCCTTCCGGCAGGGATCGAGGCGCTCGGCACGATGACGGAGGCGGATGTGACGGCGGCCTGCGAACGGGTTAGGGCGTGAACGCCCGCGAGGTCACGATTCCGTCCTGGGACAATGGCGGCGCAGGAGCACTGGCTCGCTCGCTGGGCGATGGACTTGATGCTGATCAATGTGTTGACGCGCCGGTTCGCCCGCGCTGTCCGGCTGCCGGAGGGTGACGTGCAAGCATCGGCCGGATCGGGGGGTGTCAAAGTCGGCTGCCTCGCGGAGGTTCGTAGCGCTGCCGACGGCGCGGCTGGCCGACTTCATGGCGGCCGATCTGTCGGCGCTCGACCTTCTGGTGGTCCAAATCGACGGGCTGCATCTCGGCGACGATCTTGTGCTGGCCACCGCGATCGGGGTCGACGGCGAAGTCAAAAAGCATCCGTGGCGCTGGTGGAAGGGGCGACCGGATTGCCGCAACGTTTCAGGCCCTACTGGACGATCTGGTTTCGCGCGGGCGCGACCCGGCGGTGCCAAGACTGTTGAGCGTTGTCGAAGGCGATCTGCCGCACCTTCGGTTCGGTCGCCACGACCCAGCGCTGCCAGATCTACAAGGTGCGCAAACATCATGGAACGCCTGCCGAAAGAGCATCATGCGGCCACCCGTCGGGTGCTGCGCCAACCTGGGAGCTCGATGACGCCGAAATGGCTGAAGAATTGATCCGCAATGTCGCGCGTCGAGTCGATCGGCATGGCTCGGCGTAGCTGTGAGCATCCTCGCGGGCCTCGACGAAATCCTGACTGTCGTCCGGTTGAAGTTGCCGAAGGAGCTTCGTTCATCGCTTGCCTGTACAACATCACCGAGAACATGATGCGCACCATTCGCGGTGTCACGCGCAACATCAAACGCGGGCGGGATGGCCCTGCGACGGGTCACGGCTGGCGCTCGAGGTCAACAACGGCGTCGGACGATTGAAGGCGCATAAGCAATGATCGGTTCTGCGTGCGGCCACGATCGCAGGACGATCAAGCCCATGCCCACGTCACGACGGCCGCGTGGCATTCATTCCGGCAGCGTCGGCCCGGTTGAACAGCCATCGGGAGATCCCCGGCGCTGTTCACGGCGTCAGCCACGCTAACCGAGCCAGCATCTCAATCAGAAAGGGTCGGTCCTCGGCTTTTGCCCCAGTCTGCAGAGCACCGCTCTCCGTGTGCGCGCGTAGCACACTGCCGCAACCCCAATGTTGGCGTGCCCGAGTTCAGCATCAGAAGCGCCTATTGGCGTGAGCGCCTCGGCGGCAACCGAAGGTGACCGCCAAATGTCAAGTATGCTGGGCGGACGGAAGAAGCCCGACGCATCTGCCGGGTCTGAAATGCGTCGGGCTGAGTGGGAGACTGAGTGCGACAGTCTTCCTCCCAGAACCTGTCTCTGCAAATAGTATGCCGCGCCCGTACTGCTACATCACTACCTTGACCTAGACATCTGTTCTGCCGCGAAGTTCCTTGAGGCATTCAGAGAGGCTCGGCGCACAGCTCGTTCTTGAAGGCTAAAACAAGCTGAGCTTACTCCCTTCCAAAAAGTCCCGCCATCACCTTTCATTTGGATCAAAAATGAGGCAGAAGAACCGAACAACGGGCCGCCGGCTCATCAACAACAGATATCTAGATGTTTCATACATTGCTACGCGTGACTGGAACGATCGCCCCGAGCTCGCGCACGACAGAGGCTAACGATCGAGATCTGAGCTTAGACTTCGCGAAAGGTGCGCTCATTCTTTTGGTGATCGTTGGGCACCTGATCCAGTATGTCATCTACCGAGACGACGGGTTTTGGTATTCGCCGTACTACAAATCGATCTATATGTTTCACATGCCACTCTTTATGGCGATAAGCGGATATCTTTCTTCTCGATCGCTGCTGCAAAAGTCGTTCACTCGAGCCGCCAGCGACCGTGCGAAGCAGCTCTTGCTGCCGATGCTGTTTTGGTGGACGTTCATGGAGACCGTTAAGCTGGCGGCATTGTGGCGCGCGACCAGCATAACGAGCGGACTTTTGGGATTTTTAGACGATTTCGCTGGCACCTACTGGTTCATCTGGGCCACGTTTGTTTCCTACCTTCTCATCAAGATTTCTAGCAGGCTCGACCAGCGATCGTGGGTCATATCTGGCGTAGCCATACTGGTCGCACTCGCGCCTCTGACATTCTCCATATCACCCCTGATCAGATTCACTTACCCATTCTTCTGCTTCGGCTTCTTGCTTGCTCAATCGAGAGAACGATGGACGAGTACATGGCGACGTCACAAGCCGCTCCTGGTCTTATTTCTCTCGATAGTCACTTGCGTATGCTTTCTAGCGTGGGGCAAGGACACCTATGTCTACAATAATCTTGGGGTAATTCACGATCTTCGGTCGGCTAAAGACGTGCTTCTGATGTTTGTTGGCTCTGCAGCTGCCTCAGCAATCGTTATCGAACTCCTGCTGCAATGCTGGAGCCTTGGCCATTCAAATCGGATGGCCCGCTTTATCGCTGTGGAGTTGGGCCAGACCACGCTGCTGCTCTACCTGGTCCAGGGTACCGTGTTCCGTCTCATGGATTTCGTACAATTCGGAGAACTTTGGGATCTCACGACCCGGTTGATCATCGCGGGTCTGCTCGGTGCCTCGATTATTGCGATCGCGCTAATGGTGCGCTCGATTGTTCGCGGCGTTCCATATCTATCTCAGCTCGTCATTGGAATGCCGCCACGCTCAGGTCTCCCGCAGGCCAAACCTGCAATAAACTAGCTGTATTGCATTTAATTGTTTGAGTACGGCAGGGTATTGCGATGGCATCGACTTGTGACGCCCGGAACAGCGGTCGACGGCGACGGCGTGCCGCCCGTCGAGCCGGTGATCGGCATAAGAGCAACCCCATCGAAGCGTGTATTGCTCAGGTTTGTATGGCACCGGCGAACTCAGCCCATTGCGTCCGTCTGTTCAATCGAGAGTCGTGAGATGAGCTTCGCTGTACCAGTCCTCTAGCCGCCGGGTTTCGACCCAGATCTGGCGATCGAACGTAATCCAATCACACTCGGCGAAATGTTTCTTCGAGTGCCGTACTGAATCCGAGACGTCCCAGTCGTTCGAATCTCCGTCTCGGCCCGCAGTTGCCCATGCACTACCTTGACTTGGAAGGCGTCCAGTTTACGATCGAGTCGCGCAAACCGTCCGGAAGACGACATGACTCCTGCGACGCGGGGAATGCTGCGTTAAGGACATCAGCTGCCCAGCGCGAGAGGCCCTCCTGCAGCAGCTGACGGTCCTCTACATAGCCTGCGTCTGTGCCAAGCTGCAGGAAATCTCTAGCGTTGCGTATCGTGTCCTCGGGACTGATATGAAAGCTGAGAAACGGCATGTCAGCTACAAGCAGGGCGCGAGGCCTTGTTCGCGCGACCGCCTCCAAGTGGTGATTCATCATCCCATGCTGACGGGTAAAGTGTCATCACACCCAAGGCATACATTGCCGACGCTATCGCCGACAAGAATGACGTCGACGACAGGATCGGCGATACATGCCGTCACCGCATCATAACCCGTGGTCATGACGATGGTGTGCCTTTCCTCCTTGCATCATTGCAGAACTGGAATCGTGACGCGTTCAACTGACAGCTGCGAAATGTGGCTCTGTTCGATCTGATCCGGCCTCCGCATGTCTCTGGAAACGGCCTTCCCCTTGGAACCCACATTGCAGATGCGAGGTCACAATCGCCCATTTCGAAAGTCTATGGCAAGGCTCTCTCAAGTCGTTCGGGAAGCCGACGACAGCTCAGGATCCTTCATCTTGCGCTACCGCGCGCGTCTTCAGGCCAGCGCATCGGCAGCGTCACAGATGCGTGCATAAATTTCGTCCAGGTCACCTGCTGTTACACAATATGGCGGCATCACATAAATCGTATTACCGAGTGGACGCAGCAAGAGATTGCGGTCGTTAAGAAGGCGTGAAGCCTCGGGCCGACGCCTGCGAGATAGCCGGTATCTCTCGTCTTCAGGTCGAGTGCTGTGATGGTGCCGCTACGGCGAACGTTTGCAAAGCGCGGATCGGCGCGGAATCCTTCAATTGCCTGCTCTTGCATGGTTGCGACCGCAGCGATGCGCCGGTGACATTCCTGGCCTTTCCACAGATCCAGGTTAGCTTTGGCGGCGGCACAGGCCACCGGATTTGCCGTATACGAACTCGAATGAAAGAATGTGCGCGTACGGTCTTTTGAATAATGGGCATCGAAAATCTCTGCCCGGCAGAGTGTCACCGCGAGCGGCAGCGCCCCTCCCGTGAGACCCTTGGAATAGCACGCTATATCTGGCACAACATTGGCCTGCTCACAGGCGAAGATTGTTCCGGTGCGGCCCCAGCCCGTCAGCCCGTCATGACCTCATCGGCAATGAACAGAACGTCCGACGCCTCCGCAGATCCGCTTCATCTCTCTTAGCACCCAAGCTGGGTACATCAGCATTCCGCCTGCCCCTAACATCAGAGGCTCGACAATAAAGGCTGCGGGATTTTCGTTCCGACATGCTGACTCAAGCGCATCGAGCGTCGCCCGCTCACGACCGCTCGCAGGGAACGGGATTGAGGTCACGTCGAACAGGAGAGGTCCGTACGCCGCGTTGAAGACACCGCGGGCACCAACTGACATCGCGCCGAACGTGTCCCCGTGATAGGAGTGCTGCTACAATGATGCGTGTTCGCTCTTCGCCTATATTGTGCCAATAACCGAGTGCCATCTTCAAGGCGACTTCCACGCTGGCTGACCCGCTGTCCGAGTAGAACACGTGGTCCAAGCCTTGGGGTGTGAGTTTCAAAAGGAGCCGAGCGACCTCCTCAGCCGGATCATGCGTGTAGCCGGCGAAAATGACTTGGTTTAGCTTGCCGGCCTGTTCCTGAATCGCGCTCACGATCTACGGATGGCAATGGCCGTGAGTGACGACCCACCAGGGTGAGATTGCATCTATGATTCGATTATGCATCCGCAGTGTAGAGATAAGCACCATCGCCACGCACAACCTTGGTCATCTCGTTGTGAAGAGCATGCTGCGTGAATGGATGCCAAATTGGCGACCTCTTGTTTGGCTTCATGGCGTGAAATCGCCGGGAATAAACGAGCCTTTGAAGACAGCCTGCAGGCTCTCTGCCGTCAAAGGAGAAATCCAGGGCAGCCGTCCTAACCAACGCACCCGCGCGATGTCACAAATTGCGCTCTCAGTCTCCGAATTTCTTTCTCCGATGAATGCGATCCCAAGAATGTCGATCTGGCGCTTTCGCAAGGCCTCTATCGAGAGCAGGGAGTGATTGATGGTTCCGAGTAGCGTGCGCGCGCAAAGCACGACGGGAAGTCGCCACCGCTCGAAGATGTCGATGTAGAGTGCACTGGAATTCAGCGGCACCATTAACCCGCCAGCGCCTTCGATGACGAGCGGTCGCTCCCCGGTTTGCGGCAGGACGAGCGAATCGGGGTCGATGCGAATTCCGTCTATTTCGGCGGCATGGTGCGGCGAGGCGGACGTTTTAAGGCGGTAACGCTCCGGAACGATCCGATCGGCCGGAAGACCGCTCAGTCGTGCGACCTGCTCGCTATCGGTCTCTCCTTCAACACCGGCCTGAATTGGTTTCCAATAATTCGCGCCGAGAAGATGGGCAAGGCCTGCCGAAAAGACAGATTTGCCGATCCCTGCATCTGTGCCGGTCACCACGATCCGCTGGCTCATCGAGATTCGCCCCCCGTCTCCTCAGCGAGGGCATCGAGCATCGCACGCACCTCATCCTCTCCGACGTTGAGCGTCAGTGAAATTCGTAAACGGGCCGTGCCGGTCGGCACTGTTGGCGGTCTGATTCGTCGGATGTCAAATCCGCGAGCCTGTAGCGCGGACGCTAGCCTCATGGCGCGGGCATTCTCGCCAACGATATAGGGAAGGATCTGCGAGTTCGAAGGACTTCTCTCGCCTCGCGCAACCATCTCCTGATGCGTGAACGCGACA
>NZ_JADPJF010000011.1:1660-7808 GCF_023073295.1 Bradyrhizobium sp. 23 | reverse complement strand
TCGCCAGCCGCTGTTGGCGCTCCGGCTCCTCCTGCAGGATCAACAGAGCCTCCCGTACGGCCACCGCCATTAACGGCGAAGGGGCGGTCGCGAAGATAAACGGGCGACAGCGATTGATCATGAAATCGCGCAGCACGCCAGAGGCGGTGACAAGCGCGCCGGCAGCTCCCAGCGCCTTGCCGCAGGTATGAATAACCAGGAGATTTTCGCGTCCTTCAAACGGCCCTGTGAGCCCTCGCCCCTGCTCGCCGTAAACGCCGGTGGCATGAGCTTCGTCCACAACCAAGAACGCATCGTGCCGGTCCGCGATCGCGAGCAGGTCTTCAAGCGGTGCGAAATCGCCATCCATGCCGTAGAGGCTCTCGACTACGATCCAGACCTGCCTCGCTCCGCCCGCGGCACGCCAGTCGCAAATTGCGCTTTCGATAAACTGCGGGCGGTTATGGGCGGTGATTCGAAACGCGGCTCGGCCAGCTCGTGCTCCTTCGTGAATGCTGGCGTGAACCAGGGAATCAAGGACGAGCAGGTCATCCCGTTGCGGCAACGTTGTCAGCACCGCAACCTTTGCAACATAGCCACCGCCGAAGAAGAGCGCGGTCTGCGCGCCGAAGAACCGCGCCGCTGCTGCTTCGAGGCATTCGTGCTCCTCGCAGTTGCCGCGCAGAAGCCGTGATCCGCCGGCTCCGATCGGAGTACCGGCTTCAAGCGCGGTGACGATCGCTTTTTTCATCCGCGGCGCGCTCGCCAGGGCCATATAATCGTTGGATGAAAAGTCAATCCCGGTGCGCGGCCTGAGACTCTGCAGGCGGTTCTCGCGTTTAAGCATCCAAGCCTGCCGCATAGCTGGTGACTTTACCCGCAATGATGGTATTCATTCTTCACTCGCTGAGCCAAGGATCGACGCCGCAAAACTCCTAACTGGCCACCAACGACAGGGCTCTACGCGATTAGCTTGTTGGATTCAGATCGGCACGATGCGATTTTGTCGATCAACCAGCACAATGCGCGGCCTGAAGCTTCTTGCCTCCGCCTCGTCAACTGAGGCGTATGCAACGATGCTTATCCTATCGCCGGGCATCGCCAGTCGCGCCGCCGCACCGTTCACGTCTACCGTGCCGGACCCTCGCGGCGCTTCTGTCGCAAACGTTGCAAAGCGTGCCCCCGTCTCGAGGTTGTAGAGTTCGACGCGTTCGTTAATCAGGATACCGGCCGCGTCCAAAAGTGCGCGATCAATCGAGATCGAGCCTTCAAAGTGCAGGTCGGATTCAGTTACCGAGGCGCAATGAATCTTTCCCTTCATCAAGACAATCTGCATTTCTTACCTACGCTAGTGGCTTGCGCGCAGCACGCCGTTCTTCTGATGGCTTAAGCGAGTCCAGACGTAATGCCGAGCCGAGCTAACAAACTTGCATCACCGTCAAATTGCGGGTTTTTGGTAGTCAGCAACACATCGCCGACAAAGATGGAGTTCGCACCCGCCAAGAAGCATAGGGCTTGGAGTTCATCACTCATGTACTGGCGCCCGGCGGCCAACCGTACGACGCTCGTGGGCATCATGATCCGCGCGGTCGCCACCAGGCGCACCAGTGCAATCGGATCGGGACGCTCCGCCGTGACCTTCACCGGCACGCCATTCACCTCGTTCCACAGGTTGATCCTCGGGTGAAGTGTCCACGTTATGATTGTAGAAGTCGAGGCCGGCGTCGGCGAGGCGTGCGGCTTGCTTTGGCGTGAGCATGCCGAGCGTTACGCACGTCTCCATGCCAACACGTTTAACGGCGGCAATCATGTCGCAGACCTTATCGAGGTCGCGGTCCTTTGGACTGCGCCACGCCGCGGCCATGCAGAAGCGACTCGGCCCGGCCGCCTTGGCGCGCTGCGAGGCGGCGACCACATCAGCGCGATCCGTCAAGCGAGTCGCCTTCAGGCCAGTGTCGTAATGCACGCTCTGTGCGCAATAGGCGCAGTCTTCAGGACAGCCGCCGGTCTTGATTTGAGCAGGCTTGCGGTTTCGACGTGGGTCAAAATTACCGCGATGAACGGTCTGGGCCTGAACTAGGAGCTCGGGAATTGGCTGCACGTAAACCCCCTCCGCCTCGGCACGTTCGCAGTCGCGGCGGACCGGCGCGCCGTTGCGGCCGCTATTGCCTTCGACTTCCACAGCACCCTCAAGATTTTCGCTCGATCGTACAGACGACAACGTCGTGCGTAGCTCCGCAAAGCAACACTCTTGCCCTGTATTGAACGAGAAATATCGCCGAGTTGCGCGGGCATGGCGCTGATATCAGGCTAATCGCCGCCCCCTCATGCAGGATTTCCCCGCGGGCGCGCCTCACTCAGGTAACTAGGCGGTGCGTCCGGTAGTTGCGCCCCCTAGGAGCCTCTTCCGATGCAAATGTATTTGGCCGCGCGCCGTGTATAACGGAGCGACGGATCTGCTCACCTGGCTGAATCCTCAATGGTGTTGTTATGCGCGTCACATTCCGCACAACAAACGGCGGCCTCAACAAGCCGACTCTGCGAGCGTTACCTTCCGCCCCTTTCAGAAGTGCAGCGGGTTGGGCTCTGGGGCGCAGAGTAGTGGCTGACGGCCCCTTGGCGGGCCTTGGCCACCTAGGCTCGCTCGCCGCTGTGCTCGTCGTCCCTGGCTGTGGTGAGCAACTCCGCGGGGCTCTCGATTATGTCGCCGCCGCCCGACTTGGCGTCGGCGGGGCGAGATCCGCTAAGGTGTCGCACTCATCTGCGCAAACAGAATTGCCGCTTCAGACGGCCCGAGCCCGACGATGCCCACGAAGGCTGCCGGAGGCATCGGAATGACCTGACGCGTCGGCCTCCAGAGATGCAGGCAATAGCGACTATTGTTCACATACTGCGAATGAGGAGGATGCAGCTGCATCACGCATTCCTCTTCATCCCAAAACATATCTTTAGCGAGGCACATCTCCTCCCAGTTTGGAGATCGCCGTGGCGTCGACACTGAGACATGCTCCCATCCCGGACGGATTAAGCCGATGATCTTGAGTTGGCAGCCACAAGGCCCCTGCACGAAGAAGAGACCAGAAGGGCCAGACCCTGGTGCAGTGGCGAATTGGCCCTCGCGAACGCGCCCCGCCTCCAGTCTTTCTACACTGTGCCTCCTCATGCGTCCTCCATTTGGCCGATAGAGTTGCATCCGGCACCACTCGTCTTGTCCGAGTCGCACATCGAACGGGCACCCGGGCATGGGCAGCCCCAGCTACCGCTGATCATCTGCACCGAACCTACTTGGATGAAGATCATCGGTTCTATCCGCACCGTTCACCGGGGAGTTCTCTTGGGTTTGTCTTTCGACATCTGATCGTCTCTTCAATTTTCTTGTCATTCGCGCCTTCGTTGCGAACCCGGCCTCATGCAGACAATCTGCGCAGAGATCTATGATGGCCCGTCTTGGCAAGCCGTGCCAGCAGGAGCTTCTGCTCGCCTCTTCGCCTGAACATGTCCGCAATGTATGGCGTTGAGTTCAGCAGTGCTTGGTGCAAGATGCCAGAATTCGACTGAAACGCCTCACGCCAAAATGGCGGCGGAAGCCAATTCGCGTGGCATGATCCGGCGAACCGGCTACTTTGTCACCCAAACAAACGTCCTGGCTTCAGCAACATGATGCAAAGCGCGACGCCAATGCCTCGCCAGTTCATCGAGCGAGAGGCTTTTGATTCGACGACCTGACGGTGGGCTTTCATCTCATCCTTCTCATGTCTAGCGGTTAGCCGGCTTGCCGCCTGAGACACCGTCAATGCGTCATCTATGTGGCCGGCCCCGCGACTCAGAATGGATTCATGGTCAGAGGCTCGGACGCGCGGACCGCACTCGTTCAGCAGCCTAGCTCATTGGTCTTACCGCATGACGCAGTTTCGCAGTTCAGCTAACGGGCTGTGAGCTCCAACGGAGAGACACCCGCGCCGGGGTCACACGGCGTTGACGATCGGTGCAACCGTCCGCCCGGTGGCGATCAGAACTGCCCGTCAAGCTCATTTCTTTGCCGCCCCTCCGCGAGGCGAGCCAGCTTATCATATTCTTCAGCGACCTTGAGGAGCCTGCATCTGGATGTGTCGTCCTCGAGCGACTCCGCTTTTCTTCGGGTCGCTTCAGCACGGCTTCTCCAATGTTTGGCGTCTGAGAACAGCTTTTTTTCCTTCATGCGGAAGACGATGCAATTTTTAGATCACGAAAATGCGACACATGCCCTACGTAAGATCCCGTAGGTTGGCTTTCGCAAAAGCACCTCATTTGCGGTTATCTGCCGACCACTCTGTTGATGTCTGCGATGCGACAAGCCGCTCGCAGCAAGCGCGGCAAAGGGCGCGAATGCGCGACTCTCGACATTAGGGCTTGAATCGTACGTAGCGTCAGATTGTAGGGTCTCTTACAGTTGGCAAGCGTGCTTGGCCGTACAACAGCTTCCGGGCGACACAATTTCGAGTGTATCATTTGGCGCCCAGATTGCAGAACGCCCGCCTTGTCCCGGGCGCCGCAGTGAAGTCGCCTCGGCGAATCATTGCACGTGTGGCGACTAAGCCAGGCTGCAGGGGAACCGGATTCTAAGATCGCAGCAGCATCCTCGCGTGGCGGTTGCCCGATTTGACAGATTGCTCACGCAGAAGGTCGCCGTCCGGAGATCGGGGCCTCGCAGCTCAGAGTGGAATGGAAGTTGGAGGCCATACTCATCTTACGTAGCCGTGATGCGGCCGCGGCGAACCTGCAATAGCTTGCTCACGCCAAAACAGGTAGCTCCAGGCATACACGGTTGCCAGCATTCTCGCCGGAGATGCGTCGACTGGTCGCTCATGCCGAAGCCGCCTTCGGGTGCCTGGATTGCCTCCGCCGCCGCCTCCATCACGTTTTTCGTATCCAAAGACGGGCAACACGGCCTTCGGAGTAGCAATGACTTCTACAGCTTTGGCTAGCAAGTGGCCGTTCAACTGATGGCCATGGCGAGCGCGCGAGGTCAGACCACAAGGAAATCTCGATCTATGCTCTGTCCGAAATGTCACACAGATAACTGGTGCGAGATCGCAATGCACGATCCCTGGAGCGGCCGACCAGTGATCAACTGCAATACTTGCGGTGAGTATGCCGAATACGATTGCCTCCAGCGCAAAACAGCGCACGCGATCATCGCAGCTACCTTGGCCTGTAACGTTAGCAAAGAGGACGAGCGAGATCCGCGGGCGGTTGCTGAAACGATTTTGGATGTGCTGGAGAATGCCGGCCTAACAATCGCTCGCGCCTCAAGATGAATGGGAGGACGCCGATCGGCGCCCGCTACAAGGCCCCGGCCATCCATCAGAGAGCATGGCCAACTGCGCCGCTCGTTCCAACAGCCATTTGATTGCCTGCAAAACCGCGGTCTTTCCCCCGGCCAACCTGGAGTAGTCGGCGTAGCAAGTCTTCAATACCAATGCGATTGTAGCAAACGCGCCAATCTGGACTCGAGCCGCGATGCTCTCAATGGGACCAGGGCTGAGTACCGATTAGGCCTTCCAACGTGACGCTCGGCAAATCTTCCCACAAATATCGAATCCGCGATGATCAACCCGGCGTGGCCTGCACCTGACGACGCCTTTCGAGGTCGTCCATAGTTCAAGGTTATCTAGAACGGCGAAGTCATTGTTGGGTTACCTGACGGGAGCTTGGCTCTTTGACCAGGTTAACGGGCTGCCGATTGATCTCGTTTCCAATCTTCTCAGCCGCCGCGGCACCGACAACTCCCGGGAAGCAGCCCCATTACGATGGTGACAGCGGCAGAGCTCGGCTGGATAGACAAAGCCAATTCGCACCGCCTCGCCAGAGCATTCCAGCCATGGGCGATCGATTGCGTCGCCAAGGCACCTCCTATCCACACATTTAAGTAAGCTTGATTGATTCGCTTGATCACTCGTGGCCACCGACGAGCAGCCTCCCAACTGGGGGGGCGCTATGCGCGCACACTCGAGCGGACCTGAGCTGCGCCTTCCGCAGACGATTGATAGTAAGCGCTTAGCCGGGACCCTTATTGGAGCTGGCTTGACGCTTTGCGGAATCGCCACGGCATGAGGTCTTCGATTCTGCTATGGGGATGGCCGTCGATGATGGCCTCGAGTGTTTCGGCGATGTAGGCGGCCGGGTTGAT
>NZ_JADPJF010000011.1:896-1502 GCF_023073295.1 Bradyrhizobium sp. 23 | reverse complement strand
TTTTTTCTGGTCAGGCAGACTGGCCGGATGGCGTTCTCGACCGGGTTCGTGTCGAGCTCGAGGCGCCCGTCTTCGAGGAAGCGGGTCAGCCCCTGCCAGTGATTGAGCGCGTAGCGGATGTCCTCGGCGAGCGTCGAACCGCTGGAGATCATCGACAGCTGTTTTTCGAACCACGACTTCAACGCGGCTACCATTGGCAGCGAGTGCTCCTTGCGCGCGGCCAACCGTATGTCCGGCGATGAGCCGCGCACCACGGCTTCGATGGCGTAAAGCTGTGCGATGTGCCGAACGGCGGCCTCGGCGATCGGCGATTTGCTGTTACGGGCCAATTTGACGAAGCGCCGGCGCAAATGGCTCCAGCAATGCACGAGCGTCCACGGCCCTTGCGGTCGAGCGACTTCGGTCAGCCGGTCATAACCGTCATAGGCGTCGCATTGCAGGAAGTGTCCGCAAAAGCCATCCAGGAACTGCTCCGCAAAGGAACCGCTGCGACCGGGGGCATATCGGAACAGCACGATCGGCGGACTTGGGCCGCTGTGGCCGCGGTCGTCGGAGACGATCGCCCAGAAGTACCCCTTCTTCGTGTGGCCTCGCCCGGGATCGAGC
>NZ_JADPJF010000011.1:0-756 GCF_023073295.1 Bradyrhizobium sp. 23 | reverse complement strand
CTGAAGATGGAAGCAGGCGCGGCCGGACCAGTTGCCCAGTGTCGCCCGATCAAGCCGGATGCCCTGGCGCGCATAGATCTCGGCTTGGCGGTAAAACGGCGTATGGTCGCCAAACTTGGAGACGATCACGTGCGCAATCGCCGCTTCGGTCGGCAGCCCGCTGGGCACCACGTGCTCCGGTGCGTGCGCCTGCACGACAGGGCCCGAGCAATGGCGACAGATGTATTTCGGGCGGCGCGTGACCAACACCCGCCATTGCGCCGGGATCACGTCGAGGCGCTGGCTGACGTCCTCGCCGATCTTCGTCATGGCGCCGCAACCGCACGGACAGAGCGTGCTCGCAGGCTCGATGATCCGTTCCACCCGCGGCAAATGGGCAGGCAAGCAGCCGCGATTGCGATGAGAACCTTGATCCGGCACGCTCCGCGATCGGCCCTTGATCACAGCCTCGGCTCTCTCCTGCGCCGCGTCCAGGATGCCTTGCGCGATCTCCACGTCTTCCAACGGTAAGTGATACTGATCTGGCCGCAGCTTCTCGGACTTCGCGCCAAACTTGTCGCGTCGCAATTCGCCGAGGATGACCTCCAGCCGACGCCGCGCTTCTTCCGACGCCGCCAGCGCCCCCTGATGCTCGCTTAAGGCCGCCTGCGTTTGCGCCAAAAGCGCTTTCAGTTGTTCATTTTCGTCGCGCAGCGCCGCGATGCTCATGCGCTATTTCGAGCACATCGCCGCCGCGCGTGCCACATTCAAAATAGC
>NZ_JADPJF010000040.1:0-951 GCF_023073295.1 Bradyrhizobium sp. 23 | reverse complement strand
AATGTCGTGGACGCGGGCCGCGTCGGTTGAGGAGACGCTTGCGTTGTGGGCGGCGTCGCTTCGAGAGGTCAAGCAGCGGATACGTCCGTTGTTCACGCAAGAGCGTGTGGCGACGAATGCAGGCCTGTTCCTGGAAGGTCTGCTCGGAGATGAGCAGCGCAAGACCGGTTGGATGCGCGCGGAGGCGGCTGGCGATCCCGGCCCATGGCGGCAGCAGGCGATCCTGGGTCGCGGGGATTGGGACGCTGATGCCCTGCGCGATATCGTCCGGGACTATGTCATCGAGCACTTGGCGGATGACGATGCGGTGCTGGTGATCGACGAGACCGGCTTTCTCAAGCAGGGTAACGCCTCGTGCGGAGTGGCGCGGCAATACACTGGTTCGGCAGGGAAGATCACGAACTGCCAGATCGGCGTCTTCGCTACCTACGTTTCGCGTCATGGTCATGCGTTCATCGATCGCGCGTTGTATCTTCCGAAGGAATGGACCGACGATCCAGATCGTCTGGAAGCCGCATACGTGCCCGATGTCTGCTTTGCGACCAAACCAAAGCTTGCGACGAGAATGATCGCACGTGCGATAGCCGCGTCTGTACCATTCAAGTGGGTTGCCGGTGACACGGTCTACGGTGTTGGCGACATCGAACAGCAACTACGTCGGGCAGGCAAAGGCTACGTGCTCGGGGTCAGCAGCGCTCATGTGTTTCGATCCTGGGGCAAGCGACCGCCGGTCGCCGGTACGGCCGCGGACCTCGCCCGGACGCGCCGCCCGTCCGACTGGAAGCGCCTGTCGGCGGGAGCCGGAACCAAAGGACCGCGGCTGCACGACTGGTGTTATCTCGAACTGGCCGACCTCGAGGCCGAGCAGTTCAACAGCGCAAATGATGGTTTATGGACGCGCGGTCTGCTGATCCGTCGCCATATCGCCGATGGCGATCTCGCCTTCTTCAC
>NZ_JADPJF010000021.1:0-18580 GCF_023073295.1 Bradyrhizobium sp. 23 | reverse complement strand
CTGCCAAAATGCACCTCCCTTAGCTTGCAAATCAGCCAGAATCATACGCCTTATTTCGGTGGTTGCAATCCGCGCGAGTTAAGCCATCCCTCAATGTGGCCGGCGATATCGGCTTCGGGCCTTGCCAGCCAGATTAACCGATGCATTGCATTCGCTCGTGAACAAGGCCGCCGCGTCGGCTGATAGGCGATGGGTGATACCTGACGAAGCCGAACTGTCCTCGTTCACTCTAACGCTTCGGAATCAGAAGGGGTCGCCATTCAGCGACCCCTTGCCGGTTGAAATCTTGTTCGGGATGAAATGCCAGCCCCGGCAAAAGCCACAACGGAGGTAATGTGATGCTGGGGTATCCCGGACAACTACCATTCGTAGCATTGTCCCAACCTCACTTCCGGGCATGACAAACAAACGGCCCCAGCACGGGGCTAGATGCGGCAATTCGCACAGTCCGGGTGTTCGAAGTGCCCAAGTGCTTCCTTTTGCTGGTCCATGCCCGCTCCGCATAGTTCGAGAAACAGTAGCAAGGCAGATCCAAGCGCGACGTATCAAACGATACACAATGGCAAATTAGGGCGCGCCTGACTCAGCTTAGGACCTGGCGTTGCAGTGCGCCAACCGACCGCCACGAGCGGACGCCTCTTTTAGGAGGTCGCCCACTGAGGCGACGTACATGAAGCTGTCGAGCGGAACCCGGAACCGCCAGTTCGCGTTTGTCAGAAGGAGGGTCGCGTCAGGAGGCGAGATCATGACATCCCACGTAGCACGTTCAATAGAGGGCTGCCGCGTTCTGATCATTGAGGATGAATACTTCCTGGCAGATGACCTCGCGAAGGCGCTTCGGTTACTTGGCTGCAAAGTGATCGGCCCGGTCGCCGAACTTAGCTATGCGATGTCAATCGAAACCGGTTCGTTTGACCTTGCCCTGATCGATATAAACCTGCGCGGATGTTTAGCCTACCCGATCGCGGAGGAATTGAAGCGCCTCGGCAAGCCATTCATCTTTGTAACCGGATACGGTGCTGATGCTATTCCCCACCGCTTCAGGGACGTGCGGCGATTTGAGAAACCCTGTGACTTTGAGACGATCTCGGCTGAGATCAGCATGTTGTGTGGCCGTGTGCTTAGCCGGTCGTGACGAGTCCGCTGACGTCAGCTCCGGGTCACAGGCTGACTTTCGAGCCGACTTGACCTGGGGTCGGCTTATCTCCTCAAGGCAGACATAGCGGCCCTGTAAGCGAACGTCGCCGACGGGCCACAATTGGACATCGGGTGAAAGCTGCTCAGCTTTTTAAGGCCCAGTCGGCGACCCCGGATTAAATTCAGGTGACCGCTGCGAATAGGCGCATCGGCTCGGCAAGCCCCTTAAGCTCGGCCGGTCCCTGATCGACGAACTTGAGGCCAGCACCTGCCACTAGGTCTCGTACAGTGCTTGAGGCCAGAACTTCGCTCGCTTTCGCATGCTGAGCTACTCGTGCTGCGATGTGCACAGCAATGCCGCCCACATCGTCGCCCATCATTTCAATCTCACCAGTATGGACGCCGGCCCGCACTTCGAGATCGAGCGGCCGCACCGCGCTGATGATCCTCTGGGCGCAGCGAACAGCGCGCGCCGGGCCATCGAAGAGGGCCAGAAATCCGTCGCCTGTAGTCTTAACTTCGCGACCGCGATGCCGCTCCAGTTCCGAACGCACTGCCGCATGATGCGCTTCCAGAACTGAACGCCATTGCCTGTCGCCCACCAACGATGCTCTCTTTGTCGAATCAACGATGTCGGTAAACAGCACAGTCGAGAGGACGCGGTCAACGTCGACGGAAGTAGCCGAAACACCCATGAATTGTCTAATCTCCTCGACAATCCGGTCCTGATCTCCGGACCATGCGAGGTGATCGTTACCCGGGAGTTCGATGTAGCGCGCGTGAGGAATTCTCTTTCCAAGCTCGCGCCCGGCGAGTGCACGAATGCGTACATCGTCGCGCCGATGCATGACTAGGGTAGGAACCTGAATCGACGGCAGGATGGCCGTTACGTCGATCTCGCGGTTCATACGCATCAGGTTGATAACATCAGACGGGCTGGCCGCCGAGCGCTCGAACTTGGCGAAGCGCTCCATGGCCCCGGCAACTGCGGCTGCCGATGGAGAGAAACTGGGTAGACTTTTGCCGGTCCCCCAGCTGGACCGGATATCGCGCTCGAATCCCGCGAAATCGTCAAATGGAATGGAGGCGCCCACCGTGCGCGCATACGTACCAAACAGGATGAGGCCCGCGACACGTTCGGGATAGGTCGCCGCGAACAGGATCGACATCGGCCCGCCCTCCGAGACGCCGAACAAGTAGGCCTTCTTAGTACCTGAGACGTCAAGCACGGCGCGGATATCGTCGATCCTTTCATCGAGATGCGGGACACCAACGCCACGATCGCTAAGACCCGTGCCGCGTTTGTCGAATCGGATCAGTCGGCAAAACGAGCCGAGGTCGTTAAGGAAGCGCGCGGCGTTGGGATTCTCCCACGACTGCTCGAGATGCGAAACAAAGCCGGGCGTCATGAGCAAATCCGGACCTTCCTGTCCGGATATTTGGTAGGCGACGAAGACCTCGCCGCTGGTCACATAGCGCGTCTCGACAACCATGGCTTTCCGCCGGTCTCGCCCGCTGGGTAGCCTACGGCTAACGGCCAAGGAGTGCAATTGATCGGGTTAAGCTTATGGGCAGTGTTGGGGATGGCCTTAGCTGCCCATGTTCACTGAGGGTCCGCTGCGGACCTCAGTCGGAGCCTTGCCGAGGTCGGCTTCGAGTCACAAGCTGCCCTTGGCAGGTTACTTCGCGTTGATCGGCTCATCTCCCAGAAGCAGACATTTCGGCTTTCCGAGCGAAGGTCGGCATCGGGCCCAGGAGCCGACATCGGCTCAACCGGAGGGCAGTTGTGGCCCTCGGAGGGAGCGTCCGACACAACGACGGCATGAAAAGACGGACAAATACAGCTGGTCATATTCGGGCTCCCGCCGCGCGTCACGAGGGTGTTCATTGCGCACGCTCGATACGCACAGTGACGGGTCCAGGTCGATCAAAGATCGAAGCATCTCCAATCGCTTGTCCAAGGATGATGATGCCGGGCTGCGGGACTTGGCCGTCTCTGTAGTAGATAACAAAATGATCCGAAGTCCAAAGCCCGAGCGTCCCCCTTGAGAAATGCGTTTGCCGCGCGACTTCGACTAGAGGGAAAGGCAGATTGCCGGTCTTTTCCTGACGCAGGTGATCACGCATTTGGATTGCGACCGGCAACATGCGGAGGAGCGATCTGGCCGCTTCGTTGTCGGCCAATTCGGCAGTCATCTCGCCCCATTCAGAGGACATTTGGATGCGTTCCTGTGCCATGAGTGTTCCTGTCAGTCCGAGGACGAAGATGACCGCCACCAATATTTTTACGGGCATGTGGGTGTTCTTGCGATCATCGACCGCTTCTCCGCTCGGTTCGCGTTTCTCTACAGGCCAGACCGTGCGCTCATGAATGCCGCATAACACAAGGCGCCCCGTTTAACCGAGGGGATCCGGTTGTGCTCCGTTTCACGTTACATCTGGCAATGCGGCAAGGAACTTGTCGAGGGTGATAGGATACTCGCGGACCCGCACGCCGGTCGCGTTGTAGATGGCGTTGGCCACCGCGGCCGCGACACCGGTCAAGCCGAGTTCGCCGACACCCTTTGCCTGTAGCGGAGACATCGTTGGATCTAATTCGTCGATGAAGATCACGTCCAGGTGTGGAACATCCGCATGGACCGGCACCTCGTACCCGGCAAGATCATGATTCACAAAGAAGCCGAAACGGGTGTCGACGACCATCTCCTCCATCAGTGCGGCACCTATTCCCATTGTCATGCCGCCGATCACCTGACTCCTGGCCGTCTTGGGATTGAGAATGCGGCCAGCCGCGCAAACCGCAAGCATGCGCCTGACCCGGATCTCGCCGGTGAAGGAATCGACTGCCACCTCGGCGAAATGTGCACCGAAAGTCTGCTGTGCAAACCGCTTCGCCAGGTCGCCGTATTCCATGAAATCCTCGACGAGGATGTCACCTGACTGCGCGGCCGTCCCGAGCGGCACCGCCCGGTTGCCGGACCGCACCTCCCCGTCTGCGAACACGACATCCACCGAGTTGAAGCCGAGCTTTTGCGCGACGGCTTCGCGCAACTTGGCGCACGCCGCGTAGACTCCCGCGGTGACCGAAGGCGCGCCCTGCTGACCGCCCGATCCGGGCGTCTCTGGAAACGTGGAATCGCCGAGCTTGGCGACTACCTTGTCGATCGATACGCCCATCATTTCGGCGGCTGTCTGCGCGACGATCGTATAGCTGCCGGTGCCGATATCGGTCATGTCCGTTTCCACTGTCACCACGCCGCCGCTGTCGAGCCGCACACGTGCGCCTGACTTGCTGATCGGCGCCCCTCGGATCGCCGCCGCCATTCCCATGCCGACGAACCAACGGCCATCGCGCACCTTTCCGGGCGTAGCGTTTCGGTTACTCCAGCCGAATTTACCCGCTCCGGTCTCTAGACACTCGACAAAGCGACGCGACGAGAATGGTCGTTCAGGCTTCTCCGGGTCGACTTGGGTGTCGTTCAGGATCCGGAACCGGACCGGATCCATCCCCAGCTTCTCCGCCATTTCGTCCATCGCGATCTCGAGTGCCATCATACCGGGTGCTTCGCCCGGTGCTCGCATCGCGTTTCCTTCAGCCAGATCTAGTACAGCCAGACGTACACGGGTCATTCGGTTGGCGCCGGCGTAAAGCGCCCGAGTCGACAGTGTCGTCGGTTCGGTCCGACCACCTCGCAGGTTGCCCGAGAGGCTTTCGTGGCCGATCGCGATGATCTTGCCGTCCGAAGTTGCGCCAATCCGAATGCGCTGGATGGTCGCTGGACGATGGATCAGGTTGTTGAACATCAACGGCCGCTGGAGTGCCAGCTTGACGGGCCTGCGGGCTGCGCGCGCTCCCAGCGCTGCCATGACAAGGTCGGACTGAGCGGTGCCCTTCCCGCCAAATCCGCCGCCGATGTACGGTGATATGAGCCTGACGTTTTCTTTTGGAATGCCCAAGGTCTTGGCTAGATCGCGTGTGCCCCAGTTCATCTGCTGGATCGATGTCCAGCAGGTCAGCTTGTCACCCTCCCATATCGCCAACGTCGCGTGCGGCTCCATCATGGCGTGCGCCTGGTTGGGCGTCGTGTAGGTCTCGTCAAGCTTGACCCCGGAAGCAGCGAAAGCACCAGCGAAGTCCCCGACTGCTGTTTCGGTGGGCCCACCATATGGGCCCTGCTTGGCAACCGGCGCTGTCCGCTTCTGAGCTTCGAGATCGAACGAACCGTCGCTCTTGAGGTAGTCTATACGAACGAGAGAGGAGGCGGACCGTGCTTGCTCGAAGGTTTCGGCGACCACCAAGGCCGCGACTTGATGGTAATGATCGACTTCCGGGCCGGCCAGAAAGCACTGAGTATAGAACTCGCCCTTTGCGAGCGGTCCTGCGTTCTCATGGGTTATGACGGCGATGACACCCGGGGCAACCTTTGCACCGGTGGTATCGATGGACTTGATTTTCCCCTTGGAAATCGCTGTACCAACGACATAGCCGTATGCGGCGTCGCGTGCGACGCCATCATGCTCATAGGCGTAAGTGGCCGTGCCCGTCGTCTTGAGCCGTCCCTCGACCCGATCATGCGGTTTGCCGACGACCCTGAGCCGGTCGATCGGATTGGGCGCTGCGAGCCTATCGAACTTCATGGCTCATCCTTTCGCATACACAGCCGTGGGCCTTCGCCTCCCGTCACTGGAACCAGGGTTCGCGAAGAAGGATTTCTTTCGACGAAGCAGATACGGCTTGTCCTGCGCGAACTCCTGCCCGGTGACTCGCCGACGAACCATGCGTCGCGGCCAAATCATCATGTCCGCTCCAAAGCATTCGGAGCCCCTGGGGCGCCTGCAGCTGGAAGTGCCCGACAATTGCCATGAGACGGACAACGCGTATTCATGGAAAGCTCTTTGATCTCACTTTCGGTATTGCTCTTCGGAGACCTTCTCCAAACATGTGACCGGCGTTCCATTCAAAGCCTCCTGGATTGCGATGTGGCTCATTGCCGTGCTCGCGGTGCCTCCGTGCCAGTGCTTCTCGTCAGGCTCGAACCAAACAACGTCTCCCGGTCCAATCTCTTCGACAGGGCCGCCCTCCCGCTGCACCCAGCCCAGACCCGACGAGACGATCAGAGCTTGGCCAAGTGGGTGGGTATGCCAGGCCGTGCGCGCACCAGGTTCGAACGTCACCAGATTGCCCGCCGCGCGCGCCGGCTCCGGTGGGCTGAAGAGCGGGTAGATCCGAACGGTGCCCGTAAACCATGCCGGCCCTTTGCCGGATGGCCGAGAGCCGCTGCGTATGATGTTCATGACCTTTTTCTTCCGATGCCACCCCGATAATTGTAGGTGGGTCTCAGACCCGATCCACTGTCCTACGCTGTCTGACCACCATCGATGACCATTGCGTGCCCCACGACAAATGCCGCCGCGTCTGAGCACAGCCAAACGACGGCAGCGGCGATTTCCTCGGGTTTTCCCATCCGTCCGACAGGTTCCTGTGCGATCACGCGCTCCCTTCCCTCTGGTGTGCCCCCACTGAAGCGTTCCATCATTGGCGTTTCGATGATGCCGGGGCATACGACGTTCACACGAATGTTGGACTTGGCGTAGTCGAGTGCTGCCGCTTTGGAGAGACCGACGACACCGAATTTCGCTGCACAGTACCCTGCCTGCCCTTGGATGCCCTTGACCCCAGCCCCAGAGGAAATGTTCACGATCGCGCCGCCTCCCTGCTTCATGATCAAGGGGATCTCGGATCTCATACACAGGAAAACGCCGCGTAGATCGACTTCGATCAATCGATCCCACCGCTCTACCGTGAGATCGGCCAATGGCATGACAGCCTGTTCGATGCCGGCATTGTTGACGGCGTAGTCCAGGCGCCCGAATACTTCGATTGTCTTCTGCAGCGCGGCCCTGACATCTTCCTCACGGGAGACGTCGCACCTGATGGCAAGTGCCCGTCCACCGGATTGCTCGACGAGCCGAGCGGTTTCTTGATTATTCGTTTCCGAGGTATCTGCGATCACGACACTGGCGCCTTCACGCGCGAACGCCAGCGCTGCCGCCCTGCCGATGCCCGCACCTGCTCCCGTCACAAAGGCTACCTTCCCGCCAAAATTATCCCTCACGTTAGGCATGTCGGCTCCCAATAATCGTGCTGTGGTCGATACGATTCAACGTCGCAGCAGCGTTTGCTGGCGCGACGCTCAGCCATTGGCGTTATAGCTTCAACCATCTTGATCCAGCGGCAGCATCGGTCGAAGATCGGCAGCGCCCAATCATGATACGGCCGGCAGGCTATTGAGGTGTTTATCCAAGGTGACCGGGTAATCTCGCACGCGAACGCCGGTCGCATTGTACACTGCATTGGCAACGGCGGCGGCGACGCCGCAAATTCCGAGTTCGGCCACGCCCTTTGCCTTCATCGGCGAGACCTTGTCGTCCGCCTCATCCAGGAAGATCACTTCCGGATGCGGTATGTCAGCGTGAACCGGCACTTCATAGCCGGCGAGGTCGTGATTGACGAAGAAGCCCCGGCGCTTGTCGACGGCGAGTTCCTCCATCAAGGCGGCACCTACGCCCATGGTCATCGCTCCAATCACCTGGCTCCGGGCGGTCAATGGATTCAGGATTCGGCCCGCTGCGCAGACCGCGAGCATTCGACGAACGCGAATTTCGCCGGTGAATCCGTCGACGGCCGCCTCGACGAAATGGGCGCCGAAGGTCGACTGCTGGTAGCTCTTGTCGAGGCCTCCCCATTCAATCTTGTCCTCGGCGACGAGTTCGCCGTCGCGGACGGCGTCGGTCAGTTTGGCCGAGCGGTTGCCGCCGAGCACCTGACCGTCCACGAAGGTCGCCTCCGCTGAGTTGAATCCGAGGCGTTGCGCGACCGCTTCCCGCAGCTTTACGCATGCGGCGTACACGCCAGACGTCGAACTGTTCGCGCCGAACTGACCTCCCGATCCGGAGGAGACGGGGAACGCGGAATCGCCGAGCCGTACTGACACCTTTTCAATGCCGACGCCCATCATCTCGGCGGCGGTCTGCGCGATGATCGTGTAACTGCCGGTCCCGATGTCGGTCATGTCGGTTTCAACCGTGACACGACCGTCTTGTCCCAGACGGACACGGGCGCCTGAAGGAATGTTCATGTTGTTCCGAAACGCGACCGCCATGCCCATGCCGACCAGCCAGTTGCCGTCCCGCACTGCCCCGGGGGACGCGCTCCGGTGCTGCCACCTGAACCGCTCGGCGCCTTCGCGCAGACAACTCACCAGGTCGCGTTGGGAGAACGGACGGTCCGGCTTCTCGGGGTCCACCTGCGTATCGTTGCGTACGCGGAGCTCAACGGGATCCATGCCAAGCTTCTCGGCCAGTTCGTCCATTGCGATCTCGAGCCCCATCAACCCCGGCGCTTCGCCAGGGGCTCGCATCGCATTTCCTTCGGGCAAGTCCAGGACTGCAAGCCGCATCGAGGTGAGACGATTGGGGCCGGCGTAGAGTAGCCGCGTCTGATTCGTCGCCGTCTCCGGCTGGCCGTCGGGAAGATCGCCTGAGCCGCTTTCGTGGGCGATGGCGAGGATGTTTCCGTCCGCGGTGGCTCCGATCCGAATGCGTTGCCGGGTCGCGGGACGATGCGTCGTGTTGTTGGGGACGAACGGCCGCGGCAGCGCGACTTTGACGGGACGACCAGCCGCTTTTGCTCCCAACGCGGCCATCACCGCGTCGGAGCGCAGGAACAGCTTGCAGCCGAACCCGCCACCCACATATGGCGACACGAAGCGGACGTTCTCCTTGGGGATGCCGAGGGTGGTCGCGAGATCCGTCCTGCCCCAGTCTATCATCTGGTTCGACGTCCACATTGTCAGCTTGTCGCCGTTCCACGCTGCGATCGAAGCGTGAGGCTCCATCATCGAATGGCTCTGGTCGGGCGTCGTGTAGAGCTCGTCGAGCTTCACCGGCGCTCGAGCGAAGGCCTGCTCGAAATCGCCGGTGCGACTTTCCGAAGGTCCCTGCTTCTCGGGACTGTTCGGGTCTTTCGCAAGGGGCGCAGTCCTCAGCGCCTCTTCGAGATCGAACCTTCCTTCCGACTGCGCGTATTCGACGCGCACCGAGGCGGCTGCCGCCGTCGCCTGCTCGAAGGTCGTCGCCACTACCACCGCGACCGCCTGGTGGTAGTGGTCGATGTCGGGGCCGCCGAGCAGCTTCGCCGTGTTGTGTTTTCCTTTGCCGAGCTTGCCGGCGTTCTCAGCAGTCACGATGGCGATGACCCCGGGCGCGCGCTCCGCCACCGTCAAGTCCATCCTCGCGATACGGCCCTTGCCGATTGCGGAGCCCACGATAACCCCGTAAGCAGGATCGGTCACAACGTCGTGATGCTCATATGCGTACGCCGCCTTTCCCGTAGTCTTCAAGGGTCCATCGATGCGGGGGTGCGCACGCCCCACTACCCGCATGCGATCGATCGGGTTGGTCTGGGCGGGTGTATCGAACTTCATTTCTGCCTCGCTTCGTGCATGACGGCGGCGACCGTCCGCTCAACGAGCGGCACCTTGAATGCGTTCTCCTTGGTGGGCTTCGCATCGGCAAGCAGCCGGGCGGAGAACGGCTTCGCCCCTGCGCGCAGCTCGGCTTCCGCTTTTTCGATACGCCAAGGTTTGGGCGCCACTCCGCCCACCGCCACACGTCCCGTACCGTCGCGCTGCAGTACTGCAGCGACAGAAACCAGGGCGAACGCGTAAGACGCACGATCACGGACCTTCTTATAGATGTGTGTTCCGCCGAGCGGAGGCGGCAGCGTCACCGCGGTGATTAGCTCGCCCGAGGAAAGCGTTGTCTCGACATTCGGTGTATCGCCGGGTAGCCGGTGGAAATCGGCAATGGGTATCTTCCGCGTCAGTCCGGCGGCGTCGATGGTCTCCACCTCGGCGTCGAGCGCCCGCATGGCGACCGCCATATCGGAGGGATTCGTGGCGATGCACGCCTCGCTCACCCCGATCACGCCCAGTTGGCGGCTGTAGCCCGCGATCGCCGCGCAGCCCGACCCGGGGTTTCTCTTGTTGCAGGGTTGGTTGGTGTCGTAAAAGTAGGGACAGCGCGTGCGCTGGAGAAGATTGCCCGCCGTCGTCGCCTTGTTGCGGAGCTGACCGGACGCGCCGGCGAGAAGTGCGCGGCTGAGCACGCCATAGTCCCTCCTGACGCGCATGTCGGCGGCGAGAGCGGTGTTTCTCACCAAGGCGCCGATGCGAAGTCCACCGTCTTCGGTCTTCTCGATCTTGTCGAACTTCAGCCCGTTGACGTCGATCAGGTGCTGCGGGGTTTCGATCTCGAGCTTCATCAGGTCGAGGAGATTGGTGCCGCCGGCGATGAACTTCGCGCCCGGCGTCGCCTTTGCTTTGGCGGCAGCTTCTTGGGCCGAGGTAACGCGTTCGTAGGTGAATGCCCTCATGTCTTGCTCCCGGCGGCCTCGGCGATTGCCTCGGCGATGTTGGAGTAGGCGCCGCAGCGGCAGATGTTGCCGCTCATGCGTTCGCGCATCTCGATGTTCGTAAGCTCGGGCGGAGACGTCAGGTCGGCGCTGACATGGCTCGGAACGCCAGCCTTGATCTCATCGAGCACTGCGACAGCAGAGCAGATCTGCCCCGGCGTGCAATAGCCGCACTGATAGCCGTCATGTTTGACGAACGCCGCCTGCATCGGGTGCAGTTGCTCGGGCGTACCGAGGCCTTCGATCGTGGTGATCTTATCGCCCTGGTGCATGACCGCGAGGGTGAGGCAGGAGTTGATGCGAACTCCGTTTACGATCACGGTACATGCTCCACACTGACCATGGTCGCAGCCCTTCTTCGAGCCGGTGAGATGAATATGCTCGCGGAGCGCGTCGAGGAGCGTGGTGCGCGTGTCCAATTGAAGGCTGTACGGCTTGCCGTTGATTTCGAACGAGACCTCGAAATCCTGCCGCACCGGGCCAGATCTTGCCGGTTGTGCTTGCGCTTGCCCGCCTGGAAATATTCCGATCATGGCCGTAGCGGTTCCGCCGACCAAGACGCCTCGTCTCGACACTTCCGATTCGACGGGGTTTGCCATGTCGTCTCCAGATCTCGTTGCGTGTATTCGTATAACGCAAGCCAATCCCCGTACCGTTTGATAGTTCATGCGCCCAAGATTGATGCGACGATGAATATTTCTCATGTACGCCGGCGTAGGTCTGAGGCGGGCTACGCGGCCAACGCCGCGAGCGACCATGCCGATAATTGGGGCCCAGCCCCATTCGCTGTATGCGACGGCGGGGAGACAGACTGTGCAGCGCTGATATCGAAGGTGCTTTGGTAGCCCTTCAGGTCATAGAACGGGTCGCCAACGGTGGGGCAGATGATTGCCAGCGTCGGATCACCGCGACCATAAGGCCTCCAGCGGATCCGACGCTTCATTGAGCCACATTCAGCGATCCGGAACGAGCCGGTTCAAAGGCCCAGCGGCCGCAGCTCCCGGACATGGTCGATGAAGAGCCGCAGCGCCGCTGGGACCTGGCGACGGCTCGAGTAGTATGCGTGAAATCCGGGACCAAGCGGCGCCCAGTCGTCCAACACTGTACGCATCGTGCCATCGCGAAGATATTCGCGAACCATTGGGTCTGCGACGTACATCAGTCCGGCGCCGTCCTTCACGGCGGCCAGTCCGATCTGCCCCTGATCAACGGTCAAACCGCCCTGAACATTCACCTCGAATTTCTCGTCACCGCGCTCGAACTCCCAGCGATAGATGCTGTCGTCTCCGATCCGGATCCTCACGCAGCGATGAGCCTGCAGATCATCGGGATGGAGCGGTGCTCCGTACCGTTCGAGATAGGATGGAGCCCCTACGACGAGCCAGCGGACATCGGCGGAGAGGCGCTGGGCAATCATGTCCTGCGGGACGGTGCCGCCGTACCTGATGCCAGCGTCAAAGCCGCCTTCGACCACGTCAATCATCCGATTGTTCACAGAGAACTCGATTTCGATTTCGGGATATCGCTCGAGAAACATGGCCATCACCGGCCCGATGAGAAATTGGGCCGCCTCGGTTGGTACGCTGAGCCGCACTCGCCCCCTGGGCGTTTCGCGGAAACGGTTGAGCACATCGAGGGCACTATTGATTTCATCGAATGGCCGAACGAGCGCAGACTGAAGAGCCTCGCCTGCGGCGGTGAGCGTCACGCTGCGGCTCGTCCGGTTCAAGAGGCGGAGCCCGAGACGCTCTTCGAGGCCGCGCAGCGCGTGGCTCAGAGCCGAGGCGCTGATCTCAAGCTCGAGCGCAGCTCGCCGAAAATTGCGATGTTTCGCGATCTCCAGGAAGTACGAGAGGTCGGCAAAGTTCGATCGACGCGGCTGCATCTTCAGCGGCTCCTTGGTTCAGCAGGCGCGCTGTCCGCTTCCGGCGAAGCGTGGCGTCTCTAGAGAGGCATACATGGGTGGCGCTGCTGCGCTTAGCGGCCCGTAGAAGAACAGAGCATCTTGATGCAGGACATGTCCACAGACATCCAGAACGCTTCCGCCGAACGCGCGGCCTGGCCGAAGCCAAGGTAGCGGAATCGCGCCCGAGCGGACGGCAATGTCTGCTTCGAGTCAACAGCGACGGCCAATAGCAGACGATAGCGCACCACAATTATCGCCAGTCTGTGCTTTGTAGAGCTTTAATTCACTCCATCCACGGCAAAGATGCGAAAACTGCCGTGCCTTTCTCCGATGGTGCGTGCCCTGGTATATTCCGGAGAATGCCTCCACTTAGTCATCTGCTCGCGTGATTCCCACCGGACCAGGACGACCCGTCCCTTCGGGGGATCGCCATCGATGGAAACTCCACTTCCACCGCCCAGGTAGCGTCCTCCGTACATCTTGAGGCTCTCACGTGCCAACGGCGCGAATTCCTTGGCGAATGCGTCGGGGTCTCGCACCGTGTTGTCCTCGATCATGTAGACTGGCAGGTTTCCCTGCGCCTTTAGAGAATGGACGCCGAAACCACCGATACCAATTCCGGCTACCATCGCCGCCGCCGCAATAGCGAATGGATTATTCATGCTCATTTCCCTCTTTGGATTAATGCTCACTTCGATTGTGCGCCCAGCATGATAGGCACCGTCTGCACAAGCTTGAGCGACTTCACCATCTTTTCCGTCGTCGCCTTATATTTCTTGAAATGATCCGATCCGAGGTGCGCTTCGTAGGCATTCGTGTCGCGGTAGATTTCGAAGACCCTGACATGGGTCGGATTATCGTTCTCGGACACCGCGTAGAGCACCAGCACGCCCGGCTCCTTTCGAATGGCGGCGTCGATCTGCTCCTGCACTGCGGCCCTGTACGCGTCCAGCTGCGTGGGATCGATCTCGATCTCCGCCACCTGCACGTACTGTCCATCCGCCTGCTGAGCGATAGCTCCACCGCCCAATGCCGCAACCAGCATAGATGCCCCGAAAAGCTGCTTTGTGTTCATCTCTCCTCCGTTTGCTTCACTTTCGGTATTGCTCGTCGGCGACCTTCTCCATCCAGTCGACGTTCTTGCCGCCGAGGGATTCCTGAATGGCAATGTGGGTCATTCCGGTGGTCGGCGTCGCGCCATGCCAGTGCTTCAGCCCCGGCGGAAACCACACCACATCGCCGGGCCGCACCTCCTCGATGGAGCCGCCGTCGCGCTGCACCCATCCTAGTCCCGAGGTGATGATCAGCGTCTGGCCGAGAGGATGCGTATGCCATGCGGTGCGGGCGCCAGGCTCGAAGGTGACCTGGCCGGCGCCGGCGCGTGCCGGATCGGGCGCCTGAAACAGCGGGTCCACACGAACCGAGCCGGTGAACCAGTCCGACGAGCCCTTCGCGGAAGGCCGCGAACCGTTTCGCTTGATATCGATCTCCATCATTCCACTCCTTGCTGGGTTCGATTTCTCGGCGGTGGCCCTGCCGCCCACGGTCAGGATGGCCAGTCCGGCTGCACCGCCGGCGATCACTCCTCGTCGCGAATGCATCGGCATCCCCTACCGAGGCCGCCTCTCGATGACTTCCTTGACGATGGGCGCCGCGGAGAACGCGTTGGGCCAGCCGGCGTAGAAGGCGAGATGACCGAGCACCTCGCCGGCCTCTTCCCGGGTCAACCCGTTGTCCATCGCTCGGTTCAGATGATAGGTGATCTGGGTAACCTGCCCGGTCGCGACGAGAGCGCTCACGGTTACAAGACTCCGGTCCCTGGGGGCGAGGCCCGGCCTCAGCCAGAGGTCCCGGAACAGCGCGTCCGTGGTGTACAGGACGAGGCTCGGCGTGATCTGGCCGAATTGCTGATCTACCCGCGCCCCGCGCTGCGCCTCCGCCGCCTCGTCGAGCGGAAGTTGTGAACCTGAGGCCGACGGGAGCTGATCGGCCCCGATATTGCGGCTCTTGAAGACGTCCCTCGCCGCCGGGATGGCATCCATCGCGTTCGCCCATCCCGTGTAGAAAGCCAGGTGCGTGATGATCTCGGATATCTCGGCGGGCTTCACGCCGTTGTCGAGCGCGAGACCCAGATAGAACGGCAGTTCGACCGTCTGGTCGCGGGCGATGAGTGCGGCCACCGTCACTATGCCGCGGTCCCGAGCCGAAAGACCGGGACGCTTCCAGAGACCGCCCAGAACGTATTTTTGGGCGTAGTTCTCGAGCGCGGGGGCGACGGCGCGAAGATCTTCCGATTTCGACATGGGGTTGGCTCCTTCTACAATCGTCTGCTCCGCGGCGGCGGCGCCGCAGACGATCAGGCAGAACGAAAACAACGTCGTTGCGAGCAGTCTCATTGCGGGCATCCTTCTATGGCTGTCGGGTGTGCGATGAGCCACGATGCGATGACCGCGGCGCAGAGCACCGTGAAAGAGCTGGCGAGAAACACGACGTTCAGCCTTGCGCCGGTGGCGATCAGTCCAAGAACCGGACTGGCAAGTCCCTGGGCCAGGTCCAGGAAAGCGGTGTAGGCCCCCATCGCCAACCCGCGGCTTTGCGCCGGCACCCGGCGCACCGCCTCGACCCCGAAACCTGGATAGACGAGGGAGAAGCCAAAACCGGTCAACGCGGCACCGATCAGGACCGTTTCGGGTCGGATCGATAGCCAGATCAGCGCCAGACCGGCGGCTTCGATCAGCGCACAGACCAGCGCGACCGGCGCGCCGCCGATTGCATCGGCCAGATGGCTGAAGCACACGCGGGCCAGAATGAAGGCGCTTGCATAGGCCGTGTAGGCGAGCCATCCGTTGGCCCACCCGCGCGCCGCGAACAGCAGGGCGACGAATGTGGTGACCGCGCCGAAGCCGACGCTGCCGAGCGCTGAACCAAGGCCCGGTATCCACACCGCGCCCACCACCTTGGCGAATGAGAGCCGCGCGTGCTGTGCGGGGGCGACCGACGGAAGAGGCGAAACGAGCAGTAGGGTAACGAGCGGAGCTGCGGCGGTGGCGAACGCGATCGCCGGGAAGCCGTAGGCAGCGTAGAGAGCGGCTCCCGCCGGCGCGCCGATGGCGAAGGCGGCGAACATCGCCGACCCTATCCATGCGATGACCTTGCCTGTGCTGCGGGCGTCGGCAAGCGCCAGTCCCCAGCTCACGGCAGCCGTGATGATGAAGCTTTCCGCCGCTCCGAGCAGTCCCCGGCCAAGCAGAAGTATCATGACCGACGTCAACGGAGCATCTGTAAAGGCTACGGATGACAGGTAAAGCAGCCCGGAGACCGCGGCCGCCAGCATGCCGATGACCACCCCGCGCTTAGCACCGCGCCTGTCCGAAAAATGGCCCGCCCATGGTCGCGAGATGAGCGAAGCGGCAAACTGACTGCCGGCGACGAGGCCGACCGCGAAAGGACCCAAGCCCAAACCATCGTGGACGTGGAGGGGAAGGACCGGCATCGCGATGCCGATCACGAGAAATGCGACGAAGACCACCCCCATGATCGGCAACAACGCTTTGCCGCCGGAAACCGCGACCGGCCCTTGCATAGTTGCGACGCTCATGTTGGTTCCTTCTGCCATGGTCACTTGCCCTTCGGAGATGGCACTCTCGCCCAACCTAGGACTTTAGCTCGCTGCAGATTAGGTGATAGATTCCGAATGTAGTCATTAGGGAGGCTTATCAATGAAGCGAGAGGACGCTAGCGATCTCCTCGCGTTCTTGGCGGTGGCCAGGGAACGCAGCTTCACCCGTGCGGCGGCAAAGCTCGGCATGACGCAATCGGCCCTCAGCCAAATCATTCGGAATCTGGAGGAGCGGCTCGGGGTCCGGCTGTTGAACCGAACGACCCGGAGCGTTACGCCAACTCAGGCCGGAGAGCGGCTATTCTCCAGCGTC
This sequence comes from Bradyrhizobium sp. 23, assembly GCF_023073295.1. Classification (NCBI taxonomy): domain Bacteria; kingdom Pseudomonadati; phylum Pseudomonadota; class Alphaproteobacteria; order Hyphomicrobiales; family Nitrobacteraceae; genus Bradyrhizobium; species Bradyrhizobium sp. 23. The sequence goes on along the minus strand of NZ_JADPJF010000021.1, from coordinate 2,130 downwards.
GGCCCCAAGTTCACAGAAATGGATGCCGCGCTCGCTGCGCTCGGCGAACTGAGGGAAAACCCGGCCGGAACCATCCGTATCACCTCGACCGAATATGCCGCCGAGGCGATCCTGATGCCGGCCTTGGCCAAACTCCTTCCGAAATATCCGGACATCAAGGTCGAGGTCGTCTTCGACTACGGACTGACCAACATCGTGGCACAACAGTACGATGCTGGAATCCGGCCAGGCGAAATGGTCGCGAAGGACATGATCGCGGTTCGGGTCGGTCCGGACCTCCGCATGGCCGTGGTTGGCTCGCCCTCCTACTTCGAGCACCACAAGAAGCCACGCACGCCTCGCGATCTGACGGATCAAAACTGCATCAACCTGCGCCTGCCCACGCACGGAGGAAGCCTATACGCCTGGGAGTTCGCACGAAATGGGCGAGATCTTAATGTACGGGTTGAGGGACAGCTCGTCTTCAACGGCGCGGATGCACTACTGAAAGCCTCGTTGAACGGCCTCGGCCTCGCCTATCTTACAGAAGGCCACGTGCAGCCATATCTCGCAAGCGGCCGACTGGTTCGAGTGCTCTCGGAATGGTGCCCGCCCTTTCCAGGGTATCACCTCTACTATCCAAGCCGCCGTCAACCGTCGCCCGCGTTCTCTGTGTTGGTTGACGCACTCCGATATCGGAGGAACTGAAGCTGCAGCGGTGCCCTTGAGACAGAACGAACATATCCGCTTTGGGTCAAAAGCGCTGATTTAAACCTCGGCCGGTTGCTTCCGGTCTAGCACCAACTTCGGACATGTAGCCGCGCCGCGCGAACTGTCGCGAAGGGCCAATTGCAGACCTCGCCGGCTTACTTAACCTAAAGCGACCCGTTGCCTTTTGCGGAAATAGAACCACGCTGCCTTCACAGCAGCGCTTGCCATGAACAACAATCCGCCCAGGATTACTGTCCAGAAATTTATCGCGTAACCGATGCGGCCGACGTTCACGGCGGGAGCACAGGCGGCCGCCCCGGCCCACTTGCTGCCATTTGATCCGCAGCGATATTGTCGGTCTCCTGAACATATGAGGCTGGAGGCCCAATCGTGAGACTGCCGTTCAAGACCGTGGACGTCTTTACAGGAACTCGTTTCCACGGCAATCCCCTTGCTGTGGTGCTGGAAGCCGGGGCCCTCTCCACCTCTCAGATGCAGTCCATTGCACGCGAGTTCAACTACTCTGAGACGGCCTTCGTGTGTCCGCCGCAGGATCCCAATAACACGGCAGAGGTGCGGATATTCACGCCCACCGTTGAAGTGCCCTTCGCCGGTCACCCAAATATCGGCACAGCCTTTGTATTGGCCTCGCTTCCTGAATACGCCGAAAAGGACGTACTTCATTTCGAAGAGCGCGCTGGACTCGTTGCGACGCGCATTATTCGCAGCCAAGAGGCGGTTGTCCGCGCAGAGCTTACGGTCCCGCAAACACCTTCCGTCTCATCGAAGTTCGGGGCTGACACAATCGCTGATTGCCTCGGGCTTCATGCGACAGATATTTGCGTCGAGCGCCATGGTCCGGTCATCGCATCTGTCGGGCTACCCTTTCTGATCGCAGAGGTTCGGTCCCGCTCAGCATTGACTAACGCCACGCCCAACGCGGCCGCGTTTGCGCGGTACCTTCCCAAGGACGGGGCTGACGCAATTTACATCTATACCCACGACGTTGCGCCGAACGACGGACATGACATCAATCTATCGGCACGCATGTTCGCACCATGGGACGGTCTCCCAGAAGACCCAGCAACTGGTAGTGCTACGGCGGCCGCCGTCGTTCTGGCCTGCCTGGCAGGCGCAGAGTTTCCCCGGAATAGACCGGTGCGTGTCGCACAAGGCGTCGATATGGGGCGGCCGTGCTTGATCGAGGTTCTAGTGGACAAGCAAGCGAGTGACCATCCTACCGTGCGGGTCGGGGGCTGTTGCGTCGACGTGATGGAAGGAACAATCACACTCTAGCGAACGGTTGTCCATGCCGCGCCCAGGTGCCAATGTCCGAGATGGGCCATGTGTGGACGTATATGGACCCCGCCCGATTGCAACGACTGGCTTGATCAGGATCGACGGCCACAACTGCTGACGTATATCCGGCTTCTTGATGCG
>NZ_JADPJF010000115.1:0-1531 GCF_023073295.1 Bradyrhizobium sp. 23 | reverse complement strand
TCTTGTGCCTCTTCCTGATCCAGCTATCGCATACGCTTGCCTGTCCGCTCCCGCTCAATTCGGCTTCTTAACGGACGACTACCTAATGGCAGCTTCTGACCGAAGGCGGCTATCGCATGGTCTCTATTTCTGCGAAACGGCTCTGGATTCACCACTCGCTCCGCCGGACGAGACGATGGCGCTTTCCCGGAACGGCGCACGGGTAGGCTGGGGCGCCGACAATTCCTGGCAATACATTCGATCGATCTTGCGCTGCATGAGCGCATAGCAGTCGCATACAACGCGCTCGAGCCGCACCCGGTCGATCTCGATAAACCCGCGCCGGTCGGAGGGGACGGCGCCGGCCGCGCGCAGCTTGCTCATCGTCAGAGTCACTGTCGTCCGCCGCACCCCAAGCAATTGCGCAAGCGCCTCCTGCGTCACCGGAAGGAGGTCATCGGGAACGCGGTCGTGAAGCTGCAGAAGCCACCGCGCCATGCGGCCATCCACCCGGTGCAGCGCGTTGCAAGCGGCTACGTGCTGGAGTTGCAATAACACCGCGCGGGCGTGGAGCTGAACGACATTCCTGATGGCTGCGCTTTGCGCATAGGCATCCCGAAATTTGGCGGCGGAAATCAATGATGCTGTGCCAGCGATGCGTGCAATCGCGGTCACGGATGAAAGCGATGGGCCGAGTACGGAGAAAGAGGCCAAAGCGCCTTCCCGTCCCATCAAGGTGGTTGCGACCGTTTGCCCGTCCGGCATATCGAGCATGAAGGCGATTGCGCCGCTATGGGGAAAATAGACCGGGTCCATCTCATCGCCCGAGCGCACCAGAACCGCATCTGGCTCAAACGAGATCTTCTGGAAGTAGGGCGTGAGCAAGCTGAGATCCGCTGGCGGCAGCGCTGCCAGTAGCCGATTCCCGATGCCAGTGCGGTTGACGGTCCCGATGCTTTCTTGTGAAAGAGCCCCCACTGAACGGCCGCGTCCATCTATTTCATTCACTAGGATTATCCGAATTATGAGTTGCCGAAAGGCAACTATCCAAACAGAGCCATTAGTCGAGATCAAGCACGGACATTTGCGGAGACGCTGCCGGCGTCTCGCCGCGCAAGCAGGATCTTGCATACATCATACTATTCACGCCCGTTGTGCGACTCGGCGAGCGGGGCCCTGCGGGATGATCAACCGGTGATGGTTCCGGCAGCGCTTGCTCTTGGCTTCCTAGCTGACGTCTTCGGCGGTGTGGGGCGTGCACGTCTTTTGGCCCGGCGCTTCCGTTGACACGGTGCAATTATCCGTCGGTCGATTGGGGTAAAGCCGGAAATTTGCCGCCGTCCGCCAGAGCGACGCTTTTGCCCTCAACGGACATGCGGGCGTTGTCCGTCAGGAGGCCCCAGGCCAGCACGCTTAGGTCTGCCGAAAGTGCGGACATAACGCGGCCAGCTGCTTAATGAGTACACAGCCTAGCACTACTTTGGCAGAATGTGTTTTCGCCGCTGTTTTTCAAGGATTTGCTTTCGGCAATGTGGGCACTGCTGGGGCGGCG
>NZ_JADPJF010000079.1:5050-18962 GCF_023073295.1 Bradyrhizobium sp. 23 | reverse complement strand
CCGAGCACGACATGGGCGTGTTCAAACCCGCAATAGGCCAACCGGAAGTGATACAGGCGATGATCGAGCGGCACGCCAGCGATGCTCACCCCCAGCTCACCCATGTCGGTGAAGTCGGAGAGGCCGACCTGGCCGGGCTCGTGGGTCTGGCGGAAGATCACCTTCTGCTCCTCGCCGCGGATCGCCCGCTAGGCGCGGATCCGGCGCTCCAGCTTGCGGCGGATTCCGGTCCCGAGTTCTCGATGGCGTCGCAAGATCTCTTCGAAGATCGCAATCGGCCGCACGCCGGGGCGGCCTTCAGCATCGGCCCACCGCGGCCTCAAACACGCCGGCCAGGGGATCCGGCCGGCGGCTGCCGCGGGCTCCCTTCTTCCGCGATGGTAAGCGGGGATCCTTCTCAATCCGACAGGCGGTTGGTTGACGTGAACGACGCCTTGGCGGCGGCCACGGGCGGGGTATCGATCTAACGGTACTTCATGTAGAGCCTCATCTGGTAATCGGCAATGTGTCGGCCTGGCAAGTGAGTGATTCCTCTTTGCGGAAGAGCCACTTGCATAACCAGCCGGCCGCGATCACCAGACGGCGCGGTCCCTTGTGGATCGCGCCGTCGCCGAGCTCGTAAATCCGGTCGGGCTACGCCCTCCCTGCGTCACGAGCTCGGCGACGCTCTCTCATCCTGATTGACGCTCTGCTTCCATCCTGGTTGCCGCGCGGCAGAAAACGGCACCATTTTGCAGGATTTAACTGATCTTTGCGTCTCTTTTAGAGTTTTTATATGTGAACAGCCTTCTACGTTAATATCACAAGAACGCGCCCAACAATCCAGTTCGGCGTCATGTGGGGGAGAACGAGGGGATGCCCAAATTGGACCGCAACAGTGATGAACGGCGATCCAATGCAGTTAGCTGCTCGCTCAAGGGCCGTGTTGCCCTTGTGACTGGAGCTGCAGGCGGGCTTGGGAAAGCCATCGTCGCCGAACTCCGCGAACGGGGTGCAGACGTGCATGGTGTCGATATTGCAGGCGAAGATGTATTCCATGCAGATCTTGCGACTTCCAGTGGAAACCGCGCGATGGTCGACCACGTGCTGGGGATTGCCGGACAACTCGACATCCTTGTCCTCAATGCGGGCTGCCAATTCGTCGCACCAATAAATCAGCTCCCTGATATCGAGTGGGAGCGGCTGCGCGGCGTAATGATGGACGGGCCATTCTTCGCCATAAAGGCGGCATGGTCAGGTTTGACGAAGTCTCGGGGCGGCCGAGTTGTAGTCACAGCATCAACTGCGAGCTTTGTTGGGACGGCGGAGAAAGCGGCGTACACGGCTGCAAAGCATGGGGTTCTAGGTCTGGTCCGTACGGCCGCGTTGGAGGGGGCGCCGCATGGCCTGAATGTCAACGCCGTTGCGCCGGGCTGGATGGACACCGGCATGATGCGTAATCAGCTGGAAGCTCAGGCGGCGAGCATGGGTGTGAGCCCGGAGGAGCTCGTTGCGCATCTGCGCGACAGGCAGCCCGCCAAGCGCTTCGTCGATGTTCGTGAGGTTGCGGCAACTATTGGCTTTCTTACCAGCCCCGATGCGTCGGGAGTCAATGGCGTCTGTATCCCTGTCACGTCGTAGCCAGCAATCCGAAGTTCGAATCTGATTTTAGGCCTGTATCGGCGTATCGGCATTAACAATGAGGCTTTCATGGGGAAACGTACAATGCACATCAATCGCCGCCGCGCCATCGGCGTGATCTCCGCAGTACTTGGGGCGCCGTTCATCATCCGCTCGGCAGGCGCACAATCCGCATTACCCGAGCAGACGACTGTGCCTGACATCTTGAAGGGCTCGGGAGAGGTCCTTGTCGCTAACTACGGTGGCGCATCGGGTGAAGCGCAGCAGAAGGCCTGGTTCGAGCCGTTCGAGAAATCGACTGGCATCAAAGTTCGAGTATTTCCCGGTGCCCAATCGGCAAAAGCCAAAGCGATGGTGGACACGGGTAATCTCGAGTGGGACTTGGTAGATCTTGAGCGAGCCTCAATCTTAAAAATGATGCGAGGTGGCGACTATTTCGAGAAAATAGACTATTCGCTGGTTGATGACGGGCTTGGACCCGAATTCCGCTTCGACTACGGGGTGGAAATGGATTCCTATGCCGAAGTTATGGCTTACCGCACCGACGCCTTCAAGGGCGCCGCTCCTAAAAACTGGGCCGATTTCTGGGACACGACGAAGTACCCCGGCGATCGGGCTTTGTGGTCCTTTCCAGAGTTGGAGTTTGCCTTGATGGCTGCCGGGGTGCATGCGGACAAGCTCTACCCGCTCGACATTGATAAGGCGCTGGCTAGCTTCGACAAGATCAAGAAGAGTGTGGTCAAATGGTGGACTACCGGTGCTCAGCCTCCGCAAATGCTCATCGATCGCGAAGTTGTTATGACTTCCGTTTGGAACGGTCGCATGGCGGCATTGCAGGCGCAGGGTGTGCCGGCCGCGATTTGCTGGAATCAGGGGCTATTAAAGCGCGATGCTTGGGGCGTGCTAAAGGGTGCGAAGAATAAGGCCAATGCGATGAAGCTGTTGGCATATACCCTCATGCCAATTCCGCAGGCCCGCTGGGCGATGTTGATTCCGTACGGCAATACGAATGCGGCTGCCAATAAATACATCCCGCCCGAGCGTTTGGCGACGCTGCCGAGCGGGCCTGACATAGCCAAGCAACTCGTGCTCCACGATGCCGAATGGTGGGTCGAGAATGTCGACGTGGCGCAGGCCAAGTTCAACAAGTGGTTGTTGGGGTAAGTTGATGTCGTCAGTAAGGGCCCTTGGTCCACTCCGAAGAGACATTATGGAGCAGGAATTGCCGCCTTCGGATCTATCACGGGACGGCGGTCGCCCCCCCGGCGCTTCGGTGTCGCTGACCAGCTTGGAGAAGCGGTACGGGCCCGTGACGGCCGTCGCCGGCGTGTCGCTCGAAATTCGATCGGGCGAATTCCTTACGCTCTTGGGCCCCAGCGGGTCCGGCAAAACCACTACACTGATGATGATTGCGGGCTTCGAGACTCCCAGCAGTGGCGACATCGCCATTGACGGAGCATCGGTAGTCGCCAAACCGCCGTATCGTCGCAACATCGGGATGGTATTCCAAAACTACGCGCTGTTTCCACACCTGACCGTCGAAGAAAATATCGGATTTCCACTGAAGCAGCGCGGGGTGCCGAAGGCGGAGCGGACGAGATTGGTGGGTGAGGTGCTTGAATTGATGCAGTTGCCGGGCTACGGCGGGCGCTATCCACGCCAACTCTCCGGCGGCCAGCAGCAGCGTATCGCGGTGGCGCGCGCCATCGTTTTCAAGCCGCGGCTGCTCCTATTAGACGAGCCGCTTGGCGCCCTCGACAAGCAGCTTCGCGAAGACCTGCAAATCGAGATGAGGCGTTTGCACGCCGAGCTCGGGATCACGTTCGTGCTGGTCACCCATGACCAGGACGAAGCACTCACGATGTCGGATCGCATCGCTGTGATGAACCATGGAGGCGTTGCACAGATCGGGCAGCCCGAGGATCTCTACGATCGGCCCTGTGACCGCTTCGTAGCGGGCTTCATCGGCCAGTCCAACTTCCTTCCGGCGGTCGTGTGCGGTGTGGAAGGCGATACTGTCGTGACCAAGTGCCAGGGCGTACTTGTGCGAGCTGTCACTTCACAGCGGTTTGCAATAGGCACCGAAGTGACTGTGACGACACGGCCCGAGCGCCTGCGGTTTTCCGACCAGCATGCTGAAGCCGCACGGCCTCTCAATCGCATGAACGTCACTGTGGCCGAAGCAGTATTTGCGGGTGAGCGCTGCCGCTATCTGCTTAAGTCCGACGGCGGAGCATCGATGGTACTCAAGGAAGCCTCGAGTGCGACTGTCCGCCTCCGGGCGGTCGGTGAACGCGCCGAAATTGCGTGGCCCGTTGCTGATACAATCCTCGTCTAACGCCATGTCTGACCTCATCATCACACCGCGTTCGTCCCCGCGCGCTAGGCGGGCGGGATGGCTGGGCTGGAATCTCGTGATCCCGTGGATAGTCCCTTGGTTGCTCGCGGGGCCGCTGCTGGTCTATATGCTGGTGTTCTACGCGATGCCGGTCGTGGCCATGCTGCTGGGCAGTCTAAACGAGCCAAGCTGGTCGTTCGACCGCTACGCGGCCCTCCCTGACGACGCCGTGTTTCTCAAAGTGTTCTGGGGCACCATCAGCACCTCGCTCGTTGTCACGCTTGGGTGCCTTATCTTGGGCTATCCCGTCGCGCTCGCACTCACTCGCGCTCGTTCCTCCGCCCCCCTTATCCTGATCGTCATCCTCATGCCGTTCTGGACTTCAGTGCTGGTACGCAGTTACGCATGGATGGTGCTTCTTGGCCGTCATGGAATCATCAATGAGGCGCTACTCGCGCTCGGTCTGCTCGAGAACCCGATCAGGCTCCTCAACACGACGATGGCAACCGACCTGGCGCTGATCCATATCCTACTGCCCTACATGATCCTCCCGATCGCGAATACGCTGCGGCAGATCGATCGTTCGCTGGAACGCGCCTCTTCGGGCCTTGGCGCCACGCCATTGGCCACCTTCCGACAGGTCACGCTACCATTGTCCATGCCGGGCGTGGCCGCAGGCGTGCTGCTGGTCTTCGTCTCGGCGCTCGGCGCATATATAACGCCTGCGATGGTGGGAAGCTCGGGCGACATCACGCTGTCAATCCTGATCGAGCAACAGGTTGAACAGTTGAACTGGAGCTACGCGGCGACACTTTCCGTTGTGCTACTAGGGACGGCTCTCGCACTCATCGGCATCGGTCAGTTCGTACCCGGCGTGGGCAGCGCATTCAAAATGAGCAAGTGATGATTACCGCCCGCCTCCTCCTTCCGGCATTTGTTGCCCTAATCCTGCTCTTTCTGGCGCTGCCAATCGTCCTGGTGTTCGTGGTCTCTTTCTCCACGGCGGCATATCTGACATTCCCGCCGCCGGCATATGGTTTGAGATGGTATGAGAGCTACTTCGGCAACGCAGATTGGCTGCAATCGACTTGGCTCAGCCTCTGGGTAGCAGTGGCCGTTGTCACGCTTTCAACCACTTTGGGAACGCTCGCTGCGATCGGCGTGGCGCGCCTGCCAAACGCGCTGCGCGCAATGGCCACAGGCCTGATTCTTTCGCCGATGATCGTGCCAGGCATCGTAGTGGCGATAGGCATTTACTACGCCTATTCGCGATTCGGTCTGATTGGCTCTCCGATGGCCATCGTGCTCGCGCACACCTGCCTTGCCGGGCCGTTCGTCGTGACCAGTGTGAGCGCTAGCCTAGCCAGCGTGGATCCCAGGCTCGAGCAAGCAGCCCTGAGCCTTGGCGCCACGCCCGCCGGAGCATTGAGGCAAGTCACATTGCCGCTGATCTTGCCTGGTGTGGCTGTCGGTGCGCTGTTCGCGTTCATCACATCATTCGACGAGTTGATCGTTGCTCTGTTTCTGTCCGGATCCGGGGCGGTGACATTACCACGCCGCATGTATGATAACTTGCGGTTTGAGATCGACCCCACGATAGCGGCGGTAGCGACGCTCACAATTGTTCTGACGGTTTTGGTCCTGGGCGCGGCGCGGTTGCTTCGCAGCCGCTTCGAACACCATCGCCAAAAGCGGCAGTGAATCTGATATTCCAAGCCTCAAGCGGCGGCCTCAGTGAAAACAGATCGAACGCTGCTCAGCGAGGTAAATCGGGCGCAGGGCCTCCGCAAACGTTCGATTGCTGACGGCTCGGGAATTTCGGACGGTCTTTTCGAAGCAGATTGCGACGCGGCCGAATACTTGAGCTGAGGCTGCATTCTACGAGATGGCGTTAGGCATAGGTATGTTTGTGGAGCGGATATTTTGAGCCGCGTGCCGGGTCGTCGGGAATGACGGCGAACGCCTTACTTGGCGGCGATGCCTCTGCGCAAATGATCGGCATCATAAGCTGTGCGGGCGACGACGACCTCGGCGGCAGGTCCTCGATCAATGCGGCGGATTGCTGGATCGCCCTTCTGGCCTGAGGTGAGCGTGAACCGAACGGAGCATCCCAGACGCGAACGTCATATGTATCTTGGTGCTCAGGCCGCCACGCGAGCGGCCCAATGAGTTGATCTTTTTTTGCTAAGGCGTGCTGATGCGAGATATGGTGGAATTGACGATCAGATATTCGAAGTCTGGATCATCGGACATCGGCTTGAACGTCCGTCGCAACGCAGTTGATGCTCCATCTCTGAGACGCCACAAGCCGCTGTTCCATTCCGAGCGCCTCCGATCACGCAAGGAGAGCCCCTCCGTACGATCCGAAGCACACCTGTTACAAACATCGCATTGTCGCGTCCGGTCGAACCCTTCTGGTGCGTATGGAGGAACACTCCACGTTAGAGCGACTGGACGCAGGGTTTCTGCTTTGGAAGAATCCAAATTGATGCATTTCGATTTTGGCGTCTAGGTACTGTCACTTAAGACAAGATGCGCCGCCGCTACGACGAAGGGGAATAAGGTGGACACGACAAAACCATCGGACAGCACGCCGCTGGCGGGTGTGCGGGTTATCGACTTTGGGCAATACATCGCTGGCCCGCTAGCTGCGATGATCCTGGCGGATCTTGGTGCCGAGGTTGTTCGCGTTGATCCGCCCGCGGGCCCGTCGTGGCACCACCCAGCGACCAACCTTCTCAACCGTAATAAGCGGAGCATCGCACTCGATCTGAACCTTCCCGGAGAAGTGGAGATCGCTCGGCGGCTCATTGCGACGGCGGACGTTGTGATCGAGAACTTCCGTCCGGGGGTCATGGAGCGCTTTGGTCTCGGCGGGCGCGATCTAATGGCGGCTTTCCCGCGGCTAGTGTACCTGTCCTTGCCGGGCTTCGCGAGCGGTGACGCAGAGGTTCGCACCGTTCCCGCATGGGAGGGAATCATCAGCGCAGCAATCGGGCAGTTCACCGACATGTCGCTGACTCGCGTGCTGATGGGCAAGAAAGCGTCGTTCTCACCATTGCCGCTTGCGTCAACTTATGGCGCTGTGCCTGGTGCGATGGCCGTTGTGCTTGCACTCTATTCGCGCCTTGCGAGTGGCCGGGGTGACCTGGTCGAGGTGCCGCTCGCGGCAGCGCTGGCTGAGGGCCTTGCTTTCCGCTCAATGCGCCTTGAAGGCCTCCCGTCACGGTATTTGGGGTTGCGGGAACGCGAGATCGCGCGCCGCCAGCAGGCCGGCGAGCCGCTAAATGTTAACTATGACGAAGTTCAGTCGTACCTTGGTGCTCTCTACCGGCGTTATCGATGTGCGGACGGTCGTCATTTCTATCTCGCGTCGAACTCACATATAAATCATCCTAGGCGCGCGCTGGCGCTTCTTGGCCTTCTCGAAGAGGTCACGGCCGATGGGCTCCCCACGTTTGACCCTTGGCTACCTACCTGCTCGTGGGCTTCGGGCGCGGACTGCACGCTTGGCGATGTACTGTCGACGCAATGGAATAAAATACTGACGAAGCGAATTGCGGCAGTGTTCGAGCGCGAGCCGAGCAGCCACTGGGAAGCATTCTTCGGAGAAAAGAAGGTGCCGGGCGCGACTGTTCGGAACACCCAAGAATGGCTTAAGGAAGTCCAACCACTCGAGGCCGGACTTCTCATCGATGTCGAAGATCGGCGTTACGGCCTCATGCGCCAGCCCGCCAATGTGGCGTGGCTAGGAGACATTGCTACTCCCCGCCCTCTGGTGCGTCCGGCGCCCGCCCTTAATGCCGATCGAGAACGGATTTTAGAAGAGCTGCGCGAGGCAGAGCCCGACCTGCGCGGGCCTGCCTCAATGGGCAGCGACGCCTCGGCCGCCCGGGGCTGCCGAGATGGCATCACGATACTCGACCTGACCAACGTACTCGCCGGCCCCACGATCGCCGGCACTCTGCAGCGCCACGCCATACTCTGCCAAATAGATGCGCTGGGAGGTCCGACCGGTGGTCCATGGCGCAACCGGATTGGCTTTGACGAGATTGCACAATCCGTGACCGGCGTGATGGCGAGGTATGGCGGTGGGCTGCAGACGCCTGAGGACCACACGGACGTCGGGACAATCGACGTCTTGACCGGTTACGCGGGCGCCCTCGCGACCGCCATCGCCCTCTATGCTCGTCAGCGCGGTGTGAATACACACCTCGCGCGGGCGTCGCTAGTTGCTACAGCGCAGTTAATTCAACTCCCGTTCATGTACGACCATCCCAATCGTCCGCCGTTCAATGAGCCAAGCGGACCCGATGCACGCGGGACCGATCCGTTCTACCGCTGCTACGAGACAGCGGACGGCTGGCTCTTCGTAGCGTGCAAGCCAAACGAGCTTCCGGCTATCACCAGTGAGCTGGGGATCGATATTACGGCTGAGGATTTGCATCTCGAGCAGACCTTGGAACGAGCATTTGCGAGCAAGAGTGTCGAGGCCGTCTGCGCACATGTACGAGCAATTGGTGTCGCAGCGCAGAAGCTGGAGAATGTCGAGCGTGTACGCGAACGCTACATGGCCGAAAGGGATGGCGGGAGCGGAAGCGCCGATACGACTCTCGTTTTCCAGCGAGACGATCACCACCCTAGCGGCCACCGGGTCGAACTCATTGGACGGTGCGCGCTACGCTTCGCGCGGGCCGTAATCAGAGCGCCAACGGCTGCGCCGAAGCCGGGAGCGAATTCCCGGTCAGTCTTGGCTGAGCTCGAGTACACGGAACAGGAAACGGGCAACATGCTTACAGCCCAGGAAATTAGCGAATCTTGGAGCGACGAGTATTTGCCGTCGTGAAGCGACTACCGCAAAAATCTTCGACGCGTGCAACCGACCGATTTGGTCGCTGGACGACCAGCCCTGGACGTTGAACAAGATGATTGGGAGAACTCGTCCAGAGCACATGAAGATCGAGGCAGAAACTCCGCTGGCATTCTCGCGCGCAGACTGCAAGAGTTCGGAGCATCACATCTGTTTGTCGATCTTCCCTAGTTGTCTCTCATCTTAGAAGGTTGCGTGAAGCATGTTCTCGCAGTGTGATCCTGATGAGGCTCCTTCATTGAAGGAGGTGATTAGCATCCTCGAGCCCGAACGCATCGAGCCAGACTTGTTCCGCGGCCGAAGCCTCGATTTGAAGTGGGGCTACGTGTTTGGTGGACAGCTTGTCGCGCAGGCGCTGGCTGCCGCCGGTCAGACGGTTCCCGAGGACCAGGCGGCTCATTCTGTGCACGGGCATTTTCTGCAGGCGGGCGACGAACGAAAGCCGATCACTTACCGAGTCGAGCGCATCCGCGATGGCAAAAGTTTTGCCACACGGCGTGTGGATTCGATCCAGGAGGGCCGTACTGTCTTCACATTGACGGCCTCTTTTCAGCGGGAGGAGTCCGGCTTCGAGCACCAGGAGCCCATGCCGCAAATACCTGGCCCTGACGGCCTTCTGTCTCAGACTCAGATGGCGCGCAAATACATGGACAGAATGCCGGATGTGGCTCGCGACCAGATGTCGTTCGAACATGCGATCGACATCCGCCCGGTTGATCCCGTCGATATGCTGCACCCCGTTGCAAAGCCGCCGGTGCGCAGCGTCTGGTACAGGGCGTTCGGCACGCTACCGCACTGTCCCGCTCTGCACCGCGTCCTGCTGGCTTTCGTGTCAGATTTGAACCTGCTGACGACCGCTATGCGGCCGCATGCACTGACCTCGGCCACACCGGGTATGCAATCCACCAGCCTGGACCACGCAATATGGTTCCATCGTTCCTTCCGAATGGACGATTGGCTCCTCTGCGCCATGGACAGCCCGACAGCGAGTAGCGCCCGCGGCCTCACACACGGGCGGTTCTTTACCAGGGATGGCCGCCTCGTCGCCTCGGTGGTCCAGCAAGGCCTTATCCGGCTTCGGATCTGAGCACGGTCGGTATCCAGAAGCGTCGATCCGCGCAGCGGCCGCGATAGGTTTGCAAAGTCCCTGTCGGGGGCTTGTGCGACCGCTGGGCCGAGGAACTCGGCTGGTGAGCTCAGATAGGTGGAGACCCCAAGAGAGGGAAAAGCAGGGGAACGTAAGCCGTCTAAAGACGCTCCCGGTTCTCCCCGCTTGAAGCATGGCTCTAACACACGGCGTTCCACCTCGAACCGCCTCGCATGCAAGTTCTTAGAGGGGGCCTCCTGTAGCCCGGAGCGAAGGCAACCGGGACCATCATTCCGTGTCGCCCCGCCCGGTCAAGGATCTCCATGACCAGGTCGTTATCGTCGTCAGGTATCAAACTGCTATCCGCGCTTCACCACGCCGAGAATTTGTCGGGCCTCCGCCGGTGTGGCGACGGTTGCGCCCATACGCTCGATGATTCCAACCGCATTGTCGACGAGCTGAGCGTTGGACGCGAGCACACCACGCCGAAGATAGATATTATCCTCTAAGCCAACCCGCACATGCCCGCCCAATCCCACGAGCTGCGCGACTGCAGGCATCTGGTCAGCACTACAACCGAAGCCGCCCCAAACGGCCCGTGGGGGCAAAATATCTCTCATGGCCTGCATGACAATCGGCACAGCGGGGGCGCCATATCCAGTGCTGAGGCAGAATTGAAACAGTGAGGGATTATCAATTTTGCCGTCCGCTATGAGTTTCTTGGCGATTTCAATGTGTCCAAGCTCGAAGCATTCGAGCTCAGGCTTGACGCCGGCATCTCGCATAAGGATCGCCATCTCTCTTAGATCTGATAGGCGGGCAACAAAAATGCTCTCCCCGGAGCTCAAGGTGCCACAGTCAAGGGTAGCAAGCTCAGGCTGAAGTTTGATCGCCTGAATGCAGCGTCCCATAGGCGGCTTTAGTGTAGACGTTTCGCTGATAATTATTGGATCAAGCGAATCGAGTGAGAGGCTCCCGTCCATGCCGCAAGTTAGATTGATGACGACGTCAGTGGCCGCGTCGCGAATCTTCTTGACAACCTGTTCGTAGAGGTCGAGTCGGTTCGATGGGGCGCCGGTTTCTGGATCGCGAACGTGGATGTGGACGATTGCGGCTCCCGCCCGCGCCGCTTCCAGAGCGGCCTCTGCTATCTGTGAGGGTGTCTTGGGAACGTCGGGATGCTTCGCAAGGACTGCGGAGCTTCCACCAGTTACTGCGCACGTGACGATTACTCTTCGAGACATCGAAAAACTCCTCTGTTGATATCGTAGTGAGCCGAACCCGAAAATGAGCTGGCAAAGTTGGGTGGGCCGCTAGGCAGCAAAGGTCGGAACGATCAGCAATCACGCGCTCCCGTTGTATTAGGTCTCCCCTCGCCCCGGAGCGACCTTCCAACCTTGACCCAATCTGTGCTTTCCGCACGCTTACGGAGTACGCGAGGAAAGGGCTAGCAATTCCGAAGCAACCCGACCCGAAGCCGGTATGCACCTTCCGTAAACTGGAGCGAGAAAGAAGTACTGAGGTAGAAGGCGCGTCGCGGCCGTCAGAGTACCGTCGGCCTCGACCGCTTGCGCGCGGCGCTGATACGATGATCGCCCGAAGATGGAAACGCTCTTGTTCGAAGTAGAGGGAATCTGGTTCACCGGCTCGCTAGGTATCTCGATCTCGGTCAGCAAACCTGCAATTGGCCACTCTTGCCAAGAACGCTCTGCGGGATCTGAAGTTTCCGGCATGGCACAGTGTCGAGAGTAACGTATCGTCGGGCCGCTTCTACTCAGCGAAGCCATTTGGGACGGGAGAGTTGAGCTTCAATTCACAATAACCGTCGCTGAGAGCTGGGTTTCGTCGATTTGAATGCTTCGCCCGCCGAATTTCTTTTCGTTTCCCTCAATCACGAGGATTTCATGATGGGCCCTTGGTCGGCCCTCAAAGGGCTCGTGCACGTCTCTCCCTGTCGTGAACGCAGCTTGTTTCTTTATGGAGATGAACCGATAGGTCAGACTTGCCTCTTCAGGCGCGATATTGAGCCAAGGGGGCATCACTTCTCTCTATCGCTTTGACGACTCTGTGCTCGAGCTGCTTGTTTGCCGATTCCGATGATCTCGCCCACCATTCCGATTTGATGTCGCCCCGGGGCGCGAGGCGTTCTGGCTGTCTGGTTTCTGGCATCGGTGAAGCCGCGGGGTCAACCTTGAATCGCGGCTTGAAGTCCTTCTTCGTCTGCTGCTGCTCTGCTGTGGGCATGTGGGCAACGCTTTTCGCGTTGTCCAAGCGTAGCGGCATGTCCACAGCGCCACGGGCTCAGGCCTTCCGGCCGGGCTTACGAGTTCGCCGCAGGCTCTCGCCGTTGAGATCATCCGGTGGGCGTTATGGACCAGGCGGTCGAGGACGGCGTCGGCGTAGGTGGGGCCGCCGATCAGCGCGTGCCATTGATCGACGGGAAGCTGGCTGGTGACGATGGTGGAGCGGTGGCCGCAGCGGTCATCGAGGATCTCCAGGAGGTCGTGGCGGGCCGCGGCGTCGAGCGGCTCGAGGCCCCAGTCGTCGAGGATGAGCAGATCGACGCGGCCGAGCGCGCGCAGCAGGCGGGGGTGGCGGCCGTCACCGCGCGCCAAGGCCAGATCGCTGAACAGTCGCGGGATGCGCTGATAGAGCACGGAGCGATTGTCGCGGCAGGCTTTGTTGCCGAGCGCCGAGGCGAGCCAACTCTTGCCGACGCCGGACGGGCCACAGATCAAAAGATTGGCGTGGTCGGCGATCCATTGGCCTTCGACCAGCATCGTCAGGAGGCTGCGGTCGAGGCCACGCGGAGTGCGATAGTCGATGTCCTCGACGCAGGCCTGCTGGCGCAGCTTGGCATATTGAAGCCGCTTCGACAGTCGCTTGTCGCGTCGCAGCGACGCTTCACGTTCGAGCAGGAGCGCAAGCCATTCGGCGTGGCCGAGGCTGGCGGCCTCGCCGCCGGCTTCGATGTCGGTGAAGGCCTTGGCCATGCCGTGAAGGCCGAGCGCGTGGAGTTGATCGAGGGTCGGATGGGTAAGCAAGGCGTGATCTCCTAATTGTAGTAGCGCGGCCCGCGGATGCTAGGATGGAGGATCGGCGCGTCGTCCGCGGGGCGCTTGGTTGAAGGACGCCGATCGAGATTGTTGGCGAGGACTGATTTTGACCGAGCCGTAGGTGCGGGCCCCGATGTCAATCGCCCGCATGGCGGCGGCATCGAGCCGCTCGTGCCCAAAGGATCGGGCAAGCCGGATGATGCCGACACAGGCGCGGAAGCCTTGCTCGGGATGCGTGCGTTCATCGAGGATCAGGTTGCACAGCGCGGCGGTGGCCGACCCGATCGCGGCGGCCTCCTTGCGGATGCGCTCGATGGTCCAGCCGGCGTAGCGCCGATGACTGGACGCCATGTCCTCCGGGACGGTGGTGTGCTTGTGGTTGCCGCTCATGCGCTGATGCGCGGCGATCCGCTCGCCCTTGTAGAAGATCCCGACGGTGCGGGCGGTGAAGCGCACCTCGACCTCGCCGCGGACGAAGCGATGCGGGACGCTGTAGTAATGCGCCTCGACCTCGACGTGATAGTCGATGCTGACCCGGCAGATCCGCCACTCGGCGAACACGTAAGGGCTCTCCGGCAAGGTCTTTAGCGCCGGCCGGTCGATCTCCTCCAACAGCTTGCGCCGGGTCACGCCGAGCCGCCGGATTGGCCGCTCCTCGTTGAGCCTGGTCAGCAACTCGGCAATCGCTGCGTTGACCTCGGCGAGGTTGTAGAAGGTGCGGTGGCGCAGCCGCCCGAGCAGCCAGCGCTGGACCATCAGGACCGCCTGCTCGACCTTCGCCTTGTCCCGTGGCCTTCGCGGCCTGGCCGGCAGAATGGCGGTGCCGTAATGCGCCGCCATGTCGGCGTAGCTGCGGTTGATCCGCGGATTGTAGAGGCAGGCCTTGATCACCGCGACCTTGGTGTTGTCCGGCACCAGCAGCGCCGGCACGCCGCCGATCG
>NZ_JADPJF010000079.1:0-4971 GCF_023073295.1 Bradyrhizobium sp. 23 | reverse complement strand
CGAAGGCGCCGACGTGACCGCCGATCCAGTCCGCGAGCCCCTGCGTCCAGGTCGCCTGCGCATAGGTGAAGCTCGATGCGCCGAGCACCGCGACGACTGCGCCGGTCGATCGCCACCGGCACGCCGTCGCCGGCATAGTCGACGAACAGCTTGTCGCCGGCCGCGTGCGATTGGCGCATCGTCACCGACAGGCGGCCTTCCCAGGCGCGGTACAGCTCGCAGAACCGCGAATAGCGATACCCGCCGGGCTCGCCGGCGATGTACTCCTCCCACAGGATCGCCAGCGTCCCGTGCTTGCGCCGGAGTTCGCGATGCACCGCTGCCCAGTCCGGTTCAGCCTGCCGGCGATGGCCTCGCCGGGTGCCGAGGCCGGCTCCCGCGCTGGCGAACAGCCGAGCCTCCAGCTCCGTGTCGGTGATGTCGTCGGACAAGGGCCAGCTCAGCCCAGCCAGTGGATCGTCAACCGTACCGTCGACGGGGCCGTCCCCACCCGCCGCGCAATCTCGCAGGTCGACATCCCCGCCGATTTCAATCTGATCACATCGCGCACATGGCGCATCGCAAGCCTCTCCGTCGGCATCCAGGTCCCCTTCGCTAAGCCGAAAGCGGGACCGTATCGGAGCCAGAAGAGGCCTCGTCACCCCGGGCGACATCATCCCGGAATGGTGGGCGACATCAAATCGGAACGGTGGGCGAGATCATTCCGGAATGGTGGGCGACATCGAGCGGAATCAGCAGCTTGTTGATCCAACCGCAGGGTATAGGGTGGTCGAACGAATTATGGAGCACGAGGAGAGGGGGCGCTTTCGCGGCGATAAGCTTAGTAACTCGTGTGGCGACACCCACGTGCGGAATTGCTGCCACAGAGGGGCTCATATTGGTGCAATTCTGCTTCTCGGGCAAGGTACCAAGCTGGGAATGCACCCGTTGCTGCCGGGGTCTCCCGAGCTGCGACTGAGGTGTGGATTGCCTTTCGGTGGGATGTACCTGAGAGGAAACGGGCATGACGTCTCGGTGCGAGGCTTCCAAAGCTTCAGCGTCACTCGCGACCAACAACGGCGCCGCGTTCGCAGGCGTCAATGGGAGCTTCGTGACGCCATCACATTCGTTCCCGATTGCAAACGAGACTGAAACTAAGCCCAATCGACCAGTTACCGCGGGAGATTGGGCCGCTGCGGATCCACAAGCCGCGCACAACCAGCGTTCGTGAACCGCTGCGTAGCCCTTCCAAAAGGGTCTTGTTTCATACCTGCGTATGAGCTTGGAAGTCCCCGTGACGATCGCCGGCTCATGACGACATCGAATCAATCCGCTTTCGCGCCTCTGAACCTCACCAGCGCGCATGGACGGGTAGGAAAGCATCCAAGATCATGAACCACTCCGTCGGCTGGTGCCGATGATGTAACGAACTACCGGCTCGTTTGATGAGCGATTGCGTGAAGGAAAGCATCAAACCACCACACTTCGTGCAGGTTTTCTGCAACCCAATCGCGTAATCTGAGGGAATTGCGAGTTGGATCTCGATAAAATAACCAAAAGATGGAACTGCAACAAGGCGAATGTGACGTGACGCGTGGTGAACTCGGTATATTGATGTTGCAGGACCCCGCCAATGACCAGCCCGGTTCGCTGTACCATCCCACTACCTTTCCGTTCCCAACTATTTGCCGACGCGTTCCAGGCGCCTGGGTCAAGAATGTCGTCTTCGGCGGAGAGGACGAAATAATGGAAGCGGCATTCATAAGCGCTGCCCGGGACATGGTGCGTGACGGCGCAGTTGGCATCACGAGCAATTGCGGATTTACAATTAAGTATCAGCGGGCGATGAGGCGGGCTCTGTCGGTGCCAGTTTCGATGTCGTCCCTGCTGCTCCTGCCGTATCTCGCGGCCACCATCAAGGGGCGTATTGGTATCCTGAGCTTTGACTCCAGACCATTGACGCCGGATCTGCTGAAGTTGGTCGGCCTTAAGCTTCATAATCGCATAGCAATTGCTGGAATCGAGAACTCGGAGACATGGAAGGCAGTCATGTCGAAGTCCGGCAGCAACCGTGATGATGCAGAGAGGAAGGAGAACTACACAAGCTCGCAGTTAACTCGGGATGTCCTGGCCGCCGTCGCGCTCTTGCGCAAACGTGATGATGACATCGATGCCCTTCTATTTGAATGTGCTGGATTTCCGGTAGTGACGAAGGAGGTGCGCGAGCAAACGGGTTTGCCGGTTTATGATGCCGTCAGTAATGCCAAAGCATTGATGAGTGGATATGGCCTGGCCGCGCCCGTCCGCTAGCAAGAGCAGACCCGGATCTTTCAGCTCGGCCCCGCCCCAAGGGCCTGGGCGCCGATCGCCAGACGAGACCGGCTATTTTCGGACATAGTGGCGAGCCTGATGACCCGAGGGCGGTCAGACTCACCTGTCTTGCATCACAAACTCTCGCCCAATGTGAGCTGAATCCTTCTCGACAACAGCTGATTCGATCGCAATTTGGCATTTCAACCCGAGCCGGACTTCTCAGGTCGGATGTCTCTGCCGTCTCACGGCTCTGCTATTCCGAGACAACCGCCCCCTCGCCCAACGCAGTTTGCGATGGCTGACAGTATCGCACTGGCTCAGAATACGAATTGTTGCTGGTGTCGTCCCAGCCACGGGATGTGCTTGCGAGCGCTACCCTCCTGCGTGAACGGCCGGCCGCCGTTGGCGCCAAGGTCGCGCTTCCTCCAAGTCACGCGCAACACGCACCAGCGTAGCCTCGTCGCCAAACCGACCGACAATCTGCAGACCGATCGGCATTCCGCTCTGACTCTGTGCCAGTGGCAGCGATACCGAAGGTTGTCCGGTGAGGTTGAATATTCCAACGTATTGATAAAGTGCGTGGTCCGCTTTGATGAATTCCTCTGCAGTAAGCGTTGCGTTGGTCGTAGAGGCTGGTCCGCCATGCGGCAGCGCCACGGTCGGCATCGTGGGCGTCAGCAAAATGTCAAAGTTACAAATAGCTTCCCCAGTGCGGAATCGCATGACCCGCAAAGCCTCATGTAACTCGCCAGGACGAAATGATGCATTTCGTCCATATTCATAAAGCTTCAGATTGATCGGCTCCAGGGTGTCCGGTCCCAGTCTGCGGCCCATGCGTTCTGCGGCAAGGTCGAGCTCGGCCGCGGCGAGGTTCAGGCGGCTGAGGGCTATCTTCAGGCGCTCGGCCGGTTCGAATGGCGCTTCGATTTCCGTTATTGCGTGCCCCATTTCCTCCAGGAGTGCAGCTGTCGAATCGACAGCCCTCAGGATTTCAGGATCAAGATCGACTGTACCCCACTTGGTCCGTGCAACTCCGATGAGAAGGGGCTGCGTGGGCTGCAAAAGCTCCTCAACATATGGTCGCTTCGGCTGCACAACAATGAATGGATCGCCGGGATGAGGCCCGGAAAACACATCAAGGGCGGCGGCCATGTCACGCACAGTCCGGCATTCGACAAACGTGCGGCTCAGGCCAAACGACGCATCCTGACTAGTCGGCCCGCCGGAAATACGTCCGCGGGAAGGGTTCAGGCCAATAAGACCACACCAGGATGCGGGAATGCGAATTGACCCCCCGGTGTCACTTGCGTGCGCTACTGGAGTGATACCGGCGGCTACCGCAGCCGCGGCTCCTCCAGAAGAGCCACCCGCGGAGAGGTCGAGATTCCATGGATTGCGGGTAATGCCGTTGAGAATGGATTCGGTAAAGCCAGCAGTGCCGAGCTCCGGAGTTGTTGTCCTTCCGAGTGTCCGTAGACCCGCGCGCTGGGCCCGCTGGAAGTAGAAGCTGTCAGCGTTCGGGCGATAACCCTTGAAGAGACGGCTTCCCGCTTCTTGCAAGCGGCCGGCCTCGCTCGCTCCAATGTCCTTACGAAGGAAAGGTACCCCCTGAAACAACCCGTCGTCTGCGCCCGCAACGCCTTCAGCATCATCATAAAATTCGATGACGGCGTTGACACGAGGATTGACCTGATCGAACGCGGCGCGGGCGAGCTGCGTTAATTCCAGGGGCGTCACTTCGCCTGATCTCACAAGCGATGCCAAACCGCTAGCGTCGTGATTGACGTATTCGCTCAATTGCATCCGTTGGGTCTCCACTCGCCCGATCGGTCCTTATGTGCACCACTCTCACAAGACAAATTCACGGTGAGCAATCCTGGCCAAAATCGTTCGGATGCGGCTTCATGCGCAAGTGAGGCGTAGCGCCAGTCCAAGGCCGAATGTTCTCAAAATATCGGCGGACAGCGCAGAAATCCTGCGTCTCCATCCGTCGTATCAACGATAACCGCCGCTTCAGCTTCTATATGCATCGCAACGTCCAACGAACGCCGAGAGGTCGGCCAGAAAGTATCTGCTCAAAAGATCCGGAGTCCCCCGTGACCGCCTCATCCCGGCGGCCGCGTTCACTGTCTAGTCTCAATCGTTGACGGTGCGATCTAATCGGACGATTCGAAGGATGCCTATGGGACAACTTTTTACTTGGCCGAGCCAACGACGGAAGCGGTCCGTCGAGCAATACACAACAGTCAAGACAGTCCGAGAGTCTCGCCAGGCGATACGGGATCAACCGGGAGGCTGCCGCGAAGTGGAAGCAGCGTGACACCGTCGCTGATCTTCCGACTGCGCCAATGAAAGCGAAGTGGACTGTCCTTTCGAGGAGGAGGCGATCATCGTCGCTTTCCGGGGATGTGCGCGGCGGCCACTCAACGATTGCCTCCATGCGCTACAGCCAAGATGATCTTGCATCTGACACGATCATCCCTGCATCGCCGCCTCCACCGCCACGGCATCAGCCGATTGCCAGAGGTCGAAGGCGGTAAGCCTTCGAGCAAAGGGCTCTAGACCCGATGTTCGCCGTCTGAGGTGACGGGCGGTCCGCCCTGCAAGCTCCTATCGAGGGTTGCGCCGGATGGTCCGGCGCCGAGCCTCAATCATGGGGAGCGGGCCTGATGAACGATA
>NZ_JADPJF010000027.1:24089-40076 GCF_023073295.1 Bradyrhizobium sp. 23 | reverse complement strand
CCAAACAGCGAAATCGATCAGCTGCTTCCCTGGGCCTATCGCGCGCAATCCCTCAAAGCCGTGGCGTGAGAACGACGCTTACTCGAGAAGCGCAGAAAGCGCCGCAAGTGCATCGATCCTAACAAGCGGCTGAGCTGTCAGAAACCCGGCGTCAGGGCATGCCGTCCGGTCGAACATCCATGCTGGAACTTCCAGCCATCGGTCTGCTTGCGATCCGTCCAGGGTGCAGCGAAAAACGACATCGTCGGCCTTGTCGATGGCCCCATGAACGCAAACTCGGCGCCCAAACCAAGGATGATGCCGATAAAGAACCTCGCGAAGAACGGTCCTGTGGGCGTTCTCAAACGTCGTTGTACAACAGCATCCGCCGTCATTCCACGATCGGGTACGTCAGTCCAGTTGAGTTCGAGCGCAAGGTGGGATTAGCTTAATCGGGTGTCCATCAAATCGGCAGCAGCTCAATCTGGTCCCTTCACTGAACGACCACGATTTGGCGGACTTGGTCTATCAGTTGGACTGCGACGTGCAGCGTGCGCAGACCGAGACCGACGACCGGTTGATCGACCAGACGCTGACGCGTCTGGCCGATCTTTAGCGTGACGGAAGCCATCCGGTTGCTTCGTCAGTATCTGGCTTCGGACGGATGCCGGATGCGCGATAGTCGATGATGATCGGCTTAATACGTTCCCAGACAACTTCGATGAGATCGAAGAAGAATTGGCGACAGTCTGCAGCTTGCTGTCGATTATCTGCGTGCAGGTTGCCGTCCACTTTGGCCAGATTGGAGACACGCTCCGGATAGGGTGGATGATGGGATCTCGGTGGGGGCTCGTCTCGGCCTGTTTCTAGCACCGCTCTTACGCGCCTGATAAGATCCAGCGCGCCGAGGATGACGACGGCACCAGCCCCCGACACTGCGTAGAAGTTTTCTTCGTCCTCCTTCGAACAGATGACGATGCAGCAATTGCGCCCGAACAGATCGGCGTCGAATTCGTCTTGAAACGGGTCGGTCGCAGATTCATCGGACGTCGTTACCCGACCATGTTTCATCGAGTGATGGCCATATTCATGCCCGAGCGCGAATACCTCGATCGCTCGAAGCAAAAGCGTCCGTATCACATTTTGCGGATCGTTCAGAGGCACCGTGGGGCTTTGCGCTTGCACGCCGGTGACCGCAAAAGACGTCAGCGCTTCGCTCCAGTCGTGAGCGAGGTCGATGTCGCGCTCCAGCATTTTACGGGCAAGATTTATGTCCCGCACTATCAGGACATGGTCTTCGCCCACTCGATCATGGGGGACGGTACGTCCGAGCAGCCTCGATATTTGGTTGATGAACGATAGGAAGTGGACGCTTACGTCGATGATGCTGGCTTCGGTTTCGAGGACGGGGAGTTGACCGATTCCGAGATCCAGCGCCGCGTCATTTCCATAGGCAACACCGGCGTGGGTCGAAACTCCGTGTTCTAGGCACGCGTCTTCGATTTCTCCCATCAAGCGGTCTAGCGTCGCGCGGAGATTGACGTCATCGAATTCCGAGCCTGCCGAAGCGCTCTTGATCGCCTGCCTGTAGGCTTCCAGGTGATCCTCGTGATCGGGTTTTGGAGGTTCCGCTCCTCTCATGAGTTTGAGAAGCGTTTCCTTGTTTTCGTCGATCCACTCGAGTTGCTCCGCCGGCGTCCGGGCCTTGTAGCCGGTGATCCTTGCCGACGCCGCCTGGCGTTGCCGGCGATAGTCTTCCGCAACTTCCTTGTCATCCATGCTCAATGACCGGCCTCCAATCGAATGCAACTTTCAGGCTGCGGTTTCAACCGTTGAGACAAGGTAGTCATCTTGGTGCTGGCTGCCAGTTCTGATGGCCCCGAATTCGTTGCCGTATGCGGTTTTCACCTCACGGCCGAATCTTTTTGGCGTTAATGTTGGGGTTCCCGGATTCTCGAAAGCCCAACAGCCACTTACAAAATCGAGTCGTTCTTACGGTCCGGAATTGAGTCGCTCTTATTGTCCAATCGAGTCGCTCTTAAAGTGGACGCACATTGATTGATCACGCTGGTGGGCCCGGCAGGACTCGAACCTGCAACCAGACCGTTATGAGCGGCCGGCTCTAACCGTTGAGCTACAGGCCCGTTCCCATCGTCTTGGTCACGCGCAGGGAAGGGAGGCGATCGTCTTGTGAAAACTAGCTCGCCTTGCGTTCGGGCGGATCACCGGCTTCTAGCAGGGGAGGCGCAAAACTGGGAATTTCAGGCATTGACTTGCCGGCTATCGCTTGGAGGTCGCCGACCATCCCGACGGTCGAATCTATCACAGATACAATCTGTGTTTCGCGTTTAGCCCATTGGCGACCCATAAACTTGCGTTCCTTGTCCAGGTCGTCTCTCATGTCATTAAATTTCTCGATGACCGCTTCGACACGTTGCCGGAATCTGGTGCCGGTCAGATAGTCATAGACCTGCTCCATCTTTGTCTGCTGGCCTTGTTGCACGAGCCGTGCGCCGCATACGTCGAGCAGCGCTTGACGCAGCGCTACCGCAACGGGGAGGGCGCACCGAGGATGAGCGACCCACACGCCATCCATCAGATCGAATTGTTCGATGTGTTTGGGTAGCGCGTGCGAGATGATGAGCGATACGTCGGCGCCCGACCGCCGTTGGTCATCCCTGAGCTTCGCCAGCCAACCGTCGCTCCACGATTTGGTACGTTTCGTCTCCCATAGGATTATGCCTGCCGGCTGCCCGACGGCGCCGTTGACCTGCTGGATGACGTCGGCGCCAAGCTCGCCTTTGCCGACCGGTTCTATGATATCCGTTGGGAAACGGCTGCGCAAAAGCTCCTCGAGTTCCAGTTCGAGGACTTCGCCTTGGGCCTGTTGCGAACCTTGCTCCGCCTTGCGCTTCAGTTCCTCGATCGTACGTGCCATCGACTCGATCGTTTGATCCTTTTCGGCAACGCGAAGCCTGGCAGCGTCGTCGGCTTCCTGCCTGGCCTTGGTCTGAACCGTTGCAACGGAGGCCTGAACGCGCTTTTCGATGGTCAAGTCCAACTCACGCTTCTCATCGTCCAGCGCGCGCTGCTTGCGAATAAGTTCAGCCTGAGCCTGCTGGGCTTCGGCAAGCTTGCCGCTATTCGCCTCCAGAAGCTGACGGAGCTCGGCAGCCTCATTAATTTTCGCTGATAGTTCCGTGGCAGAGGCTTCGCGCGCCTTCTTGGCTTCAGAAGCGACAATCCGCTCGCGTTCGGCCGTCAATCGTTTCGCGACCTGGTCTTCGACCGCCTCGCGGTCCTTGGTGAGCTGTTCGCGTTCCAGACGGAGCGCCTCAGTCTTGCGCGCGACTTCAGCATCTTTTCCCGCGAGCTGTTCCTGGAAGCGCAGGCGGGTTTGCTCGAGCAGCGGCGCGGCAAGCGATTCCGTCAGTCGAATTTCGTGATTGCAGTTCGGACAATGTAAGGTAGGCTCGTATGCGCCGATCGCGGCTGCCGCTTTGAAGTTCATCGGTTTGATCTCATTCGTCACTGAGTCGCGATTGAACCGTATTGATGTGTTGGCGCCATAGCGGAATGTGCGTGTCCACATGGGATTTCGACATCTGGGTTTGAAGATCTGAAATCCGAACGTGCGGATCCGTCGAAATATTCCATAATCTATGTTATGCGAACGACAATTCAGTAATAACTTCAAATGGATGAATGCGCCTTGCGACAGAACTTGAGTCTCCTCCAAAGGAAGTTGAGTCTTAAAGGCATTGACGTGCCCCGCTCTTCACGGGTTGGATGGTTGTCCGTTCGGCGACGCCCTGCCTTGTGCTAACGGCCGGAACGATACGGGCGGCATAAGGATTCGTCCCGGCGGGAAACCCCGCTGCGGTCATTCTGACGCGCAGCTCAACCGACAGCACTCTGCGCACGTGGGGTCTGAAGCTCCGGGAGAGGATCGGCTTCAAAAGAGCTGCCGTGGCCGTGGCGCGCAAACTGGCGGTTATAATGCACACGATGCTTAAGACTGGCGAACTCTTCAATCCGAATGCCGGAGCCACCGCATAAGCCCCGATCGCGTTCAGAACCCGAACACCCAAGGTGTCCCTGCCGGGACGTGAGCCGAGCCATTCCGCTGATGCTGTTGCACTGCTGACTCAGCAAAGTGCGTCGTCCACATTGAAGGCTCGTCCTGCGAAGCTCCATCATGCGGCGGTTAATGCCGACCGCGAAGACAACCATGCACCCGGCAGTGTCCACTGAACGAAATTATATGCTTGACGCCTCAGCAGCGATTAGACAACAGCATCAGAAGCCGAAGTGCACGGAATTGAGACCGCCTCCGATCACGCCTTGAGTCGAGAGTTGGAGTATCCCTGCATAGGTTTCAGCAGAATTTATCTCGTAAGCGCAACATGCTTGAAGGAGGCCACTAGCGCCCTCTCCAGCTTTCCCGTCATGCCGCAGAGAATCTCGTATGCCGCCGCGCGCGGCATTGTCGGCTTGTACGGCCGGTGTTCGATCAGCGCCGCAAAGATATCCGAAATGGTGAGAATGCGAACGATGTCGGTGATGTTCTCGGCGCAGAGGCGGTCAGGATAGCCGCTGCCATCGAGATATTCGTGATGGTGCCGCACAGCATCGAGGACTTCGGGTGAGATGTCCCCGTGCCCCTTCAGCACATCGTAACCCGTCGCTGGGTGGGTTTCGACCAACGCTCGCTCGTCGTCGTCGAGGCGTCCTGGCTTGTCCAGGATCGCCAAGGGCACCCTCGCTTTTCCTATGTCGTGGAACATGGCAGCGGTGGAGAGCCGTTCAAGGTCACTTTTACGAAAACCGAGACTAAGGCCGAAATCGACGGCGACGCCGGTCACAAGCAGGCAGTGCTGGAACGTTCCCTCGTGATGGCGCCGCACAGTGGCCAGCCATTCGGATAGCCCATGCTCGGAAATTCGGTTGGTGATCTTGCGGCCGGCCTCTTTGGGACCGGCGACGTCGACCCGCTCCCCGAGGGTGATCGAGGTGAACATCGACGCAATGGCGGTTGCTGCGGCCTCAACCGCATTGTCAGGCTGCGAGATGCCGCTCGTCGACCCAGTTTCGTGGCCTGGATCAGCCAAAGCGGCCAGGAGCTTAGTCACCTCGATCTTGCCAGGCAACACCAACGTTGCGCCCAGCGCATAAGCTTGCGAGATGCAAAAGTGGGAGGTTTGCTCGACGAGGAAGATGCGCTTCGTTGCTATGGCGAACCGCGCAGCTCTCTTTTTCAGCGCGGCAATGTTTTCGACCGCCCGCAGGTCGGCACGGACGACGACCGCAGCAGCAGCGTGCGGAAGCTTTGCTTCTACATCGAGCCGCTCGCCGGCAATGGTGAACTGCTTTCCAAAAAGCGAGCAGAGCCCGAAGAGCTTCTCGGAAGTGTCGGCCAATACGTGCACGAGCATGACTGGTGCCTTCGTTCGTCGGGTGCCGGTCCGAATGGCCGGTGGTGCAAGGCTATTGGCTCACTTCGATGACACTGCTCGGCTCAAGTTGGTTTGCACGCCTCTGTCGCTCGCTGTCGTTTGGGCCTTCTTGCCATTTGCCTGGATAAAGTGGACGCCAGCCGTGGTTCCATCGATCCAGACCAGCTCGCAGCGTCGATAGGCCAGTCCCGTCGACGACAGCAGCATGAAGAACTCCTTGGCCGAGAGAACATCGAGCGATCCTTCGACTTCGATCTTGGCGCCGGTGTTCGAGATATCGAGCAAGACGCAGCTTCGCCGCCAGGTGCCGTCGGAGCCCATCAGGTTCACGGGCTGTCTGTTGTCCATGCGCACTCGAGACGCCTTGCGACCGTCGAATTTCATTGGTTTCCTGCCGAACTTGCAGTGCGACCGCGGGCGCCCGCGGAGATTTCTCCCCAACGAACGGACCATTGGCTGGTCGAGAGATGAAGCGTTTCGAACAGCACCTGAGCTCGTGCGCGCTCGCCTAGTGAAAGCCTCGCGCCGCGAGTGTTGAGGACCGCCAGCGTGGTCTGCCAGTTCAAGCGCGATGCCCGGCACGCCATAACCGGGCCTTCGTAACCAGACTCTGCCATAACCTGCTCGATGGCCTCAATCGGTGCTCCCGACAGCACCGACAACGCCGTGAACAGGTTGGCTGTCTCACGCCGGATCGCGAACCGATTGACAGTCGAATCGCTCAGCTTTCCGCTCCGATTGAGCGATATGATCTCCGGCCTCGCGGCGGCGTACTCAGTGTCGCAAAGTCCCTTCGCTGTCGCTAATACCTGCGATGAAGCGTTTGCGTTGGAAGCCTTATTTGCCGGCCGTGGCAATACCGACAGCAGCTCCCGAACCACCATGTCCGGGGTGTCTGGCCTCAGCGTCAGCGCTTTCGTGATCTCGTCGTCATCCACAGCCCTACGGACCAAGTTGGCATAGGCCGCGCCTGAGAATTCAGCGCCCGGATTGCCGATGACGGCCAGACAAGTCTTGCTGCTGCCGCGCTGCAATATTGCCTCAGTCACTGGGCATTCGATCCTGCGCCGGCCAGCAATGGCGAGAAGGTGATCCTCGCTGCCGGACGTCGCGATCGCCACGAGATCAGCCGGCGATAGGGCGGGAGATTTCATAAGGATCGGGACTGCGATCGCCGGATCGCCGCACGAGGCGAGACGTCGCAAGGTCTTCATCGGAGCAGTACCCAGCTCGGCGAGCGTCGTGCTGAGCTCGGCGAGCGTCCCGGGCCCAATCCGCCGGGCCAAGCGAATTAGAACGTCGTCAAGAAGGCCGACCTGCGGCTCTTGCAGTCGGTGATTACCGTCGACGAGTAGGTCGGTGGTGCGCCAGAGCATGCGCGCACAACGTTCGGATGAGCTCCTCGCGATGGTGTCATCCAACTCAGTAATGAGATCGGCCGCAGAAATTGCCCTCATTGGCTGGCCCAAATTCATTTTAGTATCGAAGGTACTACGCGCTAAAGTTGTTAAGATACCTTTTATGCGATACCTGACATGCGTGCAGTATGTTCTTATTCGCCTGAACAGCGCTTCGGAGGCTATTAGAGTACCTGCTATCTCACGATGGGAAGCTATTGTTATCTACGCTGCGGCCTGCGCGTGGACGACAGCCCGCCCTGTATCCCTTGTTTGGAATGATAGCTGCCATAATTTGCGTGATAGCGGTCCACCTTTGGACGGCCGCTTAAAGTTCGGGGATTTGGCCCTCAGGAGGATGAAAAGCTTATCCGGGCGAGCGTAACGTCCTTCAGCGACATTGCAGCTGACATCGGCCTAGGCAAGGCATCGGGCAATTGGCGCCTTGCGTGTTTTGCAATTCTCTAGTCGTCCGTTAAGAAGCTGATCTGAGTTCTGATTGAAGGCTGATGGCCGCGAAGGGTGCGGTCAGGATAAGGGACCAAAAGTCTCTTAGGTCGAAATCTCGATCAGACTGGGACATTTCATTGCGAAGCGCTCTTCGTTTCCAAATTGACGACCTGGACCCGGCGGTTGACCCCAGCGTTGGGATGATCTGAGTCCTTCAGCCTAGTCTCGCCATAGCCGACGGTAACGAGATCGCTCCCGGAGATACCGTAGTGCTCGACCAGATAGCGTTTGATGGCGTCGGCTCGTCGCTCGGAAGGATCCTGATTGAAGGCATCACTGCCAATCGCATCGGTGTGCCCGGCGACCACGAAAGTCGAACCCTTCAGGCTCGGATCCGACAGGGCATTGCCCAGCGCCTCGACAGAGGTCACGGAGATCGGACTGATGGCGGCTGAGTTGAAGTCAAACTTGATCTCCAGATCGATATTTGGCTTGGTCGAGGCGATCTCCGCGATCTCCTCGCGTTCGCTCGACGATAGTGAGCGGGTTTCGCGGTTACGAACGCTGTCCAGGAGGGCGTTTGTGTGCCCCTTTGCAGACGGGTCCGCTTGCGGAGCAACAGAAAGGCTGCGGGTCAGCTGTTTCGGCTTCAGGGCGGAGAGGATCTGGTCGGCTGAGACGTTGACCTCTCCGGCGAGCGCGAATCCTGCTGTCATCGAAAATGCAGCACCGAATAGATGCATCCTGGAACCAGACTGTGACGCACGTCACGCAAACGAAAATAGTATTCGATTGGGCAATATTCGCATTGCTTCAGCACCGCTTCGTCGCTTGACCTTGGCGCTTGGCGGTCGTGTTCACGAAGAATAAGCTTGCGCTTCCGGGAGAGCGCGCCGCCAGTTCGATGAAGGCCCACGATACCGGCGTGATTTAGATCACAATCCGCTCTCCGGCATCGGTTCAGTATTGCAATCAATTGTCAGGTTGGCGGGAATGGAGCATCATTTTGCAGGCAAGCGAGGAGACAAGATCATGCGCTTCTTATTTGCAACATTCATGCGCTTTTTCATCGCAACATCAACGGCAGCAGCTCTTCTAGCGAGCGCGAATGCAGCAGCCCTTGCTGAGAAGCGCGTCGCCTTCGTCGTCGGCAACGGCGCCTACAGGCAGGTGACGCCATTGCCCAACCCGCCGATCGACGCCAAGGCAATGGCGGCGACGCTGCGCAATGTCGGATTCGAGGTAATCGAAGGCTCGAACCTCACCCGCGATCAGATGACGGCCAAGCTGCTGGACTTCGGCCGCAAAACACAGGGCTCCGACGTCGCAGTGTTTTATTATGCCGGCCACGGCATCGCGGTTGACGGCAGCAACTATTTGCTGCCCGTTGATGCCGACATCAAGTCCGAGATGGACGTCAAGCTTGGCGCGGCCATCAACATCGACCTGACCCTTGACCAAACCATGAGCGACGCCAAAGTCAAACTGGTGTTTCTCGATGCCTGCCGAGACAATCCCTTCGCTGCCAAGATCAAGGCCAACTCGACGACCCGTGGCGTCAACGTGCAGAGTGGCTTGGCCGAAATGAAGTCCGGCGAAGGCACTCTGATCGCATTTGCAACTGGCCCAGGGCAAACAGCGCTCGACGGCCAGGAGGGCAACAATAGCCCTTTCACCCGCGCGCTGATCGACAACATCACCAAGCCGGGGGTCGAGATCCAGCAGGCCATGACCTCAGTCCGCGCGCAGGTCAACGAGGAAACGCAAAAAGGTCAGCTTCCCTGGGGCCACACCAACCTGATCGGCGCCGTCTACCTCAATCCAGCGCAGCAGACTCAGCTTGCCAACGCCACACCGAGCCCTTCCACCAGCGCACCGGCCGCCAACACCAGCAGTCATTCGGACGGTATCGAGCTTGAGTACTGGCGCTCGGTGAAAGAGACCAACAAGTCCGAAGAACTGAACGCATATCTCTCGGCATATCCAAACGGTCAGTTCAGGGCGTTGGCGCTGGCGCGACTCGCTGCCATCGAGAACGGCCCGTCGACCACAGCCCGCAACCTTACCTCTGGTGTCGATCCTGCCACCTTCACCGATGATGCCAGCCAGCTTACAGAGGATCAGATCGGCCTCGACAAGGGTCAACGCCGCGACGTGCAGCGTCGCCTCAACGGGCTCGGGTTTGACATCAAGGTGACCGGTGCATTCAACGTCGATACCCGCTCGGTACTCAAGCGATGGCAGGCCGCCCGCGGCTATCCGTCGACCGGCTATCTCAACAAGCTCCAGCACAAGGCGTTACTTGGAGAGATTGTTGCGAGCAACTCGGGAAGCAGCGACGAACCGTCCGAGGACAAGCCCGCCCGGCGAGCGCGCCGGGGCGGTAGCGGTAGCGGTGGCGGTGGCGGTGGCAGTGGCAGTGTGGGCGGCGGTGGCGGAACGTTTGCCGGTCCGGGGCAACTTTTCGGAGGTATGATGCACGGTATGTTCCGACGGTAGCCCGTGATCAACGAGCCCAGGTTGAAATTCTAAGACCTTTGCAAAGTGAAGGACCCAATTCTTGGGTGGTGAGCTTGACCGCAAGAAATTGAACTCTGTCAGTGGATCCGGTGGGGAGACGAGATCGGACCGCTGGCAGCCATTGCCCGACACGATGACGATCAAGTTCAGTGTTAACTGGCTGATGTCCTGCGGCCGGCTCGCTATTACCTACTTGTTAGTTTGTAGATCGCAGTCGCTGTGCTAACAGCGCCGTCCCTCGAAGAACTAAGGAGCTAACTTGAAACGTCCTGCCAAGAAGAAGAAGCCGACGCGCCGCGAGTGGACACCCGCTGATTTACGGTCGCTCAAGAAGCACTCGAAGGATCGAACGCCAGTCCTGAAAATCTCGAAGGATATGAAGCGAACTATCGGTTCTCTGCGCCAAAAGGCCCTCGTGTTGGGCATCGGCCTGGGTCACCAACGCTGACAAAAACAGAGCTGCGCAGCGAATATGCTGCGCGGCCTGCCCTTGAACTATAATTTCGGCGGTGTCCACTTCGTGCGCTCAGCGGGTTGCGGCATCATTGCGGCGTACCGCTCCCCCTGCTCTACCACGCGCGCGACTGGCGAGCCCGGTGCAACGTGCGGCAAGAGCCCGCTCGCGACGGCGCTGCGGCTAATCGCGTCTAGCTTCACCGCTGCTTGATTGGGCGAGTGCGTTCAGTGCTGTAACTACGTCGCGATCAGTCATTGCCGCTCTCCGCGTTGTCCGCGTCACACGTAAACGGCTTGGCGCCGTTGCCGGTGCGCAGATAGTTGGTCGGCACTTCTTTGCTAAACCGCCCGCCGTCGGCGTAGCACCGAGCTGAGCCAACCCCGATGCAGCTCGCAAGCAAAGCAGTGATCGTCTCCAGGGCGTCAGCGACGCGTTCAAGCTGAGGCGCGGCGGCGGCGATCGTTTCAAGTGCTTCGGCGGCACAGTCTGCGGCGTGCAGCCGATCTTGGCCGCGATTGTCCCCACTGCCGCCCAGCGGGACGGATGCTCGCTGGCGTGATCCAGAACCATCCGAACCGGTCCGGACCTCGGGTGAAAACTTGTTCGTCGTCTTGCTTGTCATGGCTCCATCCTCTCAGGAGTTGGAGCCTCCGGCAAACCCGGGGCGGTTCAAACCCATAAATCTGCCGGGCGGACGGCGCCAGAGTCAGCTATGCTCCGATAGCGACCAAATTCCGCAGAGCAGCGAAATGACGCGATTTGCCATAACCGGCTGTGGCGAACACTCGGCGGCACCGGTGATGATCATGTCTGACGCGAGCGCGGAGACGTCTACCGCGCGACGAGTTGATCCGTCGGATCAGCTGGGATTCATGCCCTTCAATTTGATGATTGCAACCGCCGCCGGACCTTTAAGGTATTCAATGAGGGCCTTGGCAGCGGTGGCTTCTTTGGTTTCCGATCCAACCGCGGCCGTAAACACAACGTTTTGTTGCAGTTCGGCCGGAAATGGCCCGACGACGTCCAAACCGGGAGCGGTGAGAACGTTGATAAGGAATATGCCCAATTCGACCTCACCCTTGGCAACCACCGCGACGACCTGCGCAGGGTTGGGCTGCGCCCTCATCTTCGCCTTCATCGGCTCAGTGATTCCAAGGCGATCAAATACCTTTGCGATTGAATAACCGGTAGCGCTCTCCGGGATCGAGGCAATGGACTGAGCTTTGAGCAGCGTTGCTTTGAGCGCGTCCGCGTTGCCGATTTCAGGCTTTTGAGCGCCAGAGCGGACAGCAACGCCAAGGCCAACGTGGGCAATATCGATTGTCGGACTTGCCACGAATTTAGCTCGGGCTGACGCGTCCTGCATAACCTCGACAGGTACCACGCCAACATCGAACGGCTTGCCCGACGTAGCCTCCTTTATGAGGTTCGGAGTTGTGCCGAAGAAAATCTCAAGCCTGTGACCAGAGGCTTGCTCGAATTGCGGTTTGATATCTGCCCAGACGCCTGACATTGCTCCACCTGCCAAAAGCCTGAGTTCGGCAGCCTGCACGTTGGCGGACGGCGACAGCACAAGCGCCAGGCCTAGCACCGAGGCGGCCACTGGGAGCGGATACCTCTTCATGACAAAACACCTCGTTGATTGGGGCGCCCTATTACGGGATTTTACCGCTGACGCGCGAACCGGCATGAATATCAACGTTTCTCGGCATTCCTGCAAGATAGACGACGGCTACGCCCCATTTCTCAGTTGGGTCATTCGCGACTTCGTCGAGCCAGTAGCAAGTCCGGCCATGTCCGCTATGCCGCCGAAAGCGAAAGTAACTTCAGAGCATTAGCGGCAACCCTATAGGCCACGGCAGATTGATGGCGCTGCCCGAGACGTGACTCAAGCTCCGAAACCGGAGCCTCGAATCATGCGCTACGAACTAAACGATTATGAATGGAACGCCATCAAGCCGATGCTGCCGAACAAGCCGCGCGGCGTTAGGCGCGTTAATGACCGTCGCGTGCTCAACGGCATCTTTTGGATTCTTTGTTCAGGTGCGCCATGGCGCGACCTGCCTGAGATATATGGTCCCCGCACCAATTGTTACAATCGTTTCCTTCGTTGGCGGCGGGCTGGCGTCTGGACCGGATCATGGATACGCTGGCCGCCGCTCATGATGCGGCGGTGCAGATGATGGATACTTCCGTCGTGCGCGTGCACCAGCACGGAGCCTGCATCACTGAAAACAATCAGCAACATATGGGCCGGTCGCGAGGCGGTTTGACAAGCAAGAGTCACGCGGTCGTGGACCCCAACGGGCTGCCGGTCTATCTCGCGCTGACGCCCGGTGAGGCACACGACCTCGGCTGTGTTCGGTTCTTCTCGGCGCCCACGAACGATGTTGCTCGCGGATCGCGGATACGATGCAGACTGGATCAGGGAGCTTGCTCGCCAGCAAGGAGCATGGGCCAACATCCCGCCCAAATGAAATCGCAAAAATCCGATCTGCTTTAGCCCTTATCTGTATCGCGCCCGAAACTTGATCGAACGGTTCTTCAACAAGATCAAGCAATGTCGGCGTGTAGCGACCCGTTACGATAAACTCGCGGCCAACTACCTAGCCTTCCTCAAGCTCGCATCAATCCAGAGTTGGCCACGCTCTAATGAGTCCACGCCATTCTGTAATGGGCCCGATGATGTCAAGCCTCCCGAGTGAACGTCACGCCGCCGAGCTCAATGCTTCTGTCCGTGTGTCAACGCCTGGCCGCCACATCATGCTGTCAGAGGGAGCGGTGAGCCTATCTAGATACGCGTGGTTCGTCAGATGACGACGACCGCTGGGCGTGGAACGGCTTCACCACATCCGCCGTCCCGGCGACGGGTCTTCGGGCACCGGGCTTCAGTTCATCCCGGTCGCGTTCTTGATCTCCTCCAGGCCTTCTATGCTGCGATAGAGCCAGCCTCAGTCCATCGATAAGTTGTGCCGTCTACCCAGATCCGATGAAGGATCACTGCGAGCTTGCGTGCCAGGGCGACCTTTGCGCGCTTAGAGCCTCGCCGCTTGGCGACATCCATGCCCCAGCGCTTGAGTTTTGAGAACCGGGTGATGCGCGATAGCAGAACGTTGGCGGCTTCATACAACACCGTTCGCACCATCTCGTCTCCGGCCAGCGTGATTCCGCCCGCGACGTCCTTTTCTCCCGATTGGCATTTTTTGGGCGTGAGCCCGAACAGCGCGCCTGCCGCCTTCGATTTTGAGATGCGATGAGGGTCATCAATCGCGCGATTTGTAGGTATTAGCCACGAGGGGACCAACGTCTGGCACTGTCATCAGTCGGTGACAGACCGCATCGTCACGTACAGTTTTGCCAGCACAGCCTTGTGTAGCCTTCCGTACTCTGCCTTCAAGGCCGATCGCGCCGAAAGCATCGCGCCGGCAATGGCTGCAATGTAGGCTGACCGCAACCAGCTCTCGGATCCGCGCTTCGAAAGTCTTCCGCGTCACCGGGCCAACCTTCAGCCCAAAGCCACGCAAAATCCCGCGGATACTCAACTCTACGTCGATCAGCCGCCCGAGAAGCTGTTTGCGTGCGACCAGGAGTGCCCGGATCTCCTGCGCGCCGACCGACTTCGCGTGTACCGACTGGATCCCATCCGGATCAACTGGGCGATCCCGCGGGCATCCTTGCGATCGGTCTTCACCGTCATTGCAGACAATGCGGCCTTCACATGCCGCGTTTCGAGCAGGACTGTCTCGAGCCCCGCTCCTTTCAAGCCCGCATGCAGCCATTGCGACAGCGGCCCCGCTTCCAGCCCAACTCGCTTTACTGCAAAGCCAAGCCCCTCGAAAAACTCGACTAAAGCGTCGGGTTTGCTCGCGACGTTCGCCTCCTTCAGGATCTTACCCTGGGCATCCACAACGCACACGCTCGACAGTTCCTATGACACGTCGATTCGGGCATAGTTCTCCACCGCTGTCCTCCGTCTCTAGATGCTTGGGGCCGACTCACGTCGTGACCCTGTTTCATCATCTATCGGGGGACAGCCACCATCATGACCCCTTGCTCGGAGCAGGGCCCATTACCGCATCTAGCCGGTTTGCGCAGCATCGCGCAAAAATTAGATTCCATCTGAGAAGCAGACTGTCTGCGCTTCGCGAGATTCCGCGTTTTCACATGACCAGGGTCAGTAGCGGCAGTTTGGCGCTCACCCGCAAATTTCCGGGCGCCCCCTATCAGCCGACATTTAGCTGCGTCGCATCACGGCGGCGAGCTATGAAGAGTGAAATGGAGCATCTCTGCTAGTTGAGCGGCATCAAGTCCCGGAGCGTTTCATCAGAATCGCGTATTTGGGTTCGACCGATGCTTGGCGGAGACCGAGAGCCACTATCTCTCGAAAATACGCCCTGCTCTCGCGCATTTCCACGAGTTTCCGTTCGTCCTCTCTCTGCCGACCATAATCTCGAACTCTTCGGAGCATCTGAAGTGCGGACCATCTTAGGAGTCCCGACGCGCGGTCCAAATGGAGCCCGCCAATTGAGCAGCCCAATGCCAGCATCTCTGCTGCGGGACGAACGAGCTAGCCTACATCGGTTCGGCCTCACAAACCATTGCGTCGCCTCAAATCCCACTCAGGCGACGAGTATTGGATTCAGCAGCGATCAGTCAAACAGCCGCTTCAAACAGCCGCGATCGATAACAGGCTGCCTTCAGCATGAAGCGGACAGCGCCGCGCTTTGGGCTGAGATCGGCCACGGGAGAAAAGCTGCAGTTGAGCCATGTGCTGCTGCTCTTCCGGCTTACGGGCGACAGCGGAAATCAGGGGCACCTAAACCGCTCTTGGGCTTTGGGTCCAAGTACGGACTTTCCGTCCTGAAGCATTCTTATTCAATAGCGCCTCCTGTTGCCCGGGCTGACTCGATGCTTCAAAAGCGTGGTCCCGCGACAAGCCGGACCAAAACTGATGGTGCCGTCATGAGGCAGCGCTATCTGCCTCATGACGATCAGGACACCGATTGCTGGAACTGCGCAGCCGGGGCCACCACCGTCTTCTTGTAGGTGCTTTTAGATCCGCATCACGCTCCTCGGATCGGGAAAACTTGGAACTTCTCGGCCTAGCGGAGGTTGTGCCGTGCAACTACTGGAGGACGATATGAACAAGAAACTTCTTCTTCTGCTAACGGCTGCCTCGCTTCTGGCGGGTCCGTCGTTTGCGCAAAATCCGCCGGCAACCGATCGGCCCAACAACAACGCGGTCAACAGTTCCGATCAGAAAAATTCCAACAAGCCGGTTGCAGGCGCAAACAGTTTCACTGAGGGCCAAGCCAAATCGAAGATCGAGGACGCGGGCTACACCAACGTCACATCCCTGAAGAAGGACGACAAGGGCGTTTGGCGCGGAAAGGCCAGCAAAGGCAATGCCTCTACCGACGTCAGTCTGGATTTCCAAGGCAACGTGAACGCGGCGAAATAGCCTGCGCGCACCAGCGACAATTGAAAGGGATTCAAGATGTCCGTTACTATTTCACGTCTCTACGATAGCTACTCCGATGCGCAGCGCGTCGTGACGAACCTGGAAGCCGCGGGCGTGCCGCATTCGGATTTGAGCATCGTCGCGAACAATTCGGACAACTGGTACAGCACCGACAAGAAGGTCGATCGCGATCGCGATGGGGTTGACGATCGGGCGGAAGGCGCGGCTACGGGAGCGGGCCTCGGCGCAGGTCTTGGTGGCGCGGCC
>NZ_JADPJF010000027.1:10566-24012 GCF_023073295.1 Bradyrhizobium sp. 23 | reverse complement strand
GGCTTGTTGGCGGGCCTTGGTTTGTTGGCTATCCCCGGCCTCGGTCCGGTAGTGGCGGCCGGATGGCTCGCGTCCACCGCGCTCGGAGCCGTTGCCGGCGGCGCGACGGGCGGAGTCGTCGGGGCATTGACGCAGGCCGGCGTATCCGATGAGGAAGCACCACTCTACGCCGAAGGTGTGAGGCGCGGCGGCACGCTGGTTTCGGCTCGTGTGCCGGATGCGGACCGCGCGCGATACGAAGCGATCCTGAACCAGTCCGCCGTCAATCTGCGCGACCGAAGCGCAGCCTGGCAGAAGGCCGGGTGGAAGAGCTACGATCCCTCCGCCAAGCCTTACGGGGCGGAGGAGGTCCGCAGAGAACGCCAACTCTACGGCACCGGAATGCGATGAATGAGCCGGCGGCCCGCCCCAGGCGGGTCGCCCTTTTTCATTCGTATGTTGCCGATCGTCGAGCTCAGGAGGCGGAATGCCATCGATGACCGCTCTTGGGTGTACTCGCAATCGCCGGTTACCAAAATCGGGACAAGCTGGCGGACATGGCTCGCAACGCTATCTCCGGTCAGCCGGGAGGCGCCGAGGATTCCCTGAGCGGCATGCTCAGCAATCTTGGCGGCTTTGCAGCACGGTCGCGATCGGGGTGCCGGCAATCAGCATGGTCAGCAGGGACGCCGCTGGAACGCTGCCGAGGCGGTAGGCCGTGCCGATGCACCCCATGAAGACGAGCAAGGCGATCGGCGCGCGAAGGCCGGATCGACGGTCGCGAACAGCGCGACAATCCAGAAGTTGAACCCTGCATTGAGTACCACGGCGATAACGCGAGTCCGCCTGAGCTCACGGTGCGCCTGCTCCGGCGTGACATCGACGGTTTTCAAACGGAGCCACTGAACCAACCAGAGCAGGCACAGCGCGAGGAGAGCGGTTGGCAGGCCGAATCTTAGCCAGGCCGATACAGTTAGGGGGAGGACCAGGGCTACACTGATACTATCGACCAGCAGCACAGCGTAGAGAACTGGAACCTGCTTTCGCAAAATCCGGAATTGCTCGACGACCAGCGAACGACAGCGGATCCGTGTATCGCCCACGGCGAACGCGGCACGTAGTCGCGCGAATAAATCCATCGAGATTGTCCTACCCCCTTCAGAACTTAGGCGGGAGAGACGAACGACGGGTAAAGCCGTTTGGTATCCCGGGGCTTGCTTGCAACTGCAAGCTCTTCAGTAGCGGCGCGGCTCAACTTAGCGCAGTTTCCCGTCGTCTCAAAAATTCAAGGTGGTCCTGAGACCGAACGCCGAGCCGTTCCTCAGGGCCTTACAGCGAGCGGGCCCCGGAAGCGTGGCACCGCCGCCGGCATGGACGGTGTATTGGAAATTGGGCTGAACGGTCCAGGCGTCCTTAATTTTAATTTAATGGAGTGCGGCCAGAAGTCGTTCGAACCTTCGCACCCGCCAATTTGGATGAGCTCGCGCCCGATAATTCAATTCGAGCGCTGCGCCCGCTCGGAGACGTGAGCATAACCGGCTGCGATGCCGAACTTGTCGTCAGGACGGTTGGCGCGCAAACCGACGAGCTCGAGGCCCGGCGTAGAGATCGATAGCATTGCGGTCGGCGCCGCCGCCGGCAACCCTGGCGATCCCGCGATCATCGTTATGCGGGACGGGATCGATCTGCTGCTTGAAGACCGCCCGGCTGCCGAGATCGCGCGACATTAGAAGGGGCTCGCGCCGTTGGCAGGCGGCAAACGATACGCCGTTCGAGCCCCGCCACTGATCGGCGAACGAGGCGAAGTGCCGCCAGCCTCCGAACTTGATTGGGCTGTCAGTCCGGATCGCCCTTGTTGTTCCAGGCGTACCGGACGTGCCCGAGCAGAAGGGGCGGATGGTTGACGTGAGAATCACCGCCGTAGCGTTCCGCTCCTGCGGATCACCAGGACCGAGGTCGCCTTGGGTCTCCGTCGTGATCGACCTGCCCTTGAGCAAGCGGCAACTCAACTCGTGCCTGCACGCATCCTTCGGAACGCCGCGACGAACCATGTGCGCACTGCGAGGATTGCCGTCCAAAGCTTGGCAAACCACGGAATGGTGAGCAGTTTTGGCTTGACGATGACGAAGAGCCGTTCGAGCACGACCAGACTGAGAAGATAGCACGTTGCGATCATCGCCGTCCCGGCGATCCAGTGACCTTCCCCGGCAACGGCGACCGCGACCAATTTCAACGGCTCTACGGTCGCCGTCGGCACCGCCAATAGAAATAACGATTGGTAGGGTCCAAGATTTTCGACCCGTCGTTTAAGGCTCATGGAGCAGCTCCCGATTCTTCAACTGCGCAGCGACGGGCGACGTTCCATGCTCGGAACATACACCGGTCTTTCCCCTTCGGCCCCAATGTGCCGATCGAGGAGTTCGGGCATGGAGAAAGATGTCGCGATGCCTGCTGGCGGCCACGATAGCAACGGCCCGCATGCGCGGCGACTACGGTGCTGACGGTGGCGCCGACGGAAAGTTGGACGGTGACGTTGGGCCTCGGAGATGCCGATGAAGGAGTGCATGATACCCCACACCCGAATAGGCCGATGAAAGATCGCTGGGTTCGCCCTGGGCGGCAGCCGCTGGGATGGCGTCTATGTCGGCCGGCAGAAGGGTGATGAGTTCATCTATGCCGGCGCGGTCGACCACGGCTTCGAATGCGATCACCGGCGTCAAGGAAGCCGCCGATCACGTCCTCGAGTCGGCAAAGACTGAGATGAAACAGCGCGCGGATGATCTTGGCGAAGGTACCTGACACCCAAGCAGCGGGCGAAGCTGATCGTGAACGGAAGGCGGCTTACAAAGCGATCCATTCGGAGACAAAGAGGCGTGGCGACCGCCGATCTAAATCCCAAGTTCGTGTTTTGAAACCGAAAGCCTTCCGACGATACGCCGCGAAGAGCGAACGATCTCGGACAGCCCTCGCTCGCGGCGCGACCCGCGCCAAGGCACTCGGGCCTGACCTTGACCGCGTCGCCGGGACGTCGCCGGACAAGGGCGCCGAGCTCGACGCCCTCGCCGCCATGCAACCCGAGGGCCAGGCGCCAATATGCGCGTGGGCCGCCGCAGCCTTCTCGGCGAGGACACTGAAAGAGCGGTCCGGCGTTCGCCTCGCGCGCCGCTCCCGGGTCAGCCGCCGCCACGTCCTTTTCGAGGTGGGTCGCTTCGCGAAGCTCCGAATAGTTGACGCAGATGGCGAACGGAGGCGGCGCCAAGGTTCTGGAAGCTCAGCAGATCGGCATCGGCCATGTTCCGGACCTCGCCGACAGTCTTGACGCCCTCGATCTCGAGCGCATTGCGAAGACGGGACGGCAAGTCAATTTGATCAAGAGGGGTTTCGTCTGAAAAGTGAATGGGCACAACGGGGTTTGGTGAAGAAGACGGCTAGTATGTGATTAGGCGCAAAACCTGACGACAGCCTTACCGCTGCGCCTCGGTCGCCATCCAGGATAGCCGCCTTCGGGCGCGCAGGTAATCCTAGTAGCGGATGGTTGGGTCCACGTTCCGGGCGGCCTTGAACGCGGCCTTGAAGTCGAACAGTTCGCCGCATGGCCTCCATCTTCTCGATGGCAGCGTGGAAGGCCGCCACCGCGGCGCGAGCGCCCTCCAGAGAGCCTGGCCACCATCTCCTCGAGCTTACGCGCGATGACAAGGGGCTTGCCTGGACGGAGTGCTTCCAATCGTACAGGCGATAGCTGAGGCGGAAGTGATCGCCGCGGATGCAGCAACAGACGATGCGGCCGGCTGGTCGTCGGCGGTCGCATCGTCCGCCGCGCCGGTGTGCCCGGCCTCCGTCGATCCAGATCGCCGCGACGCCGCCGCCGCGGAGGTAATTGTCAGCCAGGTCGTCGTCGTGGCGAGCCTTGCCAATGTCGCCCAACAGGATCCGTGGTTTGCGTCGATCGCGTCAACCCTGTCTCCGTTTTTACCGCCTGACACGATGATCATGCATGGCCGCTGCCAGAATACCGACTGCCAGGCCCATGATGATGATCCAGACAACAAGTCCCGCGTACCAAGGAAGCACGTTGGTCATCGTCACTCCTCCTGGTCTACGCCGACCGGCGCTCTCGTGGCGTCCGCCCCCTTCTCCCGGGACGCCCCTTGCGATCATTGACGCGACGTTGCGGCGTATTGGAAAGCGGCGGGGGACCCCTCGACGGCGCGTCATCGATCAACTCATCAAGTGTCGGCTCGTGCTCGGCTGGTGGACGCTCCAGCGCGGCGAGAAAGGCCCTGCCCGTGTCGGTTATGCGCCACTCGCCAGCCTCGCGCACAATCAGCTTCTTGCCGAAGATGTCCACGCTGCCGCCGGCACAGGTCTCCATGCGCTTCATCCGCGCCGTCCATTCCGGTCCGCTGGTCATGAGCACGGCAAGATAGCGCTTCAGCTCTTCGAGCGTCGCCCGGCCGCTGGGATGGCCGTCCAGAACCTTGAGGATGGTGAGCTGAAAACTCAACGCCACACTCCGCAACGAAATCATTAAAATATGATGATGAGCCTACATCGGACCATGCGGCTGTCCAGAACGAATTGGGAAGGGAACCCGCATTCTGGGCTTTCCTCCCGCTCAGCACCGACCTTGC
Source organism: Bradyrhizobium sp. 23 (assembly GCF_023073295.1). NCBI lineage: Bacteria > Pseudomonadati > Pseudomonadota > Alphaproteobacteria > Hyphomicrobiales > Nitrobacteraceae > Bradyrhizobium > Bradyrhizobium sp. 23. The sequence goes on along the minus strand of NZ_JADPJF010000027.1, from coordinate 19,402 downwards.
AAATGCCAAGACCGAAGCATTAGGCTTGCCCCGCCAAGCTCGCCGGCGGCGGGCTCGGCCCAAAGGGCCGCTCGGCGTCCTCCGCTTACCGGGCGGCCGGGGGCCGAAAACGGTCTTCGCGACCGTTCCCGCAGGCCTCATCGGGCAACCGGATGCGGCTCACAGCTTCATTCGGCTGTCCAACACCGAGACCTATCTGAGGCTGAAGAAATGAACCGCGTCTTCAACGTGCAGCCAGGCCCGACGCTTCGGCATTACGTCGCGCAGGGACAGATGTCTGCGGGCCAGTGCTACTCGGCGGACGTCGTCTATGCTTGTTGGTTGCTGTACAGGGTCTGCTGTACTTGGCTAACGGAAAAGTGGGATGAGGGGTGCGGCCCGCCCTGCCTGTCAAAGCCACGCCGCTAGCGACTGGATCACGGCCCATGGCGCGCGCCGTCTCGACGCCCTTGAACGCGGCCGTAGCCCATCAGGGACGGACGAGGCACCATTCTTCTGCTCGACGAATGCCGGGAGTCCGCGGGTGAGCGTGTGACTTCGAGTTTCTGCTCGCGATACCATGGCGCGACGACATCGTTCATGAAAATGCTGTCGTCGTCGAAGTCTACGCCGCGCCTGAGCCAGGGGAAGAGGCTCTGCGCGCTGTTGATCGCCTCCACCGCCAGCGAACATTCCAGCGTCACCAACGACCATCGTCAGGGTCTGGATGAACGAGCCAGCCACCGACGTGCCGTCATGAGCTACCATATCAACCTCGCAGAAGCCGGGCCGCGGGCTGTTTCAGTCGCTCAACGTGCGGACTGGGACCTCGCGCCGATTGCCGACTAGCGTCGGGCACGCCGCCGCCTGCCGCCGCTCGCCGCGATCTTCACCTCGATGAGCAGGCGATCGACGGTCGCAGCGTTGATGGCCAGAACACGATCACGGTCCGCCTGGCCAAGCTGCAATCGGCCATATTGCTCGCGGGCAGCAAGGTCGGGATCATCGCCTTGAGCCGCTTGCCGTACGGCCAATCCCACGCCTCCGTCATCGCGTCCTTGATCGTCGCCCATATCTACGCTTGCGCTCTCGACGTGCTGCAGCTGCGCAGGCCCAGCCATTGCGCGTCGCCGGAGTGCGCGTACCGCGCTGCTGCAGTGATCGGCGAGAAGTTGTCCAGTCGTCGCGCGAGGAGAACACCATCGGCGGCAACGCGCCCTTCCCGGGGTTCATCGACCCCGCCCATCAAGGGGGTAGCGTGCCTGTCTCATTGCCCCAGCGGCCTCCAGCCCGTGTCTGCTGCTAATCTGCAAGACTGGCTGAGCCCAGTACAAGAGCAGCTATGGCCATGCCCAGGATAGCAAGCCGGAGCTTGCTAAGAGCCGGCCATATGGCGTTGCCGCCCTAGCTGTGGTCCCGCGCTGGCCAGCGCTCCGCCACCTGAACCTTTACGCTGACCGTTCAGACGAATGAATGTCCGGGATTTTGCTAATCCCTCTCGGGGCTGGAACGCCGCCGCCTGCGCTTCATTTCAAGCGGGCGGCGTTTTCTTATGGCGTTCGTGGAGCTTGCGGTGCCCTCCGCCCGCCCAGCGGGCAACAAAACGGCCCCAGCGGGGGGCTGCAGGCTGGGGCCGCCATTCCATCCCGGACAATAATCGGCGCTAAGGCGTCCGGGGTAGGACAAGTTCCAGAGGAACCAGAGGTTCCATCAATGGCCTTAAAGAACGGGCCCGGTGTACTACCCTGGAGGACGGGCCGATCGCTCAGCAGCCGGAAAGGAGTTGTTCGGCTACAAGGCCGCACCGTACAGGATCGGCAGGGCTGACCTTGATGCCGATCAAGCACCTGAATGTTAAGCGGCTTCTTGAGGCCGTTCGCGCAGTGACATGGCAGACCTACGTTTTGCCTGCCCGCGACAAAACTCCGGCTGCAACCTCCATGATCGTGCCGCCCACGATTGACTCTGGGCGCGTGTCAAAGGACGATCCCGCCGCCGGCACTGGGGCGAGGCTACTCAATGATGGATCGGACGAACCTGCGCTATCTTCTGCGTCTGCTTGAACATGGCCCATTTGAACGTCGCCCGCGCGGTGGCTGGCGCTTCGGCACCAAGGTGATCAGCGACGCGGTTGTCGAACGGCTGCTCGTCAGCGGTCGAGTCGAGATAGTCGGCTTGACGCTGCAACTCGCAGCAATGCCATCTTCAGGGCCGAGCCGATCCCGGAACGAACGACCGTCAGCAGGATTGCCTTTCTCGCAGTAGGAGTTGCGTCATGCGTCATGCGCCGTCCATCGTGCCGCTGGATCGGCTCGACCGGGACATCTACCTCGTCCTGGAGGATTTCGGTGCCCGGGCCGGCTGCTCATGGCGCGAGACCGACGAGCAGGACACCGACTTCGCGACGATCATCCGCGACCTCATCACGGGCCAGTACGCCTATCCGGTCCGGATCGTGGCTTTCAACGCCGTTGATGGCTGGTCGCGCGACGCCACCAGCGAGGTCGCAGATGAGCTTGGTGAGCGCGCCGCGGGCAACGCCGAGATCACGCCAGCCCTGCGCGCCTTCATCGAAGCGAATGCTACCCGGCCGTTTGCTGTCCAACTGGCACTTCCACTGCGCGGAGCTGTGTGAGCATGGCGCCCCTGACCGCCGCCTCGAGCAGAGCTATGACGACGCGATGAACGCGCTGGCCAACTACCTGACACGCGAGGACGACGCGCAGACCACGGTCGATTGGCTGCACCGCATCCTGGATCGCGACGGCCTCCGCGACGCTATCACCGAGGTCTTGGTTGACGCGAGGGTGCATCCGCGGCCGAGAGCTGACGTGCCGGAATAGACGGTCTGGCCAGGGCAACCGTCAGAAGCCGTGCATTAGCAGGTCAGCTCGCGACGCGATCGCTGCCCGATGTCCGAGAACGGGGAACAGGCGACCTCCCGTATGAAGTTGAGCTACACGGCCGTTGGCTGCGAAGCCCAATCGACCGAATGCCGCCCTGGCCGCTGCGGCAGGATAGGGACGAGCAGACAATTGCAGCGACAATGACCACGGAAGCTAAAGGGCGACTCAGGGAGAGCCCGCCATTGACTGGCTTGCGCGCGCGACATTCCAACAGCGAGGCCCAGCTGCGGCGTGTCATGGAGACCTATATCGAACTGGGTCGACAACCCCGATCACTTCCGCTCGCTCTATTCGATGCGAGGGCCGCTGAGAGTTCGATAGCCCTTAACTGATTGCCTGCTAAGAGCTGCACTCTGCTTTGCAGTTGGAGCGCAAGGCCGCCAAAATGAGCAGGTCAACCGAGGTGTTTCGATCGGAGATCGTTGCGGTATCGACGATCGGCGTCGCCGCGATGGGTTTTTTTGAGATCTCTGGCTATGAGGCCTGCTCCGCCTTGACGGCGGCAACGGCCAGCATCGCGTCGCCGATCATGTTGGCCTGTGCCTTCAGGGCATTGCCGGCGCCGACGATATCCCGGACCTCTTTGTTCTGGCTGAGCTTCGACTTGCCGACCAGGCGTGTGATCTCGATCTCGATGCCGACGATCATCTTGAGCATCGTGTCGATGTAGTCCTTGGGGCTGTCGGTCATCTTCCAAGGATTGGCCTGTTTCGCCTCATGAATGCGCGTCAGGCGCGCGACCATGCCGCGGACGTAACGCTCATCATCGCGGATCGTGACACGTCCGTACACATGCGCAACCATGTAGTTCCACGACGGGACCTGCTTCTTGAACTCGACCTTGCTCGGATACCAGTTCGGCGCGATGTAGGCATCCGCGGCGCGGAAGACGATCAGAACCTCATCACCGGTGGCGAGATCCTGCCAAACAGGGTTCGCACGAGCCACATGCGAATGAAGCACGCCCTGCTGACCTTCGTGCGCATGCAGTTCGAACGGAATATGATTCGCGTCGAGTCCACTCTTCCCGTTCGTAAAGAGGATGCCGAGCGGATTATTTTCAATGAGATCGTGAAGCACCTCGGCGCGAGCCTCAACGAAGTGCGGAGGGACGTACATGACAACTCCTTGGCTATTGCGGGAACGCTGTGCACCCTTGGGTCGCGCAGCATCAACAGGTTTGGTTCAGACCTCGGTCATCTCGAATTCACTCTTGCCAGCACCACAGTCGGGGCAGATCCAATCTGCGGGCACGTCCTCCCAGCGGGTGCCGGGCGGAATGCCCTCGTCAGGCCATCCGTCTCGCTCGTCGTAAATGAGCCCGCACAGCGCACACATCCAGGTCTTGTAGACGGGCGCAGCGCCTGCGATTTCCGTGTTCACGTGAGCAGTTTCGTTGCTCATGACAACTTCCCCTATTCCTGTGGCAGGGTTCACGAGTTCGATTTAGGGCAAGGCTGGCCTATCCAACAGTGCCAGATAACTGCAGTTTACCGGACCAGTTTCTTGCCTGCGATACTACTTTTCCCTTTGTTTCGCCGATCGTGATCATCACCTGCACCTTGCGTTTGCTGGCGTGCCGATGCTGCGCCATCGCGCGGGTGGCGCGTTCGTCGAGATACGACTCATCTTGGGGCTCTTGTTGCCTGGAGTGCCTGTCGTCTTTATTGGCCGGCGAAGCGACCTGCTCTTGAACGAATGAAGCTCACTCGGCAGGCCGGGCGGTCGAGACGGCGTTCCCCTCCGCATTGTCGAGCGCCGCAAGAGCCTTCGGCTTGCGCAAACGCACATAGACCTGCGCCGCCAGAAGCGTCACGCAAAGAAAAAGAAAGAACGCGCTGATCGGCCGCTCGACGAAAATCATGGCATCACCGCGCGAGACCAGCAGCGAACGGCGGAAGTTCTCCTCAAGTCGTGGCCCCAGCACGAAGCCGAGGAGGATCGAGGCCGGGTGGAAATCGAGCAGCAGGAGTAGATAGCCGATCAATCCAACGACGACGGTCTCGCCAACCTGGAACATGTCGTTGTTGGTCGAGTAGACGCCGATCGCGACGAAGAACAGCGCGCTTGGATAGAGATATTTATACGGAATCATGAGGAGCTTCACCCACAGCCCTATCAGCGGGACGTTGAGCAAGACCAGCATGACGTTGCCGATCCAGAAGCTCGCGATCAGGCCCCAAAAGATGTCGGGGTGCTCTTTGATCAGTTGGGGACCGGGTACGATGCCCTGAATCATCAGCGCACCCAGGATCAGCGCCATGACTGCGTCCCCGGGAATACCAAGGCTCATTGTCGGAATGAAGTCGCCCTGTACCGACGAATGCGTCGACGCCTCTGGACAGGCGACGCCTTCGATCATGCCGGTGCCGAACTTCTCCGGCGTCTTCGAAATCTTTTTCTCGGCTGCGTAGGAGATAAAGGAAGCGATCGTTGGTCCCGTTCCCGGAATGAGCGAGCAAAGGCTCCCGATGACGGTGCCGCGCAACATCGCAGGGATGGAACGGCGCAGTTCGTCGCGTGATGGGCGCAGATCGCGCAAGCCGACTTTCGAATAGCGCGTGTTCACCTCAGAGTATTGGTTCACGCTCTTCATGAACTCGGCGATACCAAATAGGCCGAGAGCGAGTCCGACGAGTTCGATGCCGTCGAGGAGATTCGGGATGCCGAAGGTGAAGCGCTCCGAGCCGGTCTCGACATCCGTTCCCACGATTCCTAGAAACAGGCCGAGCAACGTCATGGCGATGCCTTTGAGAGGCGAGCCTTTCGCCAGCGTCGAACCGGCGAGCAGGCCCAGAAGCATCAGCGAGCATATTTCAGTTGGACCGAACTCCAGCGCGACCTTCACCAGCACCGGAGCCAGAAAGATCATTTCCAGGATGCCCCAGGAAGCGCCGACGAACGACGATAGGACCGTGATGCCGAGCGCCGCACCGCCGCGGCCCTGCTTCGTCAGCGGAAACCCATCGAGGCACGTCACCGCGTGCGGCGGATGGCACGGTAAATTGAGCAGGATCGAACAGATCGCGCCGCCGTATTGGGCCCCATAGAAAACCCCTGACAGCATCAGGATGGCGCCGACCGGCTTGATGCCGAACGTCAGCGGCAGCAGCACCGAGATGGTGGCGAGTGGCCCCATTCCCGGCAGGACGCCCACCATGTTACCTACGAGGACGCCGACAAAACACCACATGAAATTCTGCGGCTCGAAAGCGACACCAAAGCCGTACCAGAGATCGGAAAGCGCGCTCGCGAACATCTAAAACCCCCAACGGTACAGCGGGAAAGGAACCTTGAGCACGTAGGAAAAGAGGAGGCAGCCGACGACCGCGACGACCGCGGCCAGGACGGCTGATCCTTTCAGCGTGGCGGTCCTGTCGCCGAGCGCGGAGACGAAGACGCACATGAAGGTGGCCGCGGCCATTCCGAAATAGAGGCCGAAGAGGACGAACATCAGAGGACCCGCGAGGATGCAGGCCCAGCCACGCCATTCCATCGCCGCGGGCAAGACGCGCTCTCCCTCTTCGAGAGGCGTCGCCAATCCGGTGACGAAGATCAGGGCTCCGACGAGAACCATCATGAGGCCGAGCATCAACGGAAACATGCCCGGTCCCACGTGCGCGAAGGTCCCGAGCGAATATGTTGCTGAGTTGACGCCGATCCCGGCGCCCAGTAGCACCATGAGCAGCCCGGCGTAGAAGTCCTTCTTCCGCAGCATCATCGGCATATCGGCACCTCTAGTTAGTTTTGGTCGCTATCACGACGAGCGCCGAGGCTGGTTCGGAAGACACCTGCGTCAGTTTGTGCGGAATCGTGGAGTCGAACTGGACGCAATCGCCCGGCTTCAATGTCTCCTTGCGCTTTCCGATGACGAGCTCGATCCGGCCGGAGAGAATGAACAGGATTTCCTCACCTTCGTGGTGACTCATGATGCGACCGCGTTTCGCCGTCTTGGTCGGTCGCACGATAAAGGCGCGCATGGTGCGGTCGGGAGCCAGACCGGCGACTAGCGACAGGTGCGTGTCGACGTCGCCGGCCTTCCCGTTCTTCGCGCGGACAATCGTGATCGGGTCGTGGTCGTCCGGCTGGCCGTAGAAGCGGTCTAAGGTCGTTCCGAGAGCCGCGGCGATCTTGAGCGCGGAGCCTATCGACGGAGAAGAGAGCCCGCGTTCCAGCTTGGAAAGATAGCTGCGGGTCAGACCGGAATCGGCGGCAAGCTGCTCCAGCGTCATGCCGCTCTGCACGCGAAGGAATTTGAGGTTGAGTGTCATTGCGCTCGGCTCTTTCCCAAGTTATTGCCCGCATCGATCTCGCACCAAACAACCGACGATTCAAACCCTGGAAGGGGCGGCCGACTGATCACAGATCCAGCACTAGCCGTTGTCCGGCGCAATCGCCGACGCAGACGATGAGCTCATTCTGCCGCTCAGCAGGCGAAAGCACGCGATCGCGATGGATGGGGGGCCCTTCGGTCCAGCGCGTGCGGCAGGCGCCACAGATGCCGCCGCCGCAGGACACGGGGACGTCGACGCCGAGGGCATCGAGCGTTCCGAGAAGACCAACATCTGGCGTGACAGTTGCAAGCTTCTGGCTCGCCGACAGATACAGCTCGTAGGGAGGCACGTCGCTTCGGGCGATGGCCTTGGGCGGGGTGAACATTTCAATGTGTTTGCGCTCTTCCGGCCAGGCCGAAACGGCATCTTCGAAAGCCTTCAGCATCGCCGCGGGTCCGCAGCAGGCCGCTAGGCCAGATCTAGCGAATTCCGCGAGGATCGCGGCGACGACGGGCTTGGCCTGCACGGTTGTGTCGTACAGGCGGACACGGCCTGCTCCGATTGCCGGCTCAATCATGTCGGTCAGGACCGGTCGTCCGCGGCTGGTCCAGTGCAGCACGTAGTTCGAGCGCCCTCGGCGCTCGAGATGCCTAATTGCGGAGATGAACGGGGTCACGCCGATGCCTCCCGCGAGGAATACGTTTGTCGCCTCTTGGAGCAGTGCGATCCCGCCGCGCGGCAGCGAGACGGAAATCGGCTGTCCCGCCTCCACGCGATCGTGCAGGAAGTTCGAGCCGCCGCGGCCTTCGCGTTCGCGCTTCACCGCGATCACGTAGCGCCGATCATCGTCCGGTTCATTGCAGAGCGAATAGGTCCGGACGAGACCCTGCTCCAGGTGAACGTCGATATGGGCCCCGGCCCGAAAGGGTGGCAGCTCCCAATCGTCCTGGTCGACCAGCGTGAAGCGCTTGGTGTCGTTGCCGAGATCCTCGACCTTCGAGACGACGGTGGAGACCGTCTTGATCGCCTTCGCCATCTAGATCGGCCTCACGGCGTCGCCTACGCGTAGCGTGCCCCCTGCGATGATCTTGCAGTTCAGCCCCGACCGGTTGATCAACGGATCGAAGACGGACTTGCCGAGTATCTCCTCGATGTGCCGGCACGGCGTTGAAAGGCGGGTCGCCTCGACAATCGCTTCTCCGAGCCGGAAGCGACGGCCGACGAGATGATTCAGCGGGACGCCTTCGACGGTCACGTTCCGGCGATGTTCCTCGGGCAGCAACTCAATCTTGTGGTCGCGTTGCAGGGCCTCGAGCGTCTCCATCTCGAACAGGGTGACCTGCCGCCCCTCCTCCGGCTTGTGGGAGTAGAATCCTGTTTCCTGGCCGGCGAAATATCGATCGCCCTCGATACCGCGTCCAGCGACGAGCTCGAGCGAGGGAAACGAGCGCATCGGCAAAAAGGCACGCGGGGTCTTGTGCAAAAAGCGGACGACGCCCTGCCAGGACATGGTGACCTCGGGCTCATCGATTGCGGTCGCGTCCATCATGTTCTCTCCATGGGCCTTAATCCGAACTGGTCTCAACGTGATGCGGCGAGCGATTTGTCAAGGGTCTGGCGCACGTCTGATCGCACCTCGATGACGACCGGTCCCTTGGTCGTCATCGCCTCCGCGAC
>NZ_JADPJF010000027.1:7420-10476 GCF_023073295.1 Bradyrhizobium sp. 23 | reverse complement strand
GGTCCCGGGGGCACGTTCCGCATCCTCGATGACGAAGCCGGTCGCGCCGAAGGCGCGCGCCAAAGCGGCAAAGTCGGGATTCGAAAGATCCGTGCCGTACGGACGACCGGGATAGGCACGCTCCTGGTGCGACCGGATGGTCCCGTAGGACTGGTTATTGGATACGACGATCGTGAGGTTCGCGCCTCTGGCGACGGCCGTCGCAAGCTCATTGCCCGTCATCAGGAAGCCGCCGTCTCCGCAGAACGCAACCACCTGCCGCTCCGGAAAGCGAAGGCTGGCAGCGAGCCCGGACGGGACCCCAGTGCCCATCGCCCCGCAAGCCGAGCCGAGCAGCCGCGCGGTCGGCTCGAGGCTGAAGATGCGATGGACCCATCCGGCGAAATTGCCTGAATCCGTCGTGACGATGCCATCGGGCCTGAAGTGCGCGGCGATCGCCGCCACCGCGTGACCGAGGACGTCCGCCGATGGTACGCCGAACTGAGGCCAACCATGCGTGGCCGTCCGCGCCGCGGCAGCCGCGGAGGACCACTCGGCGCAGGCCCGCGCCGTCGCGGGAGCTGCGAGCATGGCCGACACGAATGCATGCGATCCAGAGACGACCGCGACGTCGGTTCGGACGCGCTTTCCGATCGCATCGGGATCTGGATAGACATGTACCAATGGCTGGCGAGGCTCGGCCTGTCTCGGAAACGCAAAGCCGAGCGAGGACAGATCGCCCAGACGTGTTCCGACGGCAACGACGAGGTCGGCGCGTTCGAGCAGTTTCACATGAGGCTGAGACGTGAAGAACCCGAACTGACCCGCCCACAGCGGGTGAGAGTTCGGGAACTGGTCCTGCATTTTGTTCATAGTGACGACGGGCACGTTCCATTTCTCGGAAAACGCGATCAGATCTTGGCGGAACGATGCCGTCCGGCATTCGCCGCCGACCAGCAGGATCGGCCGCTCCGCGGCCCTCAACGCCGCCCTCGCCTGTTCAATGGCCGCAGCACCGGGCTCCGGACGCACAGCTCCGTTGGCTGTGGCCACAAATCCCTCGGCCGGGTCTTCAAGGAGATCTTCCGGCAGTTCGATGGCGACGGGACCTGGCGTTCCCGCATGGGCCACGGCGAACGCGCGGGCCATCATCTCTGGAACGAGATCCGCCGAGTTCAGACGCACCGACCACTTCAGCACGCCATCGAAAGATCGGCCACAGTCGATCTCCTGCACCGCGTCCCTTGCGAGGTTCGGACGATCGACCTGACCGACCAGCATCACCAGCGGAATCGCCTCCTGCGCGGCCACATGCAACCCGAGCGCTGCGTTGAAGGCGCCCGGACCACGGCTCGTCATCACGACGCCTGCGCGCCCTGTGAGTTTGGCGTCAGCGACCGCCGCGAGGCTCGCGCTTCCTTCGTGCCGGCAAGTCACCAGATCGAAATCGTTACGGTCGCGCAGCGCGTCCAGCAGCGCCAGAAAGCTTTCTCCCGGGACGCCGAAGGCCCTGTCCACCCCGTGCGCGACGAGACAGTCCGCCACGAGTTCCGCGACGCGGTCGGTCATGCGACGCTCCCGTCCTGCCTGATGGTCAGGGGATCGCCCATGACGCGCAGTGGCGCCTCCGTCCGATCTCGCAGCGCCTCGATCGCGAGGCCGTCAAGTAGGGCCCGAACGGCCAGGCCATCCTCGGTTATGTCGATGATGCAGAGGTTGGTGAAGATGCGGGTCACCACTCCGCGCGCCGTGAGCGGATACCCACATCGCTCCACGATGCGGGAGCGGCCATCCTTGGTGGTGTGGTCCATCATTACCCAGATCGACTTGGCGCCGACCGCCAGATCGATGGCTCCGCCGATGCCGGGCGGAGACCCGTTGTCACCCGTCGTCCAGTTGGCGAGATCACCGTCCTTGGACACCTGAAAGGCGCCGAGCACGGCCACGTCGAGATGACCGCCTCGCATCATCGCGAACGAGAGGCTGGAGTCGAAGTAGGAACCGCCGGTTCGGATCGAGATGGGCATCTTCCCTGCATTGATGAGATCCCAGTCCTCTTCGCCCGCCGGTGGCTTCGGACCCACGTTGAGGACTCCGTTCTCGCTGTGAAGGATCACGCTAGACCCCTCCGGCAGGTAGTCAGCGACGTGCGTCGGTGCGCCGATACCGAGATTGACGAATCCCTCCTGCGGCAGATGAAGTGCGACCATGCGGGCCAGCGCATCGCGTGCAAGCGGTGTCATCGGGAGCTCCTTGCGAAAACGCGATCGACGAAGATGCATGGAGTGACTATGGCTTCTGGATCCAAATCCCCGACGTTGACCACGCGGTCGACTTCCACGGCGACCGTCCGGCCGGCGGTCGCCATCACCGCGCAGTGGTTGCGCGCGGTCTTGTTATAGGTGACGTTGCCGAGCGTGTCGGCGAGATGACCTTTGACGAAAGCGAAATCTGCATGAAGCGGTAGCTCAAGAATAAATTCGCGTCCGTCGACGACGATCTTCTCCTTGCCGTCAGCGAATACCGTTCCCACGCCGACGGGAGAAAGGAAGCCGCCGAGACCGGCGCCGCCTGCCCGGATGCGCTCCACCAGCGTGCCCTGCGGAACGAGTTCGAGCTCGACCGTGCCGGCACGATATTGCTCGGCGAACTGCTTGGCGCTGCGCGGATAGGAGCAGACGATCTTGCGAACGATCCTGGCTTCGAACCACAGCGACAGATCGTCCTCGGTCGAGCCGGCGTTGTTCGATATCAGCGTCAGGTCGCGGACGCCCCGGTCGAGCACCGCCTTGACCACTCCGAGCGGAAGCCCCGCTCCGCCGAACCCTCCCATCATGACGGCGTCGCCGTCCTTGATGCCTTCCACGGCCGCCGCCGCGTCTTCAACCACTACGTTGCGCATCGTAAATCCGCCGTCTCTGCTACGGGATTGATTTGAGGTACGTCGTTGACAGGCCACGGCCGACCCGGTCGAGCAGCATCTCGTTGGTGCCGTCGGCGTAGGCCGCCATCCGGACCTCGGCGAAATGCATGTTCAGGCGGTGGGCTGCGCCGGCGCCCGTCGCGCCCACGATCCG
>NZ_JADPJF010000027.1:0-7337 GCF_023073295.1 Bradyrhizobium sp. 23 | reverse complement strand
TGATCGATGCCCCAAAGCGCGGTGTCGACAGCGAACTTCTTGGCTTGCGCCGCGAGGGCGACCGGATTTCCCCCGGTCTGTATCTGCTCGGCGGCGCGGAAGACGAGCGCGTTGGCGGCCTCAAGCCGGACCGACACCTCCGCCAGCTCCCAGCGCAGGCCCTGATGTCCGGTCAGCGGCTTTCCGAACGCCTGCCGGCCTTCGCAGTAGTCCACCGCCTCGCACAGCGCCGCATGCAGAGTTGCGACGCACATGGCGGCCACGTGAACGCGGGCCGCGTTGACCGATGCCATCGATGCCTTGAGCGCGGCGCCGGGCGCTGCGATCAGACACCAATCGGGAATGAAGTGGGCGTCGAAGGCCACTTCGGCCAGACGGAAGGAACGCGCTCCGGGAACGACGATCTCGGTCCGCTTCACCGTCTCGGCTTGGCCGAAAGGCACGTAAAAGCTGGCGATCTCACCGGTCCCCGCAGCGTCTCCGACGCGGGCCAGGACGATCAGACCACCGACCAGCAGGCCGTCGGTCATCCACGCCTTGGTGCCGCTCAGAGCCCAGCCGCCGTTGACTGGAACCGCGGTGGTGGTCAGGGCGGAGACATCGCTGCCACCAGCTGGCTCCGTCATGGCGGTTGTCAGAAGAAGCTCGCCGCGCAACGCGGGCTGCAGCAGGCGCTCGATCTGGATCGACGTACCGGTTTGTGATAGGCGCGTGGCTCCGCCTTGATGGTGGTTCAGGCAGAACGCTGCCGCAAACCCGTGGTGCGCCATTTCCTGCGCGACGCGGACTTTGCACAAATAAGATGCTTCCAAGCCACCGTGAGCGCGCTTGGCCTGGAGGCCCAGCATGCCGAGAGCGGCCCACTCGGCGATCCACCTCTGCGGGAACGCGTCACCTGACACGTGCGCGGCGAAGACGCTCTCGGAGAAGGCACCGGCGCAGAACGCCCGCGCCTTCGCCACGTGATCACGCTCTTCGGCGGAGAGATGAACGTCATACTGGTAATAGAAGTCCACAGGAGATCCTTCGGCGAGCTACTTCTGAAGAGGCGCCCCAATGTCCTTGGCCCACTTATTCCAGTAGGCCTCTTCCTGTCCGACCTCGGCCGTGAAGGTCGAGACCGTTGAACCTGTGATCAGCGTGGCGCCGATCGTTTCCAGTTGCTTGAGGAATTCCGGGTCGCTCGAAGCCTTGTCAAGTGCGGCGCCAACCTTGGCGACGACGTCCGCGGGAAGGTTCGGCGGACCCGCGACCCCGAACCACGGCGAGATATCGAGAGGCTTGCCAGCGGCCTGCTCGATCGTCGGCAGATCCGGGAAGGCCGGCGACCGGTCGGCCGACGTCACCGCGAGCGCCTTCAGGGATCCGGCCTTGACCTGCTGGCCGATCGTGGCTTCGGTGAAGAAGCCCACCTGCAGGATGCCCGACATGCAATCGACGATCGGTTGATTGCCGCCCGAATAGTTGATGAACGTCATCTTCGTATCATAGGCCATGTCGAACAGCGTGCCGCCGACATGGGACGTCGCCCCGAACGTCCCGCCGAAGTTTACTTCTCCAGGGTGCGCTTTCAGATAGGCCACGAGTTCCGGAACAGTGGACACTGGAAGCTTCGGGTTCACCACGAGCAGGTTCCGCTGTTTCGCAACCTTGCGGATATAGGTGAAGCCCTTCTGCTGATCGTAGCGCACCGACGAATACAGTGCCTTTGCGCGAGTATTGGAGGACTCCACCGCGACGAGAAGCGTGTAGCCGTCAGGGTTTGCGCGCGAGACGTTGGACGCGGCGATCATGCCCCCGGCGCCGCCGTTGTTCTCGACGATGACGTTTTGGTTCAACTCCTTCGCCAGCAGACGACCGATCACCCGGCCGATGATGTCCGTTGGCCCTCCGGGGGGAAATCCGACGACCAGCTTAATCGTGGTTGAGGGATAAGCATCGGCGGCCTCGATCGGTCCAGCAAGGAAGCCGAGACAAAGAACGGCGGCGCCGGCGCCAATCGACGCAGTTTTTCGGAGTGATCGAAACATGCAGCACCTCCCTCGAAGGACGACCCACCTTCAAGCCAAGGACACTTTGTGTCAAGTGTGAAACGATCGTGATCCGACCAGGAGGCGCACATTGACCGGGCAAACGTTGCGGAAAAAGCGTGCATCATGCCTGTTACGCCACATCTAAGCCGAATGTGCCGCCCGGCAGCCCAACCTTCCAGGGTTGCCAAACCCCGTCGTTGTGTTCTAGACGATCGGTCTACAGAGAACACAAATGGCGAAATCTACGGACAACCACCGCGAGCTCAATGGGCAGGGCCGAAACCAAGTCGGCTATGCGCCGACCCGCGACGTTCTGATCCGTTGCGGAATGGAGGTGATGACCCAACAAGGTTTTGCAGCTACGGGCCTGGACGCGCTGCTGCGCCGCGCCACCGTGCCAAAGGGTTCGTTCTACCACTACTTCGAAAGCAAGGCCGACTACGGCCGCGAAATCATGAAAGCCTACGACTCCTTCTTCCGGCACAAGCTGGACCGCGCCCTGGACGACGGAACGCTTGCGCCGTTGGCGCGGATGCGAGCTTTCGTCGAAGGCGCCAAAGCGGGCATGGCGAAATACAGCTATACGCGCGGCTGCCTCGTCGGAAACCTCAGCCAAGAGGTCGAAGCGCTGCCCGACGATTACAGGTCCGCCTTGGACGAGATCGTCAAAGGATGGCAGCGGAAGGTGGCGCATTGCCTGGAACGCGCATACGAGGCTGGCGAGATCGGCAGCGCGGACTGCGATGCCCTGGCTGAGTTTTTCTGGATCGGCTGGGAGGGAGCGGTGATGCGTGCGCGCCTCGTCAAGAACGGCCTCCCGCTTGATACCTTCATCGCCGGTTTCGTCGCCGGCCTGCCGCGTCCGGACGAGCCGAAGGCCAGGTCCAGAAGAAAATCGTGAAGAGGAGTTCGAGTTGTTCAAAGCCGTGTTGATCGAGAAGGACGAGCGGGGATATCGCGCCGACGTCACTGAATTACCGGACAGCCGCCTCCCCGACGGTGAGGTGACGGTCGAAGTCGAGTTCAGCACGCTGAACTACAAGGATGGCCTCGCGATTACCGGCAAGGGCCCGATCGTGAGATCCTTCCCGCTGGTGCCCGGGATCGACTTCGCTGGCGTGGTGTCGTCGAGCTCCGACCCGACCTACACGCCGGGGGACCGCGTAGTTCTCAACGGCTGGGGTGTCGGCGAACAACATTGGGGCGGCCTGGCGCAGCGAGCAAAGGTCAAGGCCGACTGGTTGATCAAGCTGCCGCCCTCGATGCCTTCCCGCCGCGCGATGATCATCGGTACCGCCGGGTATACCGCGATGCTGTCGGTCGTAGCCCTCGAGAAGTATGGCATCCGTCCTGGCGCGGGCGACGTGCTGGTGACCGGGGCCGGCGGAGGCGTCGGCAGCATCGCGATCATGCTTCTCCACAAGCTCGGTTTCCGCGTCGTGGCTTCGACCGGCCGACCGGACGAGGAGCCATATCTCAAGAGCCTGGGCGCTGCCGAGATCATCGACCGGTCACAATTGTCACAGCCCGGCAAGCCGCTGCAGAAGGAACGATGGATCGCCGCGATCGACTCAGTAGGCAGCCATACGCTCGCCAATGTTTGCGCCGGAATCAAACCGGACGGAGCGGTCGCCGCGTGCGGCATGGCGCAAGGATTGGAATTTCCCGCAAGCGTCGCCCCTTTCATCCTGCGAGGAGTGGCGCTGTTCGGCATCAACAGCGTGACCCGCTCGAAGGCAGAACGCGTCGAAGCCTGGGATCGTCTCGCTTCCCTGCTAACCGAAGCCGATCTGGAGAAGACGGCGGTCGAGATCGGTCTGAACGAGGTCGTCGCCGCGGCTGGCGGCCTGATGAGTGGCCAAGTGCGCGGGCGCACCGTCGTCAACGTCAATAGATGACTTCGACCGAAAAGTAGAGCGATGCGACCGTGGCGGTCCGCCTCGGGGTAAATCTGAAAGCAATGACCGCTCTCCAAAAAATGGGAGATCCCCAAATATGGCTGCTTCGGAACGAATTGGAACGGATGAACCTGCGTTCGGGTTCTCGACGCGAGCGATCCACCATGGTTATGACCCTGCCCATCACTCTCGCGCGGTATCCCATCCCATTCATATGACGTCGACCTTCGCCTTCGACAGCGTCGCCGAATTAGATGCGGTGGCCGCATTGGGGGGCAAACTGTATGGGCGGGAGTTCAATCCGACGACCGCATTGCTGGAATCCCGTTTGGCAAACTTGGAGGGTGCCGAAGACGCCGTCGTACTGGCCTCGGGAATGGCCGCGTTCGGTGCCTTGGTACTTTCGCTCTTATCCCAAGATGACGAACTCATCGTCCATCGGACCTTGTATTCGAATACGACGACCATGACGGAACAGGGCTTGCCGCGCTTCGGCATAAAGACCATCCCTGTCGATCTCAATGATCCCGCCAATCTGGATACTGTTCTCACATCTCGCAGTAGAGCCGTCTACTTTGAGACGCCGGTCAATCCCACAGGAGACGTGCTCGACATCGAAGCCATTGCGCAACGTGCTCGGCGGGCCGGCCTCTTGGTCATCGTCGACGGCACATTTGCATCTCCCGCGCTGCAGAGGCCTCTCCAATGGGCGGACATCGTGCTCCACTCCCTTACCAAGTATATCAGCGGGCATGGAGACGTTCTTGGAGGGGCTCTGCTGGGACGGACCGAGTTGATCGAAAAAATACGTGATCGCGGCTTGCGCTACATCACCGGTGCCGTCATGTCGCCGATGGTTTCTTCTCTGATTCTGCGCGGGATCAAGACGCTTCCTCTCCGAATGGACCGCCACGGGTCCAACGCACTTGCGATTGCGCGCATGCTCGATGCCCACTCGGCGGTAGAGTGGGTGAATTATCCATTTCTGCCGTCCCATCCGCGGCATGCAATCGCAAAGAGACAAATGTCAGCGGGCTCTGGAATGCTGTCCTTTGGTCTACGCGGGGGTTTTGATGCCGCCCGATGTTTTCTCGACCACCTCAAGCTCATTACGCTTGCCGTCAGTCTTGGAGATGCTGAAACGCTTATCATGCATCCCGCGAGCCTGGTTCATGCCCGGCGCGCCGTTCGTCCTGAAGCGCGCCTGCAAAGGGGAGTCGGAGATGACCTGATTCGCCTCTCGGTTGGTCTGGAAGACGAGGCAGATTTGCTCGGCGACCTTGAGCAGTCCCTGAATCGTCTCTAGGTCGCCCGCAACGAACGTAAGTCAAGGAGAGGCCAAAGATGATTGCGCCGCCGCCAGGACTCGAGCCCGCCATGGACTTTGCTCGGATTACTCTAAGCCCTCAGAAAGAGATCGTCCGAAAGTTCTACAAGGAAATGTGGGACAATGCGGATGTTGCTCTAATCCCCGAAATATTTCAGCCTGGGTTCACCTTCCGGGGCTCTCTCGGTCCTGTCCTCGTCGGCTTCGATCAGTTCGCGGACTACGTCAGATGGGTGACAGACTCCCTGGAAAACTACACGTCTGACATCCTCGATCTCCTCGAGGAGGACAACGCAGTCTCGGGCAAGCTGCGCTTCCACGGCATCCATCGAAAGCCGATGTTCGGCCACGCGCCCACCGGACGCCACGTGTGGTGGTACGGTGCGCCGATCTTCACGTTTCGAGGCGACAAGGTGAGCGATCTGTGGGTCTTGGGCGACATCCATGGACTGATGGGTCGTCTCGCGCCGGATACAACTAGCGAACCGGAATTCACAACAAACAAGTAGCCCATGCTCCATGCCCCTTCGCGCCGAGCGGACCACCTCTGGAAACGCAGACAAGCGATGTAGACGCCTCCAACCTTCAAGAACGAAGACGTCCGCTGAGGGCGGGCGCCTCGTTGTGCGGTAAGACGCGGCGGCCTCACCATTCCCTGCTTTCCCGTAGGGTTTGGCGAGCCAGCATAGAGGAATTTTAGCAGCGCCTTTTACGGCTACTCTCTGTGTGCAGCACCCCTCTCGCTTCGCAGCAAAATGTCGATGTCTCCTGTCGCGCGTTTTACGCACGCGATATACCTCAAACCTCGGTTAAGATTTCAGCCGCGGCCAAGCCGAAAGTTTGATCAGCGTCTACCGCGCCTCGGTCCACTGCTTGGGTTTGTCGTTTGGCACCGCCACGCTCTGGCTCGCCGGGAGAACAGCAAAATCGTTCCGTTCTCGGAACTAAATGCCCATTCAGTGGAGTTCGGTTCCGCCGAAACGGTGGTTGCAAACGAGACCAAGCTAGGGCAGATTTTTGTCACCGGGGCTGGCTACATATTTCACTTGTCTTTTTAACCCGGGTTCATTTGACGGTGCGCAGGCCGCAGCGGTTTTAACCTCCCGCTGCGGCCTTTGTATTTGCCATGCGCCCGCCAGCGTGAGCCGGCGACCACCATAGATTCCTAAGGTCAATAGCTATGCGCGGCCGCAAAGGCCCCGACGATGAGGACGGCTCCGTCGCCAAGGGCCAGCAGCAATAGAAAGGCTGTGTCCTTCGGACCGTTTCCTGCCTAGAAGAAGAGGCTGTACGCCAGGGACGTTCTCGCCAACAAGATGCAGGTACGTCGCTATTCACCCCCTCGGCCACGGCGTTGCTCGACTAGCCCGCGAAGTAAGAGGGCTCGACTTTGAAGTTTAGCAACTGCTGTTGGTGACGGCCGTATTCCTGACCGTCTGTTTCGGAGTGTCAGCCTGGGGCATCTCGGACGAGAGGGACGTCGAAACCGCCGGTCAAATCCCGCACCAGTCCTTTGGTTTGAAGCCGGCCGCTCAATAGGAACATTTCGACATCCAGAGAGTCGGATGCCCATAAAGCCTCCCTCAGACCGATGGATAATGCGGTTGCCTATGCGACCTCGGTATTCATCGTCGTCCTCGGCGTCGCGATCCTTATCGCCGTATCGGCTCCAGCTCACCAGCCTTATGGACGTGCCTTGCGGTCGTTCTCATTTCGATTGGTCTCGTGAGTGCCTTTGGCGACTGTTAACGAGCGTCCGGCGCGCGCTGGCCTTGGAACAAAGCTCATTTGGCTCCATTGCAATTCCATGAAATGGCTGATCGGCGTCGTGTTGGCCGTCCTGGTCTGTGTAGGAATCTATGGCGGATCGGCTTTCGTTTCGCTGGTGGGTTTGGTTTCCGCAGTCCGGGGTGCCGATGTTGCGCAAATCCTGGCTCGGACGGATATGCCCGCCTCCGCCATTCCATCGTCGACCAGGTGATGACAGCCTACCTGGTCGTCCGTGAACAAGGCACTAAGCGATTGAGCAGGAGTCAGTTTTCCGGTTGCGGCGGCATTTGAGATTGCAGGGATTGGGGG
>NZ_JADPJF010000026.1:0-2917 GCF_023073295.1 Bradyrhizobium sp. 23 | reverse complement strand
GCCGCCGCCCCAGCAGTGCCCATATTGCCGAAAGCAAATCCTTGAAAAACAGCGGCGAAAACACATTCTGCCAAAGTAGTGCTAAGACGCGGACTCATAAAAACGCAGCCATAGCCTGATTGACGCGAGCTGAACGAAGGCAAGGTAGTTGGCGGCCAGCCTGTCGTACCGCGTCGCCACCCGACGACATTGTTTGATCCGGTTGAAGAACCGCTCAACCCGGTTGCGGGCGCGGTAGAGATATGGGCTGAAGCAGATCGGATCGCTGCGATTGCTCTTCGGCGGGATGTTGGCCCACGCGCCCTTCTTCATGGCAAGCTCCCTGATCCAGTCCGCGTCATAGCCACGGTCCGCAAGCAACATTGACCCGGATTTCAGACGAGACAGCAGTTTTCCGGCAAGTCGAACGGATTGGTCTCACCGGGGCTCAGCGCCAACCGTACCGGCAGACCATTGCTGTCGACCACCGCATGGATTTTGCTCGTCAAACCGCCCCGGGACCTTCCCATCGATTGGCGCTGGTTCCTTGCAATGCAGGCTCCATGCTGATGTGTACGCAGACATGGAGGTGTCGATCATCTGGGTAGCGGCATCATGGGCAGCGGCAAGCGCTTCTACGATGCGGCCCCAGACGCCAGCCCGCCGCCACCTGACGAAGCGGTTGTAGCAAGTGGTGTATGGCCCAAACGCCGCCGGCAGATCACGCCAGGGTGCTCCTGATCGAAGGATCCAGAAGATGCCATTCAGGACCCGTCTGTCGTTCGCCCGGGGGACGCCACGCGGCTTGTTCGGCAGCATCGGCTTGATGGCGGTCCATTCATAGTCAGCGAGTTCGTAGCGCATAATTCGAGCTCCAGTTCGGAAGTTTGAATCACGGCCATTCGGCCAGACGCAACGCTCATGGGCAGACACTGGTACGCGCCTTTTGGACAGGAACGGGCATCAACCATCCCGCACTCTGTGCCAAAACTGTCGAAAATGACCCAAAGCAGTCGTTGCTGGAAATCAACAGGATTGAATGCTCCACCAACAGGCCGGCAATGCCGGGGCAGCCGGGACATCGTCAGAGTGCGATTGTTTCCTCGACTACATGTTTCAGCGCCGTTCCCTCAGCCGACAGGGTCATTCGCAGTTTGAGCTGGCCACCTTTCACCGCCCCGCTGCGCACTAGGTTTTCGATTTCGCGCTGCGATGTAACTCCAACATGCTTCAGAAATTTACGGATAGCCATATTGAAGCGGTCTTCATCGAACTCGGCGGTCATGGCTGTTCTCCCTGGTCGGTCAGGCGATGTCTAACACGAGGCGAGCAAAGACCCAACATCGAGGCCCAACTCGCGTCACCCCCGACTTCCTCCTCAACCTGATTGCCTACAACGTCGGCCCGGAGCTGAAGACTACACCCGAGGCGGCGCAAGGTCGGCCGTTTGAGGTGGACCGGACACGGCTGGAGCTGTCGCCGACCGCCGCTTGTGACCCATGGCGGAAGTCAGTGACCGGTCAAAAAAATATTCCTTCGAAGGCCGCTGAAGTCATCTTCCATTTGTTCGGTTTTGGCGATTACACTGTTGCACTCGTATGGTACCCAATTTTTTTGATTCATGACCTTGTCAGACGTCACCCGCCGCAGATTGATCGGCAGTCTCGCGGCCGGAGTAAGCGCGGTCTCGGTAACTTCATCAAGCATCAGCAGCGCACGTGCTCAATCCGCGCAAAAGACGTTTGTTCTTATTGGCGGAGCCTTTTACGGAGCTTGGTGTTGGCGTCACCGAGAGGCTCGAAAAGCAGGGCCACAAAGTCTATGCGCTTACGCTTACGGGATTGGCAGAACGCTCGCATCTCCTCAGCAGAGACATAAATCTCGACACGCACATCACGGACATCGCAAATCTCGTCGAATGGGAAGACCTCACGGACATTTGCCTCGTTGCTGGGCTGCCATAACTAAATTGTAGCCGAGCGATCCGTCTCGCTCGGCTTGCGAGTAGCCAGTGTGTGAACGACTTCCACACATGGCCCGTGACCGACCTCAGTTAGAGCGCTGCGAGGGCCGCTTCCGGGAGATGAGCCGACCCGATCATGCAAGCTGCCGAGGGCTGCCTTTGACCCAAAGCCGAACAAGTCAACGCGGGCGCTTTTTTCGGCCAGAGATCTCTGATGCTTCGTGGCTGCGAGCCTACGGCACGTTCGTCGCCACGGTGTGTGGCTAGAAAACAAAAAGCCGCTGTCGCCGCAATCGGCGACGCATCGCCGAGACACCTGTGACTTTTGAACGTTTGCGGACTTCGTTCCTCGGCTTGCTCAACCCGGCTGCGAGGGTTCTGAAGCTCTGTCAGTTGAGATATTAGAAACCAAACGCGTTCGTGCAGAACTGTCATGCGGTTGTGCCCCTGACCAGGCCTACTCATCAGCGCGCCTTACTATGACTATTTAAAAACCGCCATTGTCAGGCCGGAGGACGTAAAATCACTCAGTTCAATTAGTAGTAGCTCAGGTTCGCTGAAAGTGCTGTGAAATACCTCATTATCGTGGAAAAGACGTGTCCGGTTTCATTTGCTTGTGAGGTGGGTACCAACGTCGGCGGATTAACCACGCGATCCGGTTTAATTTTAATGAGCCAAAATACTGCTTGTTAGCCTAGGCGGTGCAGATCAACGTGCAGATATCGCCGTTTTCCGGGCTCGGCGGGATCGGAAAACTGACTCTGTAGAGGTGCAATCGCGATCGCTGCGATGGCTTGATTGGAAGTTACCTCTTCATTGGAGAATCTCGCCATGGTCGAACGTCGAGCAATGGAGCGGATACCGATCAACCGGGCGGCGCGGCTGTCGTTTGGTAAGCGCGAAGCCGATACCCTTGCTTCAGAATTCGAATGAACGTGCGAAAGAAGCCTCCGGCTTGGACGGAGGTTTCGGATG
>NZ_JADPJF010000008.1:0-3736 GCF_023073295.1 Bradyrhizobium sp. 23 | reverse complement strand
CTCTATGGGCGCTCGCCCTCCAGCATTCGCCACCGCCGCAGAGTATTCGCCTGAGGTCGGGCATCCCAACGTTGGTCCGCTGTTCGCCCCTGGCTGACCTCAGCCCAGAGCGCGGGGCTGTCCGCTTCGCGCAACTGACCCGACCAAGGTCATACTGGCTGGAGAGGGCAGCCTTTGACCTAAACGGACTCAGGGCAGTTGGTATTCTGCTCGATCCCAAAGTGATACGATTTCCGACTATCGACGGACCATGCTGGAGCTTCTTTGATGTCTTATCTACCGCCGAAGTGGCCGATCCCTGCTGATGTAAAATGGATCGAGGTCAATGGATATCCCATGGCGTATCAAGATCGCGGAGCTGGCCCGCCGCTTGTCCTGGTCCATGGATCGTTTTGTGATTATCGAATTTGGCCGGATCAGATCGAACCGTTTTCCAAACAACATCGAGTTCTGAACGTAAGCCTCAGGCACTATTTCCCTGAACTGTGGGACGGCGTGGGAAACGATTTCTCATTCGCCCAGCACGCCGACGATGTGGGCGCCTTCGTAGAAAAGCTGAATCTTGGTCCGGTCCACTTGTTGGGCGTTTCTCGCGGCGGTGCAGTTGCTATCGAAGTGGCGAAAAAATATCCTGACCTCATCCGAACCCTCATTCTGGCGGATGCAGGTGTCAGGCTTGAGCTTCCTGAAACGGAAGCGAATTTAAAGGCGACGGCCTTCCGATCAAACTTGTTTGCTGAGTTGCGGAAAGATGTAGCCAATGGAGATGTTGAGGGCGGCACGGCCCGCTTCATGCATCGCTTGGTCGGTCCGGACTTTTGGCAGAGTTTGTCAGCGGGACGGCAGAAAGAGTTTCTTCAGAATATTCGGACCGCGATCGTCGATGATCCACTTCCTCTCACCACAGACGAAGATTTGCGGAATTTCAATTTCCCCGTCCTTATGATAAATGGCGAGAAATCGCCGCCACTGTATGGTGTTTTGATCTCCGAGATGCAAAATCGGGGCAATTTCGAGCCGCCGGTCATTATTCCTTACGCGGGTCACGCAATGACCGCTGAGAACTCAAAGGCGTTCAATCAAGCTGTTTTGAAGTTTACTTCGGAGCATTGAAAACAGCCTTTTCCGGTACACCTTGCATTTTCGTTTTTCGGTCCAATGACCCTGCTCGCCCGCGCCGACGAGGTGATGGAATAGAAACTGCTGCGGTTGCACGAGTCCGTTCCTGGTCCTTCGCGACTATTAGAGCGGCGCCGCGACATGTCTGCTCAGAGGCGTAGATCGGAAGCTTCGCGCGCTGGGTCAAGCCGACTCTCCTGACCCAAAACTGACGTCAAGGAACCGGCTGCAAGCTCCGGTTCCTGCTTGTGTTCATTCGACGATCTTCTATTCTCAACTAGAGCGAGTAACGTGGGTTCTGAACATAGGGGAGACGTCATCGTGAGGTTCTCATCATGTGTATCCGCTCCAGCTTTTTGCATTGCCTTAATGATATCCGGATTGGGCAGTCAGGCATTGTCGCAAACTGCAACGACCCTTCCCAACGTCACTGTTGACGCTCCAACGGTTAGGCCGAAGCCGAAACAGCACGCGCTTGCGCGACATGCTATACACCACCCCTCCTCGGCGACGACCATTGGAACGATACTGGTATCGCCCAGCTCGGACTCAGCAAAGCTCGCAAAGTACGCGAGCATCACCGGCAGCTGCGTCGGCGGTTGCTCCACAAGCTTCAGATCCGGAACCGCCCCTTGGCACGGCTGCTCGATATCTGCCTATCCAGCACTGTCACCCACCTGCAGAAATGTCGGTAACTTCAAGACCTACGAAGAGTGCCGGGCGACGTCGATGCTGATGGGGTGGAGACCTAACGACATCCCGTGGTACTGCAGCAGTCTGGCTCTGAAGTAGCCAAGCACGTCCAGAACTGACCATAGCTGACATAGTTGGTGGCCCAGTCGCATCAGGCTGTTCGCTTGTCTGCTGCTGGCCAATGGCTTCCGTTGGCGTGGTGCAGCTATGTGTCGCCTTACAGGGGTAGACCGGACGTTTGCATTCGGAATGACCCAGTGCAGACCAACACAGATTTCGCTGCCTTGAAGGGAGTGGAAGCTCTGGATTGAACCTCCTCGAGTGCCGTGCGTTAACGAGTATCACCGCCACGGGGCCACCCAGGCCGCGGTGGCTGAGAGACAGATCGCGCTCCCCGCCTGTACAAAGGGGGAGCCCAATGATGTTATCCCACGAAGGACAAGTTGCTTTGGCCCGC
Source organism: Bradyrhizobium sp. 23 (assembly GCF_023073295.1). Taxonomy (NCBI): domain Bacteria; kingdom Pseudomonadati; phylum Pseudomonadota; class Alphaproteobacteria; order Hyphomicrobiales; family Nitrobacteraceae; genus Bradyrhizobium; species Bradyrhizobium sp. 23. The sequence continues at coordinate 1,467 of NZ_JADPJF010000008.1, read as the reverse complement.
TGCCATGTTGAGAAGGGCCGCGATATCATTGCTAGGCAGCACCGGCTCATCGAACGAAACCGCGCCAAGGGCTTCAACACGGTGATCTCTGAGGAGCTTTTGCTCCTGTTCGAGACGACACAAACCATCTTTGAAGGCGATCTAGAACGGCTACTGCAGAGGATGCTGCTTTGAAGGGAGTGGACGGCTATTGTGCAGTGCGTCTTGTCCTCGCGCGCTGGTTGCGCTTGGATGGTCCTTTACACCGCCAACCTTTTTAACACCGCCAATCTTGGCCTATTTTGGGGAGAGTGAAGATGCTTCGTTTAGCCGTTGCTTTGTTAATCGCGTTCACCTGCGCAGCACAGGCCCAGACTAACCGCCAAGAGCTGAAGCGATCCGATCTCACCGGCACAAACATGGAGATCGTTATCAGCGTCGTCGATGTCGCTCCCGGAAATAATCTCGCGCGACACACTCATCACGGCGAAGAAGCAGTCTACGTTTTGGAGGGAGCCACGCTCGCTCTTCCCGACGGCAAGGAAATCCAGTTCCCTACTGGAGCGGCGACGATCAACGTTCGCGACGTGCCGCACGCCGGCTTCAAAATTGCGGGCGATAAGACCCTCAAAATGCTAACAGTGCACATCATCGATAAAGGGAAGCCGATGATCGAGCCTGCTCAATAGTCCTTCCGCAGTTAAGCCTAGCGGCTGGTCCGCCTATTCGGCTGCGCACGCGCGTACAGTGTGCGCAGCCCTGAAGGAAGTGGACCGTTAGGTCCGCCCTTGGCCCGTCGCCGACCTTCGCTTACAGGGCCGCTATGTCTGCCTTGAGGAGATAAGCCGACCTAGGGCAACTCGGTGCGGGAGTCAGCCTGTGACCCGCAACAGACCTTCGCTTCGGTGCTCATTCACTTCGGATTTCAGCTCTTCGCCCATGCGGACACCCGCGCCGAAATCATTGTTCGGTCGGCTGCAATCGCAGCGTCTAAACCTTCGTATGTAGTTCTTTAATCGGATTTGACGTGCACTGAGAAATCCAAATCGGTAAGCATGCGCTCGGGACATGCGGGCGGGTGTGGATGATCACGGCAGCACGGCAAAGCTCTGAACAGTGCCGCAAACTCGCGGCTGAATATCGAACACGCGCCAACATTGAAGGTACGACAAAGCGGGTCGCCAACCTGCTTTTAAACGTGTCCCGAACCTACGCTGGCCTTGCCGCCACCCTCGATTTGCTTGAGCAGGTCCAGAACGAGGAGGCACAACGGCTCTCGCACCAGCCTAGGTCAGAGCCACCGGAAGCATAGGTGTGACACCGGCATCGGGCGCGAGGGAAGGACCTGATAATCTGGCTGGCAAGGCCCGCGAAGCCGATATCGCCGGCCACATTGACGGGATTGCTTAACTCGCGCGGATTGCAACCACCGAAATAAGGCGTATGATTCTGGCTGATTTGCAAGCTAAGGGAGGTGCATTTTGGCAG
>NZ_JADPJF010000160.1:97459-101695 GCF_023073295.1 Bradyrhizobium sp. 23 | reverse complement strand
TCGCTGAGCAGTTCCTGGATGGCTTTGGCGGACGCTTCCTGCAATGCGATGCCTATGACGGTTATGATCGACTGACCGAAGTCGTTCGACCGCAAGGGCCGTGGACGCTCGTGCATTGCTGGAGCCATTTGCGCCGGCGCTTCGTCAAATTGGTGCGCAACAGCAAGTCTCCGATCGCCGAGGCCGCCGTCCGGCAGATCGCGCAGCTTTACGCCATCGAAGCCATGGTGCGCGGCTCGTCGCCAGACATCCGGTTGGCCGCGCGCAAGGAGCACTCGCTGCCCCTTTAAAACCGTGGTTTGAGAAGCAGCTTTCCATGATCTCCAGCGGCTCAACGCTCGCCGAGGACATCCGCTATGCGCTCAATCACTGGCAGGGGTTGACCCGCTTCCTCGAAGACGGGCGCCTCGAGCTCGACACCAACCCTGTCGAGAACGCCATCCGGCCAGTCTGCCTGACCAGAAAAAATGCGCTCTTCGCCGGTCATGAGGTCGGAGCCGAAAACTGGGCCTTGCTCGCCTCGATCGTCGCCACCTGCAAGCTCAACGACGTCAACCCGGCCGCCTACATCGCCGAAACACTCGAGACGATCATCGACGGCCATCCCCATAGCCGCATCGAAGACCTCATGCCGTGGCGATTCCGCAAAACGTCAAGCCAGCCTCAATAGGGTTGCGGCTAAGCGCTTACGCCTGCTCGCATTATGTCGTCGATCATCGGTGGTGCCTCTGGTTGCGTTGTTGCCGTTGGCGTGTCGCAACCCGATCCTACGGGAGAATTTCCGGTGGCCAGTGCAATGGCGCCCGCCTGGTACGGCGCTATTAGAGGCGCACGACCGGGTGGCTTTGCTCTACCGAGCTACACCACAACCGTGGACACGACCCGTACCACCGCTGGAAAGAATGGGCTTCCTGTCTCTGCGCAAGACGCGCCGTTAGTCACTTAAGGCTCCGCTTTGACCGAATGAGTCCGCGTACAATTGCTCAAGTTTCACAACTTCATCTTGAGTGAGCTCGGCGAATTCGTTCTCTCGTGCCCGCTTTGAAAGTCTTCCTTGATTCTGTCGCAGAAAGCCAAACAGGTTGTTGAGCGTTCGCTCGGGCATGTCGATGATGTTTTCGACTCCGGATCGGAACATATCAAAGTTGCGCAGGAAGCTCGTCTCATTCGGAAGGTCCAGCTCAATCGTCTGGCGTACACATTCGTAGAGAAATTCCGCATGCGGGGTGGCGTCGAAGAAGCGGTAGAAATCGCCGGTATCGTTCAAAACCTTCACATTATTCTTTGGGGTCGCTTCCCATTGAACGCACGGAAGTAGCCTGCTGGAATAGCTTTCCAGCACGCCTTTGTACTCGGTGATCCGGTCAAGAATCGCCGATGACACTGGAAAATGGACCCCGGCCGGATTAAATCCGCGCCGCGCGAGGACATGATGCATCAGATATCGATGGATGCGTCCGTTGCCGTCCTCGAATGGATGGATATAAACAAAGCCGAACGCGAGCACCGCCGCCGCGATAATGGGATCGAGCTCGTTCTCGGCGGCGAGATCGAATGCGATCAATCCTGCCATAAGAGAGGCGATGTCTTCATGCCTCGCGCTGATATGGTCCGGGATAGGGCGCTGTGTATCGCGGTCATGCTCTCCGACGAAGCCTCCTTCCTGCCGGAACCCGAGCTTCACGAAACGCTCGTCTCCGATGACGATGCCTTGCAGGCGCAAAAACTCCCGCTCATCGAGCGGCGCGCGCCCAGCCTCGCCGATGGCGCGTCCCCATCTTTGAATGCGATCCTGAGGCGGCCTTTCTCCCTCGATGATGTAACTAGACTTTGAATCTTTCAGCAGCAGAAAGGCGGCGGTGCGCGCGAGCAAATCCTTCGGGACTTCGCTGACGACAGCGCGCGCCCGCTCCTTCCAGTTCTGCGCGAGAAATTGGTTCAGCGCGGCCGTCTTGAAAACGAGCGGACAAAATTCCGGGGTGCCGGGAAGGTTGTTGCGAACGCGATGCCGGGCGGAATTCGTGCCAATCCCTCCGAACTGGAGGTCGGTATCGATGGCGTCTACATATGAGACCTTGTCTGTAAGCGACAGATTCAGCTCGCAGCCAAGCAACCACTCGTACAGAAACCAGATGCGTCGTGTGTAAATGCCGGTCGGCTTCTGCCGGACAAGCTCCGCGATGTCACCCTCGTTAACGACTAGGAAAAGCCGCTTCAGGACGGAAAGATCGACTCCTTCGTTCTTGAGGGCAAAAGTCAGGTGTCCCTCAAGCGAGGCCTGGGGAGCATGGCGAGGCGTGTAGATCCGCCAACCATCCTGTTCAATGATACGGTGCCGGGCTCCGATGGCCGAAAGGGTGCGGGGGACCGGCACGGCCAGCTTGTAAGTGTCGATGAGCGCGGCATAACCCGCGGGGACAGCGGGCTCAGGCAATCGCCTATCGTGAAAAACATTCACCGATCCTGAAAATTCTGCGCTCACTTACATTCCTCTGAAAAACATTTCCCGTCCTCGAATTTTGGTCACTGAGGGCTTGGATTTCGAAATTCCATCATACCACGTGAAAAATAATCTCTCAACGGAATAATCATGAAAATGGTTCACTTTGGACGGAGAACCCGGCCGCCATTACAGTAGCGGACCAGGTCGCTCCGGGATGGAACCGTCATGGCGCCGGTGATCTGCCGACGTTCTGGTTTTCAAATTCGCCATCATTTTCATGACGTTCCGATCGTGATTTTCCGCTGAAGACGACGAATTCTCTTGGCATACGACCGCGGTCCAGCCAACCGTACGGCACGACCTGCGAGGCGCTGCCGCTCTTGAAGATTGACCCGGGCGTCCAGAAGCCCGCAGAGGCCACATCCTTGTCAATCCCGGCTCCGACCCTGACCGCAAGAGAGAGGCCGTCGCCGATGACATCGGGATGAGCAAGCGTGTTCGTCATGCTGGTGGGGTCCGCTTAGCTCGGCTCGCTGGCAGGCCCGGTCTTGACTGGCCAGCGTTTCGATCCCGCTCGATAGTCCCTCGATACGCCCATCCAGTCGACGCGAGTCTTCCGCTAAACCCTCGATGATGCGCAACATGCAAGGCGAAAAAACATTGGCGCTAATTGCCAAGATACCGGGCAACTCGAACAGGGAATGTAGGCTTTGCCGCACACCATGCCTCGCTCCAAGAGGAACGCACGGGTCTGTTTGATGGACGGGTGCGCTGACCGACAAATCGACCGCGGACGCGGTGCAGGGCCTGGAAAGTCGAGTAGATCGGCAGTGTGACGCGCTGGGCGAGAACCCCGATAGAACTCCTCTTGTACTTCCGGTACCGATGGAGGTCGCGCCCGCTATTCTGCGAGGTTTCCGGTTTGACTGCATGTCCGCAGCTCGGACTCACGCCACCCATCGTGGTGCCGCCCTCACGCCTGCCCAAGCCCGCGCCGCCAACGTAATCCTTGCATGCAAGGATCAATGCCGTCGCAGGCGCGCCGTCATTGCCGGCATGGTTGTTGTCGCCGCGACCGTCGAGACGACACAGCATCGCCTTCGACGAGGCCGCAAATCTGCACAGTACATTGCAAAGTTTCGTGGTTCCCGACGCTTGCGGCTCGGCGGAAGCTGACCGGTAGTCGATATCAAGACCTTCTGGAGGGTGGATGGACGCGCAGACTTCCGTCAATTCCGGCGTCGCGCCTCGTTCTGTCACCCTCGCGCGGAGGCGCCTCCGGATCGCGCTGCTGCTTTGTGCGACGATGATCACGATCTATTTCGGCTTCATGGCATTGTTCGCATTCGACAAGCCGCTTTTGGGCACTGTGCTTGCGCCCGGGCTCTCGCTTTGCATCGTGCTCGGCCCTCTCGTCATCGTTTCATCGTTCCTGCTCTGCCTCATCTATGTGCTGTGGGCGAACCAGGTATTTGATGCCAGCCTTCGTGACCTCGAACGATAGGACCTCGCGATGGCCAACAACTCGCTCTCGATCGGCTTCTTCTTCGCATTTATGGTCCTGACGCTCCTGATTACTTACTGGGCGGCGCGGCGCACCCGTACCACGGAGCACTTCTTTGCCGCGGGCGGCGAGATCACTGCATGGCAGAATGGCTGGGCGCTCGCTGGCGACTTCCTCAGCGCGGCCGCGCTGCTCGGCATTGCCGGCATTGTCACCTCGAATGGCTTCGATGGCATGGTCTACTCGATTGGATGGCTGGTCGGCTGGCCGATCATCCTCTTTCTGATTG
>NZ_JADPJF010000160.1:93343-97370 GCF_023073295.1 Bradyrhizobium sp. 23 | reverse complement strand
CTGCGCAATGTCGGGAAATTCACGTTCGCGGACGTGGTCGCCTATCGGCTCAGCCAAAAGCCGGTGCGGCTCGCCGCGGCGGTCGGTACGCTGGCGGTGATCCTGTTCTACCTGATCGCCCAGATGGTCGCGACCGGATCGTTGATCAAGTTGCTGTTCGGCCTGCCCTACACTTGGTCGGTGGCTTTGGTCGGTGCTGCCATGCTCATCTATGTGCTGTTCGGCGGCATGCTCGCCACCACCTGGGTGCAGGTGGTGAAGGCGGCGCTGCTGCTCGCCGGCGGAGTGATCCTGGCAGTCCTGGTCCTGATGCATTTCGAAATGAACCCGCTCAAGCTGTTCGCCGCAGCGGCGGAGAAGTACGGCACAAGAGTGCTGCAGCCAGGTTCGAAGGTGGTTTCGGGGCAATGGGACGCGATCTCACTCGGCCTCGGGCTGATGTTCGGCACCGCGGCGATGCCGCACGTCCTGATGCGGGTATACACGGTTCGGGACTCCAAGGCCGCGCGACTATCGATACTTTATGCCACCGGGCTGATCGGCTTCTTCCACCTGATGGTGTTCATCATCGGCTTTGGGGCCATGGTGCTGGTCGGCCCGGAGGCGGTGATGAAAGCCGGCGGTGGCGGCAACATGGCTGCACCTCTGCTCGCCCTCACAGTCGGCGGCGACGCCTTCTTCGGTTTCATCTGCGCAGTTGCGTTTGCCACCATGCTGGCGGTGGTGGCAGGCCTCACGCTTTCCGGTGTGGCTACGTTGTGCCATGATGTCTGGACCAACGTCGTTCGCCACGGTACGGCATCGGAGGCTGAGCAGCTCAAAGTGGCGCGGATCGCCACCGTTGCCATCTCGGTGCTGGCAATCGTGCTCGGCATCACCTTCGAAGGCCAGAACGTGGCCTTCATGGCCGGGCTCGCCTTCTCCATCGCCTGTGCCGCCAATTTTCCATCACTGGTCCTCGCTATCATCTGGCGTCGCTTCACGACGCCAGCGGCCGTCGCTAGCATCATGATCGGCACGCTAAGCTCGCTGGTGCTCATTGCGCTGTCACCGACCATCCAGGTCGATGTGCTCGGTAAGCCGCTGGCCCAGGTGAGCGGCGCCTGGTGGTTCGTCTCGCTGCGTAACCCGGCCATCATCAGCATGCCGCTATCGTTTGCCGTGGCGATCGCGGTGTCGTTGTTAACGCGGGAAACGAACGCGGATGGCCGCTTCGACGAGATGCAGCATCGCATCCTGTTCGGGCGCTCAAGGACGATGCCGCAATCGGCGGAGTGAACCAGAGCTGGGAATTCCGAATGGCATGCGCGGAACTGCAGATGCTCCTGCACAATTTCGCCGTTGGCCCTTCGAGCGTCAATGTTACGATTTTGAGCCGGACATTTTGACCAGGGGGACAGAAATGCGCGACGCATCACATCACCATCGCTTCATCGGCAGCCTGTGCAGTTGCGGAGCGCATGCTCCCGCGCAGCCGACTGTCGAAGAGGCCGTGTCCGAAAGCGTCCAGCAGGCACTTCTGCATGGCCTTTTCCCGCAGCCGGTTTTGCGGCGGGAACTGCTTCGCACCGTTGGCGCTGGGGTGATCATCGGCGCTCTCTCCAGCATCCTGCCAATCGACACCTTGAAGGCAATTGCCCAGGAGCGAAGGCCTCTCGAGAAAACCAAGCTGGCTGTTGGCTTCCTCCCGATCACCTGCGCCGTTCCGCTGATCTACGGCGAAAGGCTCGGCAGCTACCGCAAGGAAGGTCTGGATGTCAGTCTGCAGAAGATCGCCGGTATCGCGCTGATCCGCGACAAGATGCTCAACGGCGAGCTGGACGTCTCGCAGCAGGTGATGCCGGTCCCCCTGACGATGACAGCCGGCCTCGGCGGTAACGTCCAGTCAATCAAGGTGCTGACCATCTTGAACCAGAACGGCAACTCCCTCGTCCTGGCCAACAAGCACAAGGACAATCGGGATCCCAAGAACTGGAAGGGCTTCACATTCGCGGTCCCGTTCGAGCAAAGTCACCAGACCCTGCAGCTGCGCAACTATTTGGCTACCGCCGGGCTCGATCCGGACCAAGATGTCAAATACCGCATCGTACCTCCGACCGAATACGTGGCGAGCCTTCGCGTCGGAAGCATCGATGGTTTTTTCGGCGGAGAGCCGGGCGGTCAGCGCGCGGTCTACGAAGGCGCTGGCTTCATTCATCTGATCTCGAAGGATATCTGGGATGGACATCCTTGTTGCTCTGTCACCGCCGCGGAAAGCTGGATCCAGCAAAATCCCAACACATTCATGGCGTTCTACCGCGCCATCATCGCGTCCAGTCTTCATGTCTCGAAGCCGGAGAACCGGGTCGGCATGGCGAAGGTGCTGTCAGAGCCGCAATATCTCAATGCTCCCGAAATTGTCCTCGAGCAGGTTTTGAGCGGCACGTATGCCGACGGCCTTGGCACCATCCGGAAAGATCCGCGGCGGGTTGATTATCAGCCGTTTCCGCAATATTCGGCAGCAGTTTGGCTGATGACCCAGCTCCGGCGCTGGAACATGCTAAAGGAGGATGTCGACTATAAGGTGCTCGCCGAAAAGGTGATGCTGGCGACCGATGCCGCTCGGATCATGCGCGAGCAGGGCGTGACGCCGCCAGCGGTCGGCTTCGGCACCGAAAGGATTCTCGGGAACGAATTCGATTCCAATAAGCCGCAGGACTACCTGTCTTCGGTCCGGAAGGGGGGCTGATGGAGGTGTCACGCCGGCTGCAGCAGCCCTGGGTATCCTCGGTCGCGATCTTCATCGTATTTGTAAGCGTCTGGGGCTGGTTCACCGCCGGTTCGTCGGGAGGTGTTAGCGCTGCCGACGCCGAATATGCCCGCCTTGCCGGCCAGAGCGCGCCGGGTCAGCAGGCCGGTGCGATCCCCTCACCGTGGATCGTCGCGCTCCGCGGCCGGGATCTGATCACACACGCCTTCGATCACGACAATCCCAACAATCTGGGCATCGCATGGCATCTGGCCTATTCCATGGGCCGCGTAGCACTGGGCTTCACGCTGGCCTTACTCGTCGCGGTGCCCCTAGGCTTCTTGCTCGGTCTATGGCCTGCTTGCCATCGCGCGTTGGATCCTTTCATTCAGATCCTGCGGCCGGTATCGCCACTCGCGTGGATGCCGCTGGCGCTCTATACGTTCCGCGACAGCACCGTCTCGACGATCTTCATCATCTTCATCTGTGCAGTCTGGCCGATGTTGATCAGCACGGCAACCGGGACAGCTTCCGTGCGGGCTGAATGGCTGAACGTCTCGCGCGTATTCGGTCTTCCACGATTAGAGCATGTCGCGCGCGTCGTCTTTCCCGCCAGTGTGCCTATGATCCTGTCGGGAATGAGGATCTCGATCGGTATCGCCTGGTTCGTCATCGTGGCTGCCGAGATGGTCGGCGCACAGAGCGGCATCGGGTACTTCATCTGGAACGAATGGAATAATCTCCAGATCGCGAGCATGATCGTCGCCATCGTCCTGGTCGGCGGTATTGGATTGGCGCTAGATATTTTGCTCAAGCGAATAGGCGAAAGCCTCAGCTTCCGGGAATAGAACCATGGCGGATCTCGAGATCAACGATGTGTCAATGTCGTTTGTTGACCGTTCTGGCAAGGGGCTTCTTGCGCTGGATAGAATCTCGCTCGCTATCGAAGACAGCGAGTTTGTCTGCTTGATCGGCCATTCAGGCTGCGGCAAGAGCACGTTGCTAAACATTGTTGCTGGCCTTCTGGCGCCTACAAAGGGTGCAATACGCTGCGCCGGGACGACGATTTCTGGCCCGGGGCCGGAGCGCGCAATGGTCTTCCAGAGCCATGCTCTATTGCCCTGGATGACTTGCTACGAAAATGTTCGCCTTGCGGTCAAACAGGCCTTCAAGGGTGCCGCGGCATCCGAATTGAAGGATCGCTCAGAGCAGGCGCTGAAGCTTGTTCACCTGGAGCACGCCATCAACAAATACCCATTCGAGGTGTCAGGTGGAATGAAGCAGCGGGCGGGCATCGCT
>NZ_JADPJF010000160.1:59709-93270 GCF_023073295.1 Bradyrhizobium sp. 23 | reverse complement strand
TTTTGCGGTCGAGCCTAAGGTGCTGCTGTTGGACGAGCCGTTCGGCGCGCTCGATGCGCTGACCAAGTCGAGCCTTCAGGACGAACTGGTTCGCATCGTGGAAAAGACCCCGACCACAGTTGTAATGGTCACGCACGACATAGACGAAGCGATCTTCCTGAGCGATCGAATTGTCGCGCTCTCGAACGGACCGGCTGCGCGAATCGGCCGGATTTGGGAGATTGATACTTTGCGACCGCGGGACCGGCTCAAACTGGCGACCCACGCCGGGAGTCTGCAGTATAGAAAGGAAATTCTCGAGTATCTGTATCGACGAGAATGCGTGCCTCAGGGAATGGTAGAGCTATAACGGCCGAGATCGTTGCGGCTGGAGCGCGAGAGCGGGCTGCGCCCCGTGGCTTCAGGCACCGAAGGCACGGAAATCGCCTTCAGGCACCTTGAAAGCCGCCGTAGAAGATTGTTTGATCGGGCGGGCGAGGCGGTCACCTACCGTCGGATTTTCGTCGTTGGCCTCTTCCGGATTGGCACGCAGGAGCGAATGTTCGACTGGAACGACCTGAAATTCTTCCTTGAACTCGCCCGGCAGGGGCGGTTGATGCCGGCCGCGCGGCGCCTCAAAGTCGACCACACGACGGTCAGCCGGCGCATTTCAGAGCTTGAGCGAGATCTTGGTATCAAGATTTTCGACCGCAAGCCGAACGGGTTCGTGCTGACGGAGGACGGGCACAAGCTCTACCAAGAGGCCGAGAAAATTGAGGGCGCGGCCCTGGTGATATCGGAAGATTTCCGCGCCACGCCCGCCGAGCCCGCGGGTCGCGTGCGGCTGACGAGCATGGAGGGTATTGCCGCCTTCTATCTTGCAGAAAAATTGGTCCAATTCAATGAGAAGCACCCGGGCGTTGTCGTGGAGCTTGTGACCGAAAGGCATCTGATCAATCTGACCAAACGCGAGGCGGATGTGTGCATCAGCTTCGTTCCCCTCGTGGGCCCCAAACTTTCGGTCAAAAAAGCTGGCGAGTTCAAGCTTGGGCTGTTCGCGTCGTCCAGGTACATCGTGGAACGGGGGACGCCGGGCACCATGGAAGAATTGAAGCGTCACGATTTCATTGATTATGTCGACGATCTCGTGGCTATCCAGCCGGTGCAGTGGCTTCACGACGTCCTGGTGCCGGAGAGCGTCGTCTTTCGATCGACCAGCATGGCAGCCCAGCAGAATGCGATCGCTGTCGGGCGTGGCATCGGCCTTCTGCCCTTCTTCTCGGCAAAAAAGGATCCTCGCCTTGTATGGCTCATGAAAGATGTGGTGGTCACGCGATCGCTCTACATTTCCGTCCATGAGGATATCGAATATATGGGTAGGGTCCGTACGCTGCTGCGGTTCCTTCATGAGATCTTCAAGGCGGACAGAGCGTACCTGAACGAATTCGAGTGATCGAATACGCGCAAGTGTATCTGCGGAATTTCTTACGGTCGACGTCCTCCCGTGATGTACTAGAATGCCGGCGCGAGGGAGCGCTGCGATGGCTGACGACTTTACGTACAAGGTACGCGGCTTCTTCGGCCGAATTCCCTCTGAACCGCATCTGCTGACCGACCGCATCACGCCAGTCGAAGGCTGCATCGTGTTGTGCCATCTCGGTGTTCTCGATGTCACTCATGGGGATGATTGGACGCTGGAAATCGCCGGCCTGGTCGAGACGCCCGCGAGCTTCTCCGTCGGTCAGCTCAAGTCGCTTCCAAAGACCGAGGTGGTCTCGGTGCATCAATGTGCAGGTAGCCCGCTGGCGCCCGACAAGCCCACGCAGCGGGTCTGCAACGTGCGCTGGGCGGGCGTTCGTCTGGATCATGTGCTAGGATCAGCGGGCGTGGCGAGGAGCGCAAATTTCGTTTGGTCACAGGGGGCGGACTCCGGCGACTTCGGAGGCATCGCGTGCGGACATTACATCAAGGATCTGCCGCTCTCCCGGATATCCGACGACGTCTTGCTCGCCTACGAGATGAACGGAGCGCCGCTGCTTCCTGAGCACGGGTATCCGTTGCGGTTGGTGGTCCCGGGCTTCTACGGCACGAACAGCGTCAAATGGCTCCGCAAGCTCGAATTGCGCTCGGAGCGGGCTCCGGGCGTCTTCACCACCACATGGTACAACGACCTCGCGCCGGACGGCTCGACCCAGCCGGTGTGGGCGATCGCCCCCCAATCGGTCATCGTGGCGCCAAAGCCGAATCGTCAGCTCAGGCGTGACGAGGTTTTGCAGGTCTGGGGATGGGCCTGGGGTGACGACGGAATTGCGGCGGTCGAACTGAGCGCCGATGAAGGGCGGAACTGGCAGGGATGCCGCTTGGAGAAGGTGTCAGGACGATCCTGGACCAAGTTCACCTGTGATTGGATAGTAAAAGAGGGATGCTGCGGTCTCCTGTCTCGGGCGATCTCGCGATCGGGCGAGAATCAGCCGGCCGGCGGCCGACGCAACGCGATCTATCGCGTGCCGGTCCTGGTCGTCTGAAGACGCGCAACCGCTCGTGCAGATTTTCCGCATTCGCCACCCGCCGGCGAAAGACTAACCTGTGGTGTCAGAAACCGAGAGGATCGTCTCAAATGCCGTCGAATTTGCCGCGCTTCAAAGCTGCCGCGTGCCACACATCTTCAGTTTTCCTCGACGCGGCCAAAAGTGCAGACAAGGCCTGCGACCTCGTTGCCGAAGCGGCACGCAACGGTGCCTCGCTGGTTGCTTTCCCGGAATCGTTCATTCCCGGCTTTCCCGTGTGGGCGGCGCTGCAGGCGCCGATCATGTCTCATGATTTCTTCAGAGCGTTGTCGGCCCAGGCATTGCGGCTCGACAGCGCGGAATTGACAAAGGTCAGGATGGCGGCCAAGCGCCACAACGTCGTGGTCTCTATCGGTTTTACGGAAGGGACGGTTGCCAGCCTTGGCTGTATCTGGAACTCCAATCTTTTGATCGGCCAAGATGGATCGATCCTGAATCATCATCGCAAACTCGTTCCGACCTTTTACGAGAAGCTGGTCTGGGCTGCCGGAGATGCGCGTGGGTTGCGCGTCGCGCAGACCTCCATCGGCCGCATTGGCATGCTGATTTGTGGTGAGAATACGAATCCACTTGCCCGCTATTCATTGATGGCGCAGGGCGAGCAAGTTCATATTTCGACCTACCCGCCGATCTGGCCGACGCGTCCCTCCAAGGAGAAGGGGGGCTATGACCTACGCAGGGCCATCGAGATCCGGGCTGGAGCTCATTCGTTTGAAGCCAAATGCTTCAACATCGTTTCGTCCGCCTGCATGGACGTAGGTATGAAGGACGCGCTCGGACAGGCTAACCCCGCCATGCTGGATCTGATCGAGGGCACACCGCATGCTGTATCGATGATCCTCGATCCAACAGGGCAGATTATCAGCGACGTCCTCTCAGACAGCGAAGGCATCGCATATGCCGATATTGACGTCGCGCAATGCGTCGAACCGAAGCAATTTCACGATGTCGTAGGCTACTACAATCGTTTCGATGTGTTTTCGCTGACGATTGACCGTTCACAGCGCGAGCCGGCCGTTTTTATCGACATGGAAACAGGCGAGGGGGACGAACGGCCGGTCCAGTCCTCGCAGCAGGAGACGGTCAGACCCAGAGTGGCCGAGCTTGAGCGGGCAGTTGCGGACTGAGTGATCCATCAAAGGGGGCCGAGATGAAGCGCGTTCTCAGCGAGCTGTTGGAGCAGCGACCGACAGAACTCGTGCGTTCCGCCGTCGGCTCCCTTTGAAGGTCGGCGCGCGAAGGATGTGATCATTTCGGGCGGTTACAACGTTCATCCGAAGGAGTTCGAACTCGAGATCGACCGCATTCCAGATGTGCTCGAAAGCGCCGTCGTCGGACTGCCACATCCTGATTTCGGCGAGCGAGTTGTCGCGGCCGCCGTCCCGACGGCAGGAGGCGCTGCAGGGGAAAGGGATGGCGTGGCGGTGCTGAAGGACGGCTGGTTCCCTACAACCTGCCGATCAACGATTTCTGCGTGAGCGAGCTGCCCGGAATACGATCGGAGAGGTTCAGAAGAACGTGTTGCGCGAGTTCAGAGGGAAAAAAGGCGGCCAGTCATTCTGCTCGTCTGGATCGTTGCAAAAACCGCAATGGTAAATTGAAGGAACATTCGATTATCGTCCGAATGGGAAATGATAAGTACCGAGACATCGTTTGAATAGCGAAAGCGAGTTGGGAATGTCAGCTACGATCAAGCTCTATGGCGGTAAATTGTCGGGACACAGCCACCGGGTCGAGCTCATGCTCGGGCTTCTCTCGCTTCCTTACGAGTTGATCCCAACGCCCCCTGCCGAGCGGAAGACGCCGGCCTATCTCGCAATGAACCCGTTCGGGCAGATACCTGTCGTCGATGATGACGGCACCGTCGTTGCCGATTCCAACGCAATCCTGATCTATCTGGCCAAGCGCTACGACACTACCGAGACGTGGCTTCCGGAAGATCCGGTCAGTGCGGCTGCCGTGCAACGTTGGCTGTCCGTGGCAGCGGGACAGCTGGCATATGGACCAGCAACAGCTCGGCTGGGCAAGGTGTTCAACTTGCCCGTCGATGGCCGGCAAGCGGCCGGGGTCGCCAGCAGTCTTTTCAGCGTGATGGATGGTCATCTTGCGAAGCACGAATTTCTCGCGGCAACCCATCCGACCGTGGCTGATCTCGCTTGCTACAGCTACACACGGGCCGCTCCGGAGGGAGGCATTGAACTGTCCTCCTACCCGAACATTGTCGCCTGGCTGGGGCGGCTGGAAGCACTTCCGAATTTTCAGCGGATGCCAAGCGCGCCTGCGAGCTGATCGGCAAATCTTCTTCGAGGTGCGGTCATGACCAGCCTTTCCGAACGGAGCTCGTCTCCTTTTCACCAGGGCGAGATCGACGTGCAGCGACGCGTCGGCGTGGCCGACAGAATGAGCGAGCGCGGGAAAACCTCCATCCGCACATGGATGCCCGATCAGCACCGTGAATTCTTCGCAGGACTCGAATACCTCCTTGTCGGCTCGTCGGACCGAGCGGGCTGGCCGATCCCTTCGGTCCTGTTTGGCCCGCGCGGATTCGTCTCTTCACCGGATCCAGGACGGCTGCGCATCGAATCGTTACCGAAAACCTTCGACCTGCTCGGAACGAATCTTTCCGTGGGCGCCAGCTTGGGAGTGCTGGGCATAGACCTGACCAATCGTCGGCGAAACCGCATGAACGGAACGCTGATCACCCTCGACCAGACAAGTTTCGAGGTGGCGGTCGTGCAGAGCTTTGGCAATTGCCCTCAATACATCCACACGCGCCATATCAGCGCGGCACCATCCGCTGCGCCGGAGCAACTCGGTCCCGGCGAGGTCGAGGCGTTCGCCGTCTTGGACGATGCGGCACGAGAGCTGATCCGCCAGTCGGCGACCTTCTTCGTCGCCTCATGTGCGGCTTCAGATGACGGATCATCGTTCGATTGCGATATTTCTCACCGCGGCGGTAAGCCAGGCTTCATTCACGTGGCGGATAACCAGATCACCGTTCCGGACTTTGCGGGTAATTCCTTTTTCAACACGCTTGGGAATTTTATGTCCAATCCCAGGGCGGGACTGCTTTTTGTCGACTTTGTCGTCGGCGATGTCCTAATTCTGCACGGGACGATCGAGTTGCTCTGGAATGATCCGCCGATTCAGGGCTTCAAGGGCGCCGAGCGCGCCTGGCGGCTTCATGTCACGGCCGGCCGGAGAGTGCGCGCTGCGGCGATCCCTCTCATCGGAGAGGTGGTCGAATATTCTCCGAGGGCGCTCACCACGGGAGCTTGGCCGAGAGGTGAGCGTTTCCAGTGACCCAACGGAGCTGGGGAGAGCCAGCATGACAGTCTCGAGGCGCCGATGGAGATCGGCAGGGCCAATCTGATCGCGGCCCGACGATTCTAGGGCGATATTCACGGATTGATCGGCCGAATTCAGCTCTCTGGCGCGACTGCCAGAGTTCACCATTTGGGGGCCTGCCAACTGGCGGGTTGAGAAGGCCGTGGAGCTGCCACGGCCTTCCATTCGGAGAAGCTCAGGACATCGTCGGCATCACGAACTCGGCGCCGGCCCGGATGCCGGTCGGCCAACGGGTCGTGATCGTTTTCAGCTTGGTATAAAAGCGAACGCCCTCGGGGCCATGCATGTGATGGTCGCCGAACAGAGAGGCTTTCCATCCGCCGAACGAATGGAATGCCATCGGCACCGGGATCGGTACGTTGATGCCCACCATGCCGACCTGGATCTGATGCGCAAACTCACGCGCCGCATCGCCATCCCTGGTAAAGATTGCGGTGCCGTTGCCGAACTCGTGCTGGTTGATCATGTCGGCCGCCTCGTCATAAGACTTGGCCCGGGCCACCACGAGCACCGGTCCGAAGATCTCTTCGCGATAGATCTTCATGTCCGTGGTCGCGCGATCAAACAGGCTGCCGCCGATGAAGTAGCCCTTCTCGTAGCCCTGGCGATGGAAATCGCGCCCGTCCACAATCAGCTTCGCGCCTTCGTCAACGCCGGCGTCAATATAGCCTCGGACTTTGTCGAGGTGCTGTTTCGTCACCAGCGGGCCCATCTCGGCCTCGGGGTCGGTACCGGGACCAATGTTAAGCGCGCGGACCTTGGGCGCCAGCTTTTCGATCAGACGATCGGCGGTGGTGTCGCCGATCGGAACGGCTACCGAGATCGCCATGCAGCGCTCGCCGGCGGAGCCATAAGCCGCGCCCATGAGAGCGTCGACGGCCTGGTCCATGTCGGCGTCAGGCA
The DNA here is from genome assembly GCF_023073295.1 of Bradyrhizobium sp. 23. Lineage (NCBI taxonomy): Bacteria > Pseudomonadati > Pseudomonadota > Alphaproteobacteria > Hyphomicrobiales > Nitrobacteraceae > Bradyrhizobium > Bradyrhizobium sp. 23. The sequence continues at coordinate 86,473 of NZ_JADPJF010000160.1, read as the reverse complement.
TCACGATCATGTGGTTCTTGGCGCCGCCCAGCGCCTGGCAGCGCTTGCCGTGGCTGGTCGCCGTCTCATAGATGTATCGCGCAATCGGCGTCGAGCCGACGAAGCTGACCGCCACGATATCGGGATCCGTTAGGATGGCATCCACCGCTTCCTTGTCGCCATGCACGACGTTGAACACGCCGTCGGGCAGCCCGGCCTCCTTCAGCCACTGCGCAAGCACGAGCGAGGCCGAGGGATCGCGCTCTGATGGCTTGAGGATAAACGTATTGCCGCAGGCCAGCGCAACCGGGAACATCCACATCGGGACCATTGCCGGGAAATTGAATGGCGTGATGCCAGCGACCACCCCGAGCGGTTGACGCAGCGAGTGGCTGTCGACACGGGTCCCGACATTCTCGGTGATCTCTCCCTTGAGCAGTTGCGGCGCGCCGGTCGCGAACTCCACCACCTCCATGCCGCGTTGGATCTCGCCCCTCGCGTCCGAAAGCACCTTGCCGTGTTCGGCGGTGATCACTTGGGCAAGTTCATCGATTCGATCCTCCATGATCCGCAGGAAACGGTTGAGAATACGAGCACGGCGCAGTGGCGGTGTGTTTGCCCAGCCCGGGAAGGCCTTGCGGGCGGCTGCAGCGGCCGACCGCACGTCTTGCGTCGTGGCAAGTCCGAGCGTTGCCGATTGCTCGCCGGTCGCGGGATTGTAAACCGGCGCGGTGCGAGGGCCCCGGCTCGGCACCAGCTCGCCATTGATGAAGTTCAGAATAGTCACGGGCATTGGCTGTTCTCCCTAACATGATGCTTGATCGAGCCAGATATGCAGCGCATAAAAATGCGGCATCAACGGCCGAATTCGCGGCTCCGTTGTGCAGAAAGTGTAGTCAATGGATTGGGAGCGCGTTCGGATATTCCTAGAAGTGGCGCGTGCCGGCCAGATTCTGAAGGCCTCGAAAAGCCTACGGCTGAACCATGCAACGGTCGCCCGGCAACTGACCGCGCTGGAGAGTAGCTTGAATGCCAAACTGCTCGAACGACACACTACAGGGTGCGCGCTGACGGCGGCGGGCGAGGCGCTTGTCGCCGCTGCCGAGCGCGCAGAGAGCGAATTCCTCAAAGTGGGATCGAGCATTGGAGGCGCCGCCGAGGCCCTCACCGGAACCGTGCGCGTAGGGGCACCGGACGGGCTTGGCAACTACTTCCTGGCCGATCGGCTGGGCGCGCTGGCCGCGAAGCACCCGGGCCTTGTCATTCAACTCGTGCCGCTTCCGCGCACATTCTCCCTGTCAAGGCGCGAGGCCGACGTTGCGATCACGCTGGACCGGCCCAAGCAGGGTAAGCTGATCCTGTCCAAACTCACCGACTACACGCTCAGTGTCTATGCTGCTGATGCTTATCTCGCGCGCGAGGGTCCCATCAAGACGCAGGCCGATCTTGCCGGCCGCCTGTTCGTCACCCAGGTCGAGGATTTCGTCTACAGCAGGGCATTGGACTATGCCTCAGTGCTCGGCCGGCTCATGTCGCGACGCTATGAATGCGGTAGCGTCGTTGCGCAGATGGAGGCCGTTCGTGGTGGACACGGCGTCGGAATCCTTCATGATTACGTGGCCCAGCGCTATCCCGAATTGCAGCGTCTGCTTCCCGACATTCGTTTCGTGCGGAATTACTGGCTGACGTCGCATCCCGATACGCACGAAACGCGGCGGGTTGCAGAAGTGCATCGCTTTATCGTGGCATCAGTCAAGGCGGCGAGGTCGTCTTTCGAGGCTGCTTGAGCGCCACTGCCGGTTGCTCGGGCGGGGCTGTTTGGTTCGTTCCCGATCCGGCGCATTCCATGAACGCCCGCAGGGCGGAGGACACGAATGCGTCCTTGCGGTGAACGAAAACCGTGGTGGCCCTGCCGGTCCCGTTCGGCAGCGAATGCAGGCGGATCAAGCCCTGTCGTTCGGCAGAATCAGCGACGACGCGCGGCACCAATGACAGCCCGACCGAAGCCGCCACACAACCGATGATTCCGTCGAGCGTTCCCATTTCCATCCAGCGCAGGTCGACGAAACCACGATGCGCAAGATATTCGGACAGACGCTGTCGATAGGAGCAACCGGCACGAAACACGATCACCTTCCGGCCGCTTCCCGAAGCCAGGAATTTGCCGAGGTGTTGGGGGGACGTCACCATCGGCGGCGTGATCAGCACCAGCTCCTCCTCCACGATCGGTGTGCAGGTCAGTTCACCGTGCGTGACCGGTGCAGAGACAAAAGCTCCGTCAAGCTTCCGAGACAATACGCAGTCGACCAGCGCTGCGGTCGGGCCTGTCTCGATCTGGACGTCAACATCGGGATAAGCGATGCCGTAATGGGTGAGCAACGGTGGTAGGCGCAACGCCGCCGTCGTCTCCATTGATCCAATGCGCAGCTCCCCGCCCGGCCACGCCTCGTCCTTCACTGCGCAATGCGCCTCGGCCAACAGATCGCTGATGCGCTTGGCGTAAGGAAGCAGCCTGTTGCCCATGGAGGTGAGCGTAACGCCTTTCTTGGACCGATCAAAAAGTCGGACACCGAGCTGGTTCTCCAGCGCTCGAATTCGCTGGGTCACGTTCGATTGCACAGTGTGGAGATTGTGGGCGGCGCGGCCGATTCCGCCGGCCGTGGCGACCGCGGAAAAGAAATTCAGATCCGTGCTGTCCATGTGGTCATCTCCCGGAATGATGACTCTGATCAATAATAATCACTTTTATGTTGTCAACAGCCAATCTAGCTTCCCAGCATCCGAGACGGGCATAAGCCTAGGAGAGGAAGAGACATGGCTATCAAGACGAGACTGACCGAATTTTTTGGGCTCGAGCACCCGATCGTGCTGGCGCCGATGGATCCGGCCTCCGGCGGCGAGCTGGCCTCCGCGGTTTCCGCGGCAGGTGCTCTCGGCCTTCTCGGCGGCGGCTATGCCAACCGCGCCTGGTTCGAAGAACAGTCCGCAAAGGTGAGCCGGCCGGACGTCGGCTGTGGATTCATCACCTGGGCGCTGGCGAACGATCCGGGTCTGCTCGATCTCGCTCTGGAGCGGCACAAGAAAGCGATCATGCTGTCGTTCTCGGATCCTGCGCCATATGCCCCGAAAGTGAAGCAGGCCGGCATCCCCCTGATCTGTCAGGCGCATACGCTCGAGCATGCCCAGCGGGCGATCGACGTCGGCGCGGACGTTATCATCGCACAGGGTACGGAGGCCGGCGGCCACGGACTCACGGCGCGCTCGACGATGCCGTTCGTTCCTGCAGTCGCCGATATGATCGCGCAACGAGCGCCGCGCGTTCTCCTTCTTGCCGCCGGAGGCATTGCTGACGGGCGCGGTCTCGCCGCCGCGCTAATGCTAGGTGCCGACGGTGCTTTGATCGGATCGCGGTTTTGGGCCACGCAAGAATCGGTCATTCATCGCAACGCCAAGGAAAAGGTGCTGGCAGCCACCGGCGATGAAACGATCCGGACACGTGTCTACGACGTTGTCCGCAAAAAGGCTTGGCCCTCTGAGTACACTGGACGCCTGATGAAGAACGGCTTCATCGAAAGGTGGCATGGCCGGGAAGACGAGCTGCGCACACTGCAAGAAGCCGAGCTGCAGCGCGTCGAGAAGGCGTGGGTCTCCGGCGACTACGATACGGCCAATGTCACGGTCGGAGAAGCAATCGGTCTCATCAACGACATTCCAACCGCCGGTGAGCTGGTGAAGCGAATTTCGGCAGAAGCAAGCGCATGTCTTGCGCGCTATGCGCCGACGCGAAATTCTATCGCGGCCTAACGGGTCCGCAACTTTCTACGTATTGCCGGGTGGAGAAGGGGCGTGCGCTGCGGCGCGCGCGCCCGGGAAAACACGTGCCCAACAAGGCCGATGGAGAGATATGATGAGCGAATCTAAAGCGGACGCCCCGAACCTGAGCATCTGGACGGTGGTGCTTGCCTCAAGTGCAGGCACGGTTATCGAATGGTATGACTTCTATCTCTATGGAAGCCTTGCCGTGTTCTTTTCGACCCTTTTTTACCCCGCCAATGATCCCACCGCCGCCGTCTTGATCAGTGTTGCGACCTTTGCGACCGGATTCGTCATCCGGCCGTTCGGTGCCATCCTGTTCGGCAGTCTTGGCGACCGATTGGGACGCAAGCACACGTTTCTGCTGACACTTATCTTAATGGGGATTTCGACCACCGCGGTCGGCCTTTTGCCGACATATGAAACTATCGGCTTTGCTGCACCTGTCGCGTTGGTCTTGCTCCGTTTGGTACAGGGCTTGGCCATCGGGGGCGAGTACGGTGGCGCTGCCATCTATGTGGCTGAGCATGCACCGGTAAACCGTCGAGGCTTCTTCACCAGTTTTATCCAGACCACAGCCACCTTGGGCTTCTTCGTTGCAATTCTGGTCGTGCTGGCGTGTCGGCTATCGCTCGGGGAGGAAGGTTTCCGTGCTTGGGGCTGGCGTATCCCGTTCTTGCTGTCTGCACTTCTCGTCGTGTTTTCGGTCTATCTTCGTCTGAAGCTGAGCGAATCGCCCGTTTTCGAGCAGATGCGCCAGGCCGGCAAGGTCTCGCGCGCGCCGGTTCGCGAAAGTTTTGGCACGAGACAAGGGTTGGGTTATGCGCTCTATGCTCTCTTCGGCGCGACGGCGGGTCTGGGATGCGTGTGGTACACCGGACAATTCTATGCGCTGTATTTCCTGCAGAGCGTTCTCAAGGTGGACTTCCTGACGGCAAATGTCTGCGTCGCCGTTGCTCTAGCCCTTGGCACGCCCCTGATCGTCGTGAGCGGAGCCCTGTCAGACCGCATCGGACGCCGCCCGCTGATTGTCACCGGCCTGCTGCTCGCCGCCGCGCTCTACGTCCCCATCTACATGGGGATTGCAAGCGCCACGGCTGCGCACAATTACGTGGTCGTCACCGCGCTAATCCTGGCGCAACTCATCTTCGTAGCGCTGGTCTACGGGCCGAATGCCGCATTTCTCGTCGAGCTCTTTCCGGCGCGGCTGCGATATACTTCGCTGTCGCTTCCCTATCACATCGGCACCGGGATATTCGGCGGCTTCGTTCCGCTGATCAGCCTCTCGCTCGTCAGTTACACCGGCAACATCTACGCCGGCCTGATCTATCCCATCGCGATCGCACTGATGACCGCGGCGGTTAATGTCCTCTGCCTGCCTAAGACTGTCGCAGTCGACCTTTCCAGTGAATTCGGCAACACACCGGCAGCCAGCCGCCAGATCGCATGAGCCGCCAATTGCCATCAAGGTGTTCGTGCAAGACCCTTTGCACGAACACCCCGCGGGAATTTGCCGTGGCGATGGTATGAAGGAGTAATTCGACGTCTGCGATGAGCCCCTGGCTGTCGTGATTGCGAAGACTACCTCCCTCGACTTGTCGCAGATGTCCTGCGACCCAGTCACCCCGTTGCCGATTGCAACGGGGTGTTTTTTTGCGTCCGCATCCGCCTCGTCGAAGGCAACCCGTTGCCCAAAGCAGCAGCAATCTGTCTTGATTGTAGGCGATCATCGCCGGTCCACCTGCTCGTGCTCCGTTGCGCACGCCCATTTGCGAAAATTCGCACTGTCTCGCTCGTGCGGGATGGATACAGTTTTTCCGAGCAGGGGAGGGCATTGCCAATGAAGCTGATAAACAAATTGTTGCTGCTGACATGCGGCGCGCTGGTCGCGGTGGCGACCGGAACAGTTCCGGTCTTGGCCAAGGAGACCGTAAAGCTTGCGTTTATTGGACCATTGTCGGGCGGGAATTCAGCTCCCGGTATCGGGGGCCGCAATTCCACGCAGTTGGCCGTGCAATTGAGAAACGCCGACCCATCGGCAAAGTACATTTTCGAGCTCGTCACCTTGGACGACGAATGCAAGCCGAATATCGGCATCCAGGTCGCAACCAAGGCCGCATCGGATCGTAGCATCATCGCCGGTGTGACCCACTATTGCTCTGCCGTAGGCATCGCGACGGTTGATACCTATGCCCGGTTCGGATTGCCGGTCGTGGTGTGGGGCGCCATCCTGCCCGAGATCACCTATGGCAACGACTACCACGAAATTCATCGCGTCAACGGGACGATGATCAATGAAGGCAAGCTCGCAGCGGAGTTCCTCACCAAGCAGGGTTTCCTGAAATATGTTGTCGTTCACGACACCACCGACTACGGCAAGGGACAGAACAAATATTTCAGCGAATATCTCAAATTGGCCGGCGGCGAGATCGTCGCGACTTTTCCGGTCAGCCCGGATCAGCAGGACTTCACGGCTGAGCTCACCAAGATCAAGGAGCTGAAGCCAGATCTGATCATGGTGGGCGGCCTGACGCCGCTAGGCGTCCGATTGCGGGCTCAAATGGATCGGGTCGGTGTCACCGCTCAGCTTGCGGGCGTCTCTGGCATCATGAACGCAGGCTTCCTGGAAGGCGCAGGTGCCGCGGCGGAAGGAACGATTTCCTTCCACAACGGTGCTCCCATCACCAAATATGAGCAGGGTCAAGCGTTTCTCGACGCATACGCCAAGGCGGGCTTTCGCGAAGACCCGGACGCCTATGGCCCCTTCGCCTACTCCGCCGCTACTCTGATCATGGATGCGATCGAGAAGGTTGGCCCCGACCGCGCCAAGGTCAAGGACCTGCTCAATACGACCAAGGCATACAAGTCGCTGGTCGGCGAGATCAATTTCGACGACCACAGGCAGAACATTCTGAGGGCCAACGTCTATGTCGCCCAGGATGGTAAATGGGTCTATTGGCCGGATAGCGAATATGCCGCCAGCAAACGAAAACTCCGCCTCAATTGACCAGACGTCATGCGTCGCCCTAGCGTGCGGAGACATTGATGGACATCGGGATCGTAGCGCAGCAGCTGTTCAACGGCCTCATGCTGGGGGTGATCTACTCAATGATCGCCGTTGGATTTTCGCTTTTCTTCGGGGTGCTCGACGTCATCAAGTTCTCGCATGGTGACGTCGTGACGCTCGGAAGTTTTTCAGCCTTGGGAGCCGCCGGCGTTTCGGGAGCTCTCTTTGCGCTGCCCCCTGCGCTGGCCTTGCTCACCGGTTTGGCGGCTGCGGTCGGCGCCGGGGCGCTCGCGGGCATCGTGATCGGGAGGATTCTTGTGATCCCCTTGCGCGGCGCCCCCAGCATCAATGTGCTGCTCGCGACCTTAATGGCCGGCACCGTGCTACGCGAGGCCATCCGGCTTGGCGTGCCCAACGGCGGCAACCCGAAGCCGTTTCCGGCTCTGTTGCCGAGTGGCATGATCAATGCCGGTTCCTTCAGTGTGGGTATCGATAGTGTGATCATCGTATGTGCCGGACTGCTGTTGGTGGTGGGAACGCATCTGTTCGTGACCCGCACCCGGTTCGGGCTCTCGATCCGCGCCGTGGCCCAGGATGACGAGGTTGCACGCCTTGCAGGCATCGACCAGCAGCGCGTGGTGCTGGGGACCTTCGCATTGGGATCGGGGCTCGCCGCTTTTGCCGGCTGCATGCTCGGGCTGTATTACCGCGAGATCAGCTTCAACATGGGCGTTCTGCTCGGCATCATCGGATTCGCCTCGGCTGTGGTGGGCGGACTTGGAAGCCTGATCGGGCCGATCATCGGGGGATTTCTATTCGCCGGCGTGCAGACGCTGGTTGTGGTGGCGATGCCGATCTCGAGCGCTTATCGCGATGTGGTGGCCTTTGCCGTCATCATCATCCTGATTGCGTTGTTCCCGACAGGAATCATTGCAGAACAGCGCAGCGAACGGGTGTGACATGAGCAGCCTTTCAAGCCCGGCTCCCTCGCTCTCCGTCCCGGGGATTCGTCGTCATCCGCGCGCCCTCGTCGCAGCCGTGGTGGCGCTCCTGTTTTCCGGCGGCGGCGTGATGATGCACGCCGAATCCCAGCCCGTCGTTCTCGCCTTGCTCGCAGCCTTCGTTCTGGCGTTTGGAGTGTCGGATCGAACGCAGATCGGCCGGGAGATTGCCGCCACCTGCGGCGACTACCGAGGCGTTGCCAATGGCATGGCATTGCTGTGTGCGTTGATCCTGATTGTCCTGTTTCACGCCGATCACTACGCGCTTCTCATGTTGTCAACGGTAGCAATCTTCTCCACTGCCTGCATCGCTCTCAACTTGCAGCTAGCATTCGCCGGCATCGCCAACTTCGCAGGCGCGGCCTTCTTCGTCGTGGGATCATATACGGCCGCCCTAGTGACTGCATACACCACCGTTCCGCGCACATTTGCGCCGTTGATCGGCGCGATTGTGACGGGTGCAATCGGCCTCGTGCTGTTGCTGCCGGTGCTGCGAACGCGCGGGCACTATGCCGCGCTCGTGACGATCGCATTCGGCGTGCTGCTGCGGACCTGGCTCGAAGTCAACGACGTCCTCGGCGGGCCCCAGGGGCTGAAGATCGGAAGCTTCTCGATCATGGGGCTCGATTTCGCCCGGCTCAAACAGATTGGTCCATGGAGCGTGTCGTTCTATCTGCCCTATGCAACGCTCTCGGTCTGCATGTTCGGCCTCGTGTTCATCCTCGTCCGTCGTCTGGAAAACTCGTGGGTCGGCATCGCCCTGGACGTTGTCCGCAGCGATGAGACCGCCGCGGCGGTGTTCGGCCTGTCGATCCGGCTGTGGAAGGTCGTCGGCTTTGTCCTCGGCAACGCCATCATCGGCATGGCTGGAGCGCTCTACGGGATGATGAACGGGTTCGTGACACCCAACGGCGCGAGCCTCGGGGACTCCCTGCTGATGCTCTCAATCGTGGTGCTGGGCGGAATCGGCAATTTGTGGGGCTCCGTCGTAGCCGCCCTGATCATCCTGGAAGTGCCGGAAAAACTGCAGTCGATCCAGGAATTCCGCCTGTTGCTGTTCGCCTTGCTCGTGCTCGTCATCTTGCTGTTCCGCCCGGGCGGCATCCTGCCACGTCCGGTGAGGGACCTGTCCCGCTTCATCGACGGAGCGCCAAAATGAGTAGCACTCTGCTGCATTGTTCCGGTCTCACCAAGACATTCGGCGGGCTGGTCGCGCTCGACCGTTTCGACGTCGAAATCGGCCGCGGCGAGACGATCGGGCTGGTCGGGCCCAACGGATCGGGCAAGACGACATTCTTCAACGTCATCACGGGACTTTACGACCCGAACGCGGGAACGATCCGGCTCGATGGCCGCGACCTCTTTGGCTGTGCGCCCCAGATGATCGGTCGTGCCGGTGTCGCGCGAACCTTTCAGCGATCGAGGCTGATGCTCGATCAGAGCGTGTTCGACAATATTGCGGTCGGAGCCCTCTGCCATTGCGATCTCGGTCTCCTTACAAATCTGTTTCGGCGCGCGCGGTGGGGCAGAGAGCTGCGGGAGACGGTCAATCGCGCACGCGAGATTGCGTCCCGCTTCAACGCCGCGATTGCCGACCGGCTGTTCCAGCCTGTGAGCTCTTTCCCGATGATCGATCGTCGGCGGATCGAGATCTGCCGGGCGCTAATCGGCAGGCCGCGCCTGCTGTTGCTGGATGAGCCCTCCGCCGGTATGACCCCGGATGAGACGCGCGAACTCATGGACGATCTCCTCGCATTCAGGTCCGAGATGCCGGAACTCGCCGTGGTCCTGGTGGAGCACGAAATGGACGTTATCCGGCGTGTCTCCGATCGCTGCATCGTGCTCAATTTCGGCCGAAAAGTCTTCGAAGGCAGTTTTGACGGGTTGATAGCCGACCCCGAAGTGCAGGCAGCTTATCTCGGGATAGGGCAATGATCAGCGTGCGACGAACCGCGGCGCGGACGTTGTCGGCCAATGCGATCAACGCCGGCTACGATCGCGCTGACGTTCTGAAGAACGTGACCATCGAGGTCAGGCCCGGTACGGTAACGGCCATCCTGGGGGCCAACGGCGCCGGCAAAAGCACATTGATCCGGGCCATCCTCGGGTTGACCCGGATCCGGAAAGGCGAGGTTCGCTTTGGGCACGTAGCGACTACAAACATGCCTACCCACAAGATCGCGGCCCTCGGGATCGCGACGGTCCCAGAAGGCAATCGCGTGATGCCGCGCATGAGCGTCCTTGATAACCTCAAGGTGGGCGGATTGATCATGCGTGACGACAGGCGCGTTGCGACCCGGATGGAGGAGATGTTCGAGGTGTTCCCGCGTCTGAAGGAGCGGCGAAGCCAGCTCGCGGGAACACTGTCCGGCGGTGAGCGGTCGATGCTCTCCATCGCGCGAGGGCTGATGGCCGATCCGGAACTCGTGATCTTCGACGAGCCCTCGCTCGGACTGTCGCCGTTATTTGTCTCGGAGGTTTTCGGAATAGTCCGACAACTGAAGACAGCCGGACTTTCGGTTCTGCTGATCGAGCAGAACGTGCGTCAAACGCTCGACGTGGCCGATTACGGCTACGTGCTGGCACAAGGACTCGTTGTCGCCAAAGGAAGCGCTGAACTCTTGAAAGAGAACTCCGAGCTTCACAAGGCATATTTTGGAATCCACTAGGGAACGGAGCTCGCTATGAATTTTCAGGTGTTGGAGCGGATCAATCCGCTGCGTAAGCCGAAAGGTTTCGAGCCGGTGGTCCAGCGTTGGTCCGTCGGTTTCCCACGCAAATGCGACGCCTTGTGTGTTGCATTTCACGGCATCCAGGGACCGAACGCGGAAGCCGTCTACAAGTCCGGCTTCATACGGTGGATGTCCGAAGCCGTCAGCCTGCCGAACGGCCCGCACGTGCACGATCATGCGTGGTTCGTCGATCACAACGGCCTCTATACGCATGTGGTTGCGAGCTATTGGGTTGACCGGACCCGTCGTGATGATTGGCTCGAAGATAGTCGCGTGGCAAATTGGTGGAACGATTCGGCGAGGTGTTCGGAGGCAACGGGCTACTTCCGTGAGAGCTTGACCGTTCCGATCGAGCGCCTTGAGACGCTGTATTGGAACGATTATCCAGCCGGAATGAGTCGCTCTAACGAAGTGGCGCTCTATCCGACACCGTATTGCGGCTACTACGGCGCGATGCGCGACCGGATCCCACTCGCCGCGGTCGATCCCTTGCCGTCGGCGCTGCCTGAGCTCCCATCGGCGACGCCGCGCGAGACCAGGTCCAATCGGTGGCGGATCGCTACGCCCCGGAACCTCACCGTCATTCGATCGGCGGCCTTTTGGGGGCGCTGCGATGCCGACCAAACCGAAGATTACATGCGCGACCTGCGAGCTCCCCTCGAACGCGGAATGGACTTCTTGCGCGAAAGTCCTGAGGCAACGGGTTGCTGCTCGCTGCGGTTTCAGCAAACATGCGATGTCGGCGGGGCACCCGAGCTCGAGACTCATGCGCTCGGATATTTTCTCTCGCTCGGCCACATGGAGAACTGGGCTGAGCATCATCCGTCGCACGGGGCGATCTTCCGCGCCGCAATGGCCCGTTACCGCAAGTTCGGCGCGAAGAACCAGCTCAGAACCTGGCATGAAGTCTTCGTGCTGCCGGAGAACAACCAGCTTTTCGAGTATGTCAACTGCGCACCAGGCACGGGCCTATTGAACTACTTCGAAGGCGAGCGGCGGTCCTAGGCTGGACGGCTCGAGTTACGGCCAGGATTCGATCAGATCGAACAGGGCTGTCATCGCGCTCGATACATAGACATCCTTTCGCCAGACGAACACCGTCTCAACGGCCGTCCGGGAAGGCGGCAACGCATGCGCAGCGACCCTGCCGTCCCGGGCGGCAGCTGCAATGACACCTCGCGGCATCAAGGTGACACCAAGGCCGGCGGAGAGGCAACTGATGATGGCGTCGAGAGAACCAAGCTCTTGCGGCTCGGACAGAGTGATCCCCATTTCCATCAGCATCGTCTCCAGACGGGTGCGATAAGAGCAGCCGGTCTGAAAGACGATCATCTTAAAGGGCCCGATGGCAGCCAGGTCCTTTGTCCGGACCGAAGGGGCCGTTACCAGCACGAGCTCCTCGTGGAAGAAAGGCCGTTGATGCAGGTCCGGGTGATCGACCGGGCCCGCGACAAACGCGCCGTCGAGACGATACTCGAGGACGTCATTCAACAAGCGTGTAGTGTTTCCGGTCGTGATCGTGAGCTGGACGTGGGGACAGGCGCTGGCAAACCTTGGCAGAAGCGGAGACAATCGCAACGCGGTGGTCGTCTCGAGGCTTCCGATCAGCAGAGTGCCCCTCGGCACACCATCATCCCGTGCCGCAGCTCGGGCATCCGCGGCAAGTTTTGAAAGCCTAGCGACATAGGGGAGGACCCTGTGGGCTGCCGGGGTTGGCGTTACGCCCCGTGCGTGACGCTCGAAGAGTGAAATGCCAAGCTTGCCCTCAAGCACTCGGATACGAGTTGTGACTTTGGATTGAGCAGTACACAGCTGCGTTGCCGCACGGCTGATACTTCCAAGACGCAGAACCGTCTCGAACACTTTGAGATCGGAGAGATCCATTCCAGTCCACTCTTGAAGCCAGCAGCGGCAACATTTTGAATGTCGTCACAAACATCCTAACGACCAATGTGGGCCGCGTGAAAGACGCATTGGGGAACGATGCGGCGCGCATCGTCATCTAGAGAAGAGATGACCGTCATCTCAACTGGTAATGGTTCGCCGCGAACCGGAGTCATCGCAACGAGGCTTGCATAAACTCGCATCCCTGCGCCCTTGTTCGACTGGCGCTGATATCAAGGTGGCCCTGTGGGCTAAAGGCAATTTTTATCAATGTGCGATAGATGAGGCGGAGTGATGGTCGGACTCAGCGTGTTGAGGATTTTTCATGCTTGCCAAGTTCAAGATTTCTTCCAGGCTGATGTTGATGGTGGTTCTCTCTGTTCTAGGTGTTGCATCCGTGGCCGGGGTCGGCTTGTCGGCCCTCAAGAGCAGCCTGCTCGAGGACCGAAAAGACAAGCTTCAGCAGCTCGTCCTCCTGGCGAAGCAGGTGCTTGAATTGGACTACCAGGGATCCCGAGCGGCAGGGCTCTCCGATGCGCAGGCCTTGGAACGGAGCAAGCAACTGCTTCAATCATTGCGTTTCGGCAAGGACGACTATTTCTATGCCCTCGACATGGATTCCGTACTGGTCGCGCATCCCAATCCCAAGTTTCAGAACAAGAGCATGAAGGACACCTCGGATGCCAACGGTGTCTTTTTCTCCCGGCTGCAAGTCGATCTTGTGAAGTCCGGCGGATCCGGCTTTGTCGCCTTTAGCTTTCCCCGTGCCGGCGTCGGCGACCCACTTCCCAAGATCGCCTATGTCGTGGGGTTCAAGCCCTATGACTGGGCAGTCGCGGGCGGCATCTATCTGGACGACGTAGACGCGATATTCATGGCAGAAGCAAAGCGCATTGGCCTTCTCATCCTTATAGCCCTTGCGCTTGTCGTGGCCACGTCAATTCTTCTCAGCCGCAGTATCACGCGGCCGATCGCCAGTCTCACGCGGGCGATGCGAAAGCTCGCCAGTGGCGATACAAGATCGGCGATTCCTGCGCTCTCGCGTGCGGATGAAGTGGGAGAGATGGCGACGACCGTCAAAGTGTTTCAGGACGCCATGATAGAGACCGCTCGCCTTCGCCAGGAACAGGACGAGATGAAATTGATGGCCGAGACGGAAAAACGGGGCCTCCTGGGCAAGCTGGCCGACGAGTTCGCACAAGGTGTAAGCACGTCACTCGATGCCCTCTCTCACTCGGCTTCCGCTATGAGGACGACGTCCCAAGGCATGTCGGAGACGGCGAGATCTGCCAGCCGCCAGTCCGGAGTGGTTGCGACTGCTGCAGAAGAGGCCAGCTCAAGCGTGCAGTCGGTCGCGTCGGCCACTGAGCAGCTCTCGGCCTCGATCGCCGAGATAGGCAATCAGGTGGCGCGTTCGACCAAGGTCGCCGGAGGCGCCGTTGAAGAGGCGCAACGGACTAATATCACAATTCAAGGTCTTGTAGCCGCGACATCAAAGATCGGAGACGTGGTTCAGTTAATAACTGCGATCGCAAGCCAGACGAACCTGCTGGCGCTAAATGCAACCATCGAGGCCGCCCGTGCCGGCGAGGCGGGAAGGGGGTTTGCCGTCGTGGCAAGCGAGGTGAAGTCGCTCGCAGGGCAGACCGCACGTGCAACGGAGGAGATCTCGACCCAAGTCAACGGCATGCAGGGCGCCATGAGCGAGGCTGTCCAAGCAATCGAGGGCGTGAGCGGCACGATATCCTCGATCAACGAGATCGCAATTGCGATTGCATCCGCCGTGGAGCAACAGGGTGTCGCGACGCGCGAAATCGCACGCAGCATCCAGAGGGTCGCGCAAGGCACCGAAGACGTAACGCGCAACATCGTCGGGGTGAGCGAGGCGTCTGCCCAAACCGGGGTGGCTGCGGCTGGTGTGCTTGCGGCTGCAGGTGGGCTGAACCACCAGTCCACTTTGCTGAAAGCGGATGTCGATCGCTTCCTGGCAAGTGTTCGGGCCGCGTGAGTTGGAGTGCTCCGTCGTCCATCTTAAAGATAGATGACCGTCATCTTGAATGATGATGTCGATTTCGCCAGAGAAAACATACACCGAGTATTGCAGCTTTTTATTGCTCGGTCCACCTTGGTTGCCCGCCGCAGCTTTGTTAGTTGAGCCGGCAGTGAGGAGCATCGCCATGCCATTTTTACGGTTCGATTTGATCGAGGGACGAAGTGATGCGGAGATCCAACGGCTTTTGGATGTCACTCACGAAGTTCTGGTCGAAACGCTCCACGTGCCGCCCCGCGACCGCTATCAGGTGGTGCATCAGCACCCCAAGTCCAGCATCGTCGCGCTTGACACAGGTCTTGATATCAATCGGACCGATAAATTGGTCATGTTGCAGTTGACGAGCCGACCGCGCGACAAGGCGTCCAAATTGGAGTTTTATCGCGTCCTGGCCGAGAGGCTGTCGTCGTCCTGTGGAGTAGCGCCAACTGACCTCATGATAAGCTTCGTGATCAATGCGGACGAAGATTGGTCATTCGGCATGGGACGAGCCCAGTTCGTTACCGGCGAGTTACACTAGGCCTGGAGCAAGTTTCCCGCAGTGTTGATGCAGGGAACCGACCCCGCCGGCCCGCACCGAGCCGAGACGCCTGCCTCGCCCATGAACGGAAACGCGTTGTCCCGTTCGACTGACATAAGCGATTCGGGGCCGGAATTGCCGCTTGGCTGCGGATTTCCTCCCCCAGAAGGCCAACAAGATTTCTCCTTGCTTTCCCAAACCCAGGTTGGCAGCGTACAATTCCGCCGCTGAACACCTTCGCGAACTAGGTGCCGCTCTGGCGCAATTCGATTTTGCTCGGGTTCGCACCCCCGCAGAAATGTCGGTCTCATTAGCGGTGCTGGAAGCAGCCGATTGCTGCATCGGGGCCATTATGCGCGACCTTGATGGTGCGTCCGCAGCTGGACCGATCATTGAGCTGTCGCGGGATCTGTCGCATTCTATTCAGGATGCACGCGACAGGTTCGCTTCAAGCGGGCTTTAATTCCATTACACGTCAAGAGCTGCTTACGAATGAACAGCAGCGGTGGACCAGTCAGGTCGGTGTCCCAGAAGCGCAGCGCAACCCGGGTGGCTGAGCCGACGGCATCTCCGGCGAAGTCGTCAGCATCCTGCCTCGATCAAGAAGGTCGTGAGCAACGTGGGCAACTATGTGACGTCGGCAGCCCGCGGCGATTGACGAGCAAAGCGCCGCGACGAACGAGCTATCGAGCAGCGCGCAGCGGCGTCGCTGCTGGGTTGGCGGAGCGCCCTATCTCAGCTCCCTGTTGATCGCGCCGGTTTCGAGAGACATGCGAGCGCAGGCTTGGTCAGGAGGCAAGACGATTGCTCTAGACGCTTGATCTCGCGCGCCCAAGTCGATCACGTTTCGAGTGACACGCTTTGACAGTCACCCCACAGAGGCACGCGAGGCCACTAAAGCTCATGCTGGCGATGCTCGGGCGGAGAGCGCTGCCCGCGCAACAAGGGGGCCCGGCAAGCCGCGGGGCTATGTCCCTTGCCGATCGGCCCGAGAATTCTTCTACCCTATCGAGGGACACGCGAGGATCCCTCGCCAACACCGTGCGCGCGCCCCGAACGACGGTGCTCCAAGAGACATACCAGATTTGCAATCACTCGCCTCGGCGTGACTTTGGGATCGTGCTCCGAAACTGCGACAAGCAGGCTGCACGCGCACAAATCCTGCAAGCTCGAAGACAACAAGGCTGTCGTAGAAGAGTATGCCAGCGCGCGGTAGCAGATTGAAATACGCAACTATTGCGTTTGATGTCCCGTCGCTTGATTCTCTCGCGATCGAAGGCCGCCGGTGTCGGCCGTGGAGTTGTCATGACAGCAGCTTTGGTCATCGCGCGAGTTGCACGCATTGTAAGGCTCACCAGCAGAGGTTCGGGCAGGTACAATACGCGATGTCCCCCGGCCAACCGTCGCTCGATCGAATTCGTCAGAGGTCCAGCTGGCTCGCGCTTGGGCGAGTGTTCGGGCTCTTTGAGCGCGCGAGTTGCTTCACCTGATCCGCTAATCTCGACCGGCGGCCTCGCCGCGTCCTCAGATGCCGCACGTTCTCTGCGCGGGAGCGCAAGAAGCAGCCAGATAGCGTAGCCGAGCCAACACACCCCTTGAACTGCGCATGCCATCCCGCGCCTGGAGAATTCATGTCTTCTGCAATCCGAACGCTTCATCTTGGGCTTAATCTTCACGGCGCAGGCGGACACGCCGCAGCATGGCGTTGGCCGAGCACCAATCCGAGCGCTTTCTTTGACATCGAGCATTATTTTCGGGCAGCGAAGGTGGCCGAGCGCGGCTTGCTCGACGCGGTGTTTCTTGCAGATACCCCGGCAATATCTTGGGATATTACCCGCCGACCGCCGCTCAACGGGCTTGAACCTACGCTTGTTCTCACGGTAATCGCACGTGAGACGAAACACATCGGACTGATTGCAACCGCATCGACGACGTACAATGAGCCGTACAACCTGGCGCGTCGTTTCCAATCACTTGATGTCATTAGCGGCGGCCGCGTCGCCTGGAATGCAGTCACCACCTCCAGCCCCGCGACGGTCGGCAATTTCGGTGGGCGCGAGCTCGGTCGCGAGGAGCGCTACAAGCGCGCCGAAGACTTCGTCGAAACCGTCCGAGGGCTATGGCTGAGCTGGGGAGATGGAACAATCGTCGGGGATCAGACCTCTGGAATCTACGCCAATCCCCAGTTTCGACTGCTCGACCCCAACACCAATATCTTTAGCGTCCGCGGTCCGCTCACGCACCCCGGTTCGCCACAAGTGCACCCGATCATCGTTCAAGCGGGAGGCTCGGACGACGGATTGCGGCTCGCTGCGCGCAGCGCCGATCTGGTGTTCGCTGCTGCGGGCGACCTGGAGACAGCGCTGCGCGAGGCCGGACGCCTGCGTGCGCTGTCGCATCAACTCGGCCGGCGGACGGCGCCGATCATACTGCCGGGCCTGGTCACCTTCGTTGGCGGCACGGAAGAGGAGGCGTATCGCCGCAAGAGAGCGATCGACGAATTACTCGATCTGCCCAGCGCGCTCGTCGCTTTGGCGCGAGGCATCAATGTGGCGCCCGAAAAGCTCAGCCTTGACAAACCCATTCCCGAGGAACTGCTGCCCGATCCGAATGATGTCCCATTTTCGGTCGGTCATCACCGCACCATCGAAAGCTTGGCACGCCAAGGCCGGACAGTTAGGGAGATCATAAGCAGCGTTCAGGGTTTCGGCCATCGCGTGATCGCGGGCGCACCGGAACAGATCGCCGATTCGATCGAGGCATGGTACCGCGCCGGCGCAGTTGATGGCTTCAACATCATCCCAGATGTGTTGGAGGATGGTGCGCCCGCCTTCATCGATCATGTCGTTCCAATACTGCAGCGCCGCGGACTGTTTCGCACCGAGTATCGGGAAGAAACCTTGCGTGACCGTTTCGGCCTTTCGCTCCCAGGGGGCGTTCCGTCGCAAGAGCGGGCGACGGCCTGATCGCCCGTCTGCCTCGCGGTTTCACTATCAATAGCTTGGAGTTCGATATGTCTCTGTCCGACACACAATCATCTGCGTTTCTCGCGCGCCAGCCACACGCTTACAGAAAGCAAAAGGCAGCAGCCATTGCAATCGCGCTCTCCACGCTGTCGCAGATCGCCTATGCGCCCAGCACTTTTGCTCAGGACGGTTCGAGCGATAGTACGAGGCGCGGTGGCATTATTCGATATGGCCACTTTCAGGAGCCGCCTTGCTTGTTCGGAGGATGGGTCCAGCAATGGTATCTACAGCGGCAATATAGCGACAATCTAGTCGCCCGGACCAAGGACGGGGAGATTGTGCCATGGCTGGCCACATCATGGACCATCTCCGACGACAAGAAAGTGTACACGTTTGAGATCAAGCCGAACGTGAAATTCACCGACGGGACACCGCTCGATGCACAGGCAGTTGCCGACAACATCAATGGCTGGCTCAGCACCAATCCGGACCTCCGCAATCCGACGGCCGCTCCTTATCTCAGCGACAACTTTGAATCGGCAGCGGCAATCGCGCCCGCGACACTTCGACTAACGCTAAAGGCGCCGTTCCAGCCGTTGCTCAATGTTCTGGCCCAGTCGTCCCAGGGCATTCTGTCGCCAACGGCGCTCAAGCGTGGACTTGCGGTGAACTGCGAGAGCCCGGTCGGATCGGGTCCATTCATCGTCGAGAAGTGGAATCGGGGAAAAGAGGTTATATTCCGCCGCAATCCCGACTACAACTCCGCGCCGGCAACAGCCAAGCACCAGGGACCGGCTTACGTTGACGGGATCCAGTGGAAGTTCTTCCCCGATCAGACCGTTCGGTATGGCTCTCTGCTAACCGGGGAATCTGATGCAGCTTACGACGTTCCAGCCGTCGCTTGGAAAGATGCCAACTCGCGCTTCACTGTCTTGCGGCACATTACGGGTGGCACGCCCCTGCGCTTGGCGTTGTATACGGCTCGCTCGCCTTTTGACGATCTGCTCGTTCGCCAGGCGTTTGCCTATGCCGCCGACCGAAAAGCCGCGGTCGAGTCCTCGTTCCTGGGCTCCTTGCCGTTTGAAGGCAATGGCGCGCTAAGCCAAAGCTCGCCCGAATATATCAGCGAGCTTGCCCCGTCATACAGGTATGACGTCGGCAAAGCCAATCAGCTCCTGGATCAGGCAGGTTGGACCGAGCGTGACAGCAGGGGCGTTCGCCTCAAGCATGGCAAGCCGCTCGTCGTACGCATCTCCTATTCGAGTTCGTTCTTGAAGCCCGACGGTGAGCAGGCCGTGCAGGTGATCCAACAGCAGGCAAAGGCTGCCGGCTTCGACGTGCGGCTTCAGCCAACGAACCAGGCCGATTTCTTCGCCGGGAAAAATCTCGGTCCGAACGATTACGAGGTCGTCCTTCTCTACTGGGTTGCTCCCGGCGCTGAAATCTTCCGCATCTCCTGGAAGCCTGACCTTAATGGTGAGCTCAATCGCTTCAATCCCTCACGCTACCAGGACCGGGCACTGTGGGACATTATTCAGAAGGCCGAAAAACACTTCGACAATGCTGAGCGAACCGCGCTCTATCAGGAAGCAGAGCGCAAGATCGTCGCTGACGCTCCTGTCGTGGGGTTCGCAGTCCTTGACGTCACTCTAGCTGTGCAAGCACATCTAAAGGACATTTGGCTCGACCGCGGCTCCGTCGGCGAGCCGGTCTTCTATGATAGCTATTTCGACAAGAAATCCGCCCCGTGAAAGTCGCAGCCCGCAGACAGGCCGTGTGGTTCGCACATCGCATCCTGTCCGCCGCAGCGACCGTATGGGCTGCGGCAACATTCACCTTCCTTGTCCAATGTCTGCTGCCAGGTGAGCGCGCCCAAATCATCCTCAACGTCGTCAGCGGCAATGTAGGGGCGGCCGCTCGACAAGAGCTTGCGGCAATCAACGCAAAATATGGCTTCGACCAGCCGATTTTCTTGCAATACGCGAAATACATCTCCGGGATTTTGCAGGGGGACCTTGGCCAATCCTACCACCAGCATCGGCCAGTGGCAGCCATCATTGCCGAACAGATTGGGCCAACCGTCCTCCTTGCGGTCGCCGCGCTCGTAACCGCGTGGGTGATCACTATTCTGACCACAGTTTTTGCAGCCGGGAGAGATAATTTCTGGGCGAAGCTGCTGAGCGGGATGCAGGTTCTGTTGGCGACCGTGCCGCCTTACTGGCTAGCTACCATCCTGCTCGTCGTCTTTGCCGTACAGCTTCGCATCTTTCCTGTGGTGGGAGGCAATTCGGCGATCGGCCTCATTCTTCCAACCCTGGCGCTGGCGTTGGAACTGTCTGGGCTCTTCGGGCAAGTCGTTACGAGTGAGTTCACGCGTTTGCTCGAGTTGCCCTTTGTAACTTCGGCCCGAACGCGAGGCATGGGCGATCTCGGCGTGCGGTTTCGTCATGTCCTGCGCCATGCAGCTTTGCCAGCAATCACCTTGTCAGGCTGGGCGTTCGGTAAGCTTCTGTCCGGTGCCGTTTTAATTGAGGCCGTCTTTGCCCGACAGGGACTTGGCGGCGTCCTGGTCGCCGCTACATCCACGCGCGACGTTCCCGTCGTCTCCGGCGTCATTCTGGTCTCCGCTGGCCTGTTTGTCATTGTCAGCGTGACCGTCGATTTCGCCTACAGTATCGTTGACCCAAGGATCAAATTGGCATGACCTGCTCTGCCGCGCTACCAGACGTCCTCAAATCTCGCTATTGGAAGGAAGCACTTTCAACGGCGCAGGCAATTCCTTTGCGGGTTTGCTTGGCCATAACCATCGTTACGTTCTTCTTAACAGCGGCGGCCGCGCCCTGGCTGGTACAGACCCATGATCCGCTGGCGATTGACCTGACGTCCTCACTACAGGCCCCGTCGCCCAGCCACTGGCTGGGGACTGATCAGTCCGGTCGCGATTTATACTCCCGCATTGTTGAAGGGGCAGGGCAGTCCCTGACCATCGGCCTTGGCGCGACCGCGTTGAGCGCGTCAATTGCACTCGTTCTGGGGTTCGCCGCCGGTCTTTGCGGCGGAGTCATCGATCATGTTCTCAGCCGTTTGCTCGACGCACTTTTCGCGCTACCGGTGCTTTTCCTTGCGCTTCTGTTCGTGGCCGTTTTCGGCACGACTGTGCTGACGTTGGTCATCGCGGTCGGGATCGGAACGGCCCCGGGTTATGCCCGGATGATCAGGGGGCAGGTCCTGTCTGTTAAAGGCGCAGGATATGTGGAGGCAGCCAAGGCGCTTGGACACCCTTATTGGCGTATCGTGCGAAGGCACATCCTCCCGAATGCCATGAACCCGTTGACCGCGATGATCACGCTTGGCGTCGGCCAGGCCATCATCTGGGCATCGGGCGTTGCGTTTCTGGGACTCGGTGTTCCCCCTCCAGCCTCTGAATGGGGGGCGCTCCTGAATGCTGGCCGCAACTACGTGATCTATGCGTGGTGGCTCGAGATCATGCCGGGTCTGGCAGTGGTGATCTTTGCTCTCAGCGTGACGGTGATCGGACGTTATCTGCAGAACCGCCTCGAAGGAAAGGGCTGACATGTTGCATGTTCTTCCTCCCCAGCCTCCTCAGCCAAGTCTTCTCAACGTAGATTCGCTGCGCGTGTCATTCGGACGCGACAATCCAAACGGCACGGCCGTGCGTGGCGTGTCGTTCTCGCTTCGACCGGGGCGTTGCCTCGCGATCGTCGGCGAATCCGGCTCGGGCAAGAGCGTAACCGCGCGCGCTCTCGTCGGGCTTGCGGGCCATGGCGCACATGTTCATGCGCACGAGATGAACTTCACAGGGACAGACCTGACTGACCTCAATGAACGTTCATGGCGGCTCATCCGGGGCAAGAAGATCGGCTTCGTGCTGCAGGACGCCCTTCTCTCGCTCGATCCACTCCGTCAGGTCGGCAGAGAAATCGGCGAGGGCCTCCTTCTCCATCGTGCTGTCCACTCCCGTGAGGAGCTCAAACGCCGCGTGGTTGAGCTGCTCGAACTCGTTGGGGTTCCTGAGCCTGAGATCAAAGCCCGGCAGCTGCCGCATCAATTGTCCGGTGGCCAACGCCAGCGAGCCCTCTTTGCGTCGGCGCTCGCACTCGATCCAGACCTCTTGATCGCCGATGAACCAACCACCGCGCTCGACGTGACCGTGCAGGCGCAGGTGCTGGCGCTGCTGGAGGAAACCAAGGCACGGGGCAAGGCTCTGATCCTGATCAGCCATGACCTGGCGGTGGTCTCGCGCATGGCGGATGATGTTCTGGTCATGCGCGAAGGCGAGGTCGTCGAGCGTGGACCAGCTGCGCAGATCTTCGGCAACCCGCAACACGATTACACCTCGCAGCTCCTGAACGCGGTACCCTCGGGACGTCCCCGCGGCTCCCGTTTGTCGTCCACGGCGATTGCACGGCTACCCAAGTCTCTGAGCCCGCTGCAACAACAACCCTCGCCTGAATCCACTGCAATCATCCTCAGTGCGACCAATCTTGTGAAGCGATTCAACGGCCCCGATGGCGTCCCGCGGACGGTGGTTGACGGTGTGTCCTTCGAGCTTCGGTCAGGCGAAACGCTGGGCCTTGTGGGGGAATCAGGATCAGGTAAATCCACCACAGCCCGCCTGGCGATGGCTCTGGATACTCCCGACGAGGGAGCCGTCCTGTTCCAGGGAGAGGCGTGGAGCGAAATCGCCGAACGCAAGCGTAGGGCGCGACGCCGCTCGATCTCCGTGATCTATCAAGATCCGCTCAGCTCCTTTGATCCACGCTGGACCGTCGGCCGCATCATATCTGACAGCCTCCTTGATTTGAACACCGGGTCGGAGCGTCGCCTGCGCATTATTGAGCTGCTCGAGTCGGTGGGCCTATCGCCAGCATTCCTGGATCGCCGGCCACTGGAGCTCTCGGGCGGCCAGCGCCAACGCGTCGCGATCGCGCGTGCGATCGCGCCAAAGCCAGCCGTGATCGTCTGCGATGAACCGGTTTCCGCTCTGGATGTCTCGATCCAGGCGCAGGTGCTCGATCTGCTCGGGGATCTCAAGGCGCAGCTCGGTATGAGCTATCTCTTCATCTCGCACGATCTCGGCGTGATTCGCCATCTCAGCGACCGGGTCATGGTCATGCGCCATGGACGCGTCGTCGAGAGTGGCGATACGGATGAGGTTTTCCTCAATCCACGGGCCGACTATACCAAGCGTCTGATTGCTGCGGTACCTCGCCTCGTCCGACCAGTCGCAACCGATCGCTCCTCGAGCCTCGTCAGCGGAGAGGTCGCATGAATGCGCCAGTACTTTCGGTTAGGTTTAGCGTGGATTGGGGACCAATAGACTGCCCACCGAGACCGATGTCCCGCCAATCCCATCGGGGCTGCTGATACCTCTTGCCCGCAAACAGATCGGAGGATCCGTCTCAACCAATAGACGAGAACCCTCCCGATATGGTTGAGCCGGCTCATTGAAGGCGAGTATGCGGGCGGTCCAAGCCGCACAAGCTTCTCTAGAGTCTATGTTGCTTGCTGATTGCCATGCACGACGATCTGTCCGGGCATCTCACGACTTCTCCACCTGTGACGGGATGGAGTAGGTGCAGACTCATTTGAACGCCTTCTCCTGACACGATTGCCGTGCAGGGCGGCGACCGCTTCAACGCGAATATTGCTGCGCCCATACCACTTGGCTGCACTAACGCCCATCATATCGCCGCTTGGATCGCGCTCCAGAAGCCGTATATCGTATACGGCAACGGAGCACCGATCGCGATGCTCGCCCTGTGCGCCTTAGTGCTGTTCGTCTCGAACTGGGGTATAAACGCAGCCATCACAGCGCTCGCCAGGCTGTGGCGTCAACCGGGGCCCATTCCAAACTCCGCTTCTTCCAATTGATACTTTCCCAATCGCCCGACTTTTTGACTTACCCAACCTTACCCAATCCGAGCCTCAAAGGCCGCTTTCGTTGGATGCGCGAAGATTAGCCTCGGCAACGCCGCGGCCGCTTGAAGAGGAGGGGGCGCGTGGTTTGCGGGCCAAAGAGCCCATCGGAGGGAATCATGCCAAGGACGCTCGCCGCTTTGCGCGGCCATACGGCTAGTTTTGCAAAAAAAGCTCTCATCTGCTCGACGCTTTTGGCCGGAACGGCCATGGCGTTTTCTCAAGCTAAGGCGGACGACATCAACTGGCGCCAGTTCGAAGGCACGTCGATCGTCTGGGCCTACGACATTCATCCGTATGCCGACGCGGTCGCGGCCCAGTTGCCGGAATTCGAGAAACTCACCGGCATCAAGGTGACGCCCGAACTCTATCCCGACGATGCCTATTGGAATAAGCTGACCATCCAGCTCAGTACAAAATCCCGCAGCTGGGACGTGGTGGGCACGGGCATTCAACCGGCCTGGGATCTCGCACCGGGCCAGTTGCTCGAGCCGCTCGATCAGTATCTGAACGACGCTAAGCTCACGGCCGCGGGCTACGACTACAAGGATTTCTTCCCTGCATTGCGGGATGCGCTGACCTGGAAAGTCAAGGAAGGCCAAATCGAGCCGGGAAGCGGGCAGGTGTGGGCGATCCCGCATGGCTTTGAGAACATCCAGCTGTTCTACCGTAAGGACATACTTGCCAAATACGGCATCGGGGTCCCAACGACTCCGCCGGAGATGTCCGCCGCCTGCGATAAGCTGAAGGCTGCGGATCCCGCCATCACCCCTTTGGGCGTGCGCGGCGTGCGCTTTTGGAGCAGCATCCACACAGCTGCCATCTCGATTGCCAGGTCCTATGGCGTGCATGATTTCGTCGTCCAGGACGGCAAGTTGGAGACAGGGCTGGATTCGCCCGAGTCGATCGCCTTCCACAAAGACTATGTGGACATGATCAAGAAATGCGCGGCGCCGTCCTTTGCCAATGACAACTGGTACCAGGTCGTTGATGGCATCAATTCAGGGCGCACCGCGATGGCGATTGATTCCAACATGTTCGGGTTTTGGAACGACGTGGCTGGCAAGCCCGCGTCCGGCAAAATCGCGTTCGCACCCCCATTGCACGCTCCGACTAGCAAGAACTTCGAGTCGAATATCTGGATCTGGTCGCTTGCGATGAACGCTGCGTCCCAGAAAAAAGGAGCCGCCTGGCTGTTCATCCAATGGGCGACATCGAAGCAAGTCGAGCTGAACGGCGCCATCGCCGGCAAGCTCGTCAACTCTCCGCGCGCCTCGACCTGGAGCGACAAGGCCTGGCTCGATTATGCGGCAAAGCCAGAGTTCAACAATTTCGTAGACACGTTTAAAACCGTGCAGGAACGGGCGCAACTCGCCTTCACAGCCCGCGTCGGCTTTGCCGAAGCAATGAACGCATGGGCCGTAGCCATGCAGAAAATGGTCAACGGAGCCGACGTGAAGGCGACGCTGGCCGCCCTTGCCTCGGAAATCCGTTCGTCAATGTGAAACAAACGGGGCGGCGAGCTCATCGCCGCCCCATGCATTTTAGAGATAGACCGAGATGGACCTTCGAGGATCCGACGGGCTCGTGACGCTGCAGTCTTCAGCCAGCCCACTTGTTGCGTCAAACGATAAGGCGGTCGCGCGCGCCGAGCAGTCGCATCTTGACTGGTGGAGCATCGCAGCCATAGCGCCAGCGATCACGATATTGCTCGGCTTTCTTTTTCTGTTCTTCTATGGCGTCTTTCAGTCGCTAACGGATCTCAAGTTCGGTCGGCCGCTGGTCCACTTCGTCGGCCTCAACAACTATGCAGCGCTGATCAAGTCGGATGATTTCTGGAACAGCATTCGGGCCACTCTTGTCTACGCCGGATCGGCGGTGGTTGCGGAGGCTGCCTTCGGTCTTGCACTTGCAAAATTGTTCGCGACCGAAGTCATCGTTGCACGGCTGATGCGGCCGGTCATCCTCTTGCCCCTCGTGCTGCCTCCGATGAGCGTAGCGCTCATGTGGACGACGATGATGGACCCGCAAAGCGGAATCCTTAACTATCTGCTCTCGCTTGCAGGAATCGCCCGCTTTGCATGGATTTC
This sequence comes from Bradyrhizobium sp. 23, assembly GCF_023073295.1. Lineage (NCBI taxonomy): Bacteria > Pseudomonadati > Pseudomonadota > Alphaproteobacteria > Hyphomicrobiales > Nitrobacteraceae > Bradyrhizobium > Bradyrhizobium sp. 23. Next base: position 60,491 of record NZ_JADPJF010000160.1, on the reverse strand, counting down.
AGATCCCAACACCGCAATGTTTTCGCTCGTCCTGATTGACGTCTGGACCTACACGCCATTCTTTGCGCTGATCATTTTCGCAGGCCTTCAGGGTATCAATGAAGAAGTCAGGGAGGCCGCGCGTGTCAATGGCGCAAAAGGGTGGGCAACCTTTGTGCATATCGAGTTGCCGCTGATCGCTCCCTACATTCTGATCGCCGCGGTGTTTCGGCTGATCGAATCGCTCAATCAGTTCGACATCATTTTTGGCACTACGCAAGGCGGGCCTGGAGATAGCACCTCCGTTCTTTCCGTGCGCGCCTACATTATCGCATTCCAGAATCTCGCCTTCGGGCGTGGTGCAGCCCTCATGGTCGTCAACTGGATGATCGTGCTGGTGGGAACGTTCGCCATGGTCAAGCTGTGGCGCGTCGTGCGGCAGCGCGTCAGCTGAGGGCCAACGTATGCGACTGAAACGCGCCGCCTCCGTCAATTTGATCCTGAACCTGCTCGTCGGCATTTGCGCATTGATCCTCGCCTTCCCGCTTGTCTGGATCGTGATGATGTCGCTCAAGCAGCAGGCAGAGGTCATGACCTGGCCGCCGACCTTCTTGTTCTCGCCGACATTGGAAAACTTTCGCGTCTTGTTTGACGTCGCCCAAGCCGGAGCAACCAGCTACGGCACTATCAAGATCGATTTCCTGACCCCGATCACGAACAGCGTCGTCATAGCGCTTGGCTCTGTCTTCGTGTCCCTGCTCGTGGGGGTCCCTGCCGGCTACGTGCTGGCAAGGCGGGACATT
>NZ_JADPJF010000160.1:56519-59699 GCF_023073295.1 Bradyrhizobium sp. 23 | reverse complement strand
CAAAGAAGACATTGCCTTCTTCATTCTGGGCTTCCGCTTTGCCCCGGTCCTACTGGTCGTCATCCCCCTGTTCAGCGTTTTCCAGACGATTGGCCTGTATGACACCTATATCGGCATGATCTGGGTCTACCAGGTCGTCACACTGCCGATGATCGTTTGGCTGAGCCGCTCCTATATCGAAGATATCCCAAAGGACATCGAAGAGGCGGCTGCCATGGATGGCGCCAAGCCGGTCAGGGTCGTGTTGCACATCGTGCTGCCGCTTTTGAAGCCCGGTCTGATAGGGGCCTCTCTGCTCATCTTCCTGCTCGCGTGGCACAATTTTGCGCTCGGCCTGATCCTCTCTTCGACCAAGGCGCCGGTAACCGTCGCTCTGCTCAAGCTGCTAAACCCGGGCGTGCAATTCTATCCCGTCATGGCGGCAGGATTGGTCGTGACGATGATCATTCCCGTGATCCTGATCGTCATCGGCCAGCGCCACCTGGAGCGTGGCCTTACCTTTGGTGCTGTAAAATGAGTGCCAGGCCGTTGATGTTCTTCGGAACGACAAACCTCGATCTCTGCTTCAATGTCGAGCGGCTGCCAACGCCAGGTGAAAGCCTGATGGGAACGCTGACCCGTCACCCTGGAGGGAAAGGCGCCAATCAGGCTGTGGCCGCGGCTCGGCTTGGCTTGAGACCGCACTTTTACACGCGCCTTGGCGATGATGATGCGGGTCATTGGCTCCTGCAGTCCCTGACAGAGGCCGGCGTTTGCGCCGACGCGATCAAAATCGCGCCGGGCGAAGTCTCCGGCTCCGCTCTGGTCATGGTCGGTGACGACGGCACTAACATGATTGTCATAGATCCCGGCGCCAACCTAAACGTCACGCCGCAGATGATTGAGAACGCCGCGGAATTCATTCAGCACAATGCGATCGTGGTCGCCGAAATGGGTATGCCGGTCGGAGCGCTCAACAGGCTCTTCGAGCTGAAGCGGGACAAGGGCTTCGAGCTGATCTTCAATCCGGCGCCAGTGAGGTCCGGGCTTCCGTCGACAGCGTGGAGCTGTGTCGATTTCGTCACACCGAACCAGACAGAGGCTTTTGAGCTGACAGGTATCGAGGTCGACGACTTTGAAGGTGCCGCCCACGCTGCGTCCAAGCTTCTTGATCTCGGGCCAGGTGCCGCGCTGATCACCCTCGGGGCACAGGGCGCCTATTATGCTGATAAGACCCGCTCTTTTGCCCTGCGAGCCTTTCCCGTGAGAGCGGTCGATACTACCGCCGCAGGCGATGCCTTCAACGGAGCATTCGCCGCATCACTGGCCGAACGGCTGCCCTTGAGAGAAGCAGTTAGGAAAGCGCTGGCGGTAGCCGCGCTCTGTGTGACTAGACGCGGCGCGCAAAGCTCCATGCCGAGCGCCGAGACCGTTGACGAGTTTCTGAAATCCCAAACGATCCTGGAGTTGGAATGACCGAACAGTTCTCAGTTTCAAACAGAACGGTGCTCGTGACCGGTGCCGGGGGCGGCATCGGGTCTGCCATCGTGAATGCGTTTCGATCTGGTGGAGCGAATGTCCTTGCCACCGATGCCAACCTGGAAACTCTCAGGAGCACTCTGGCAAGCCTGCCCCATGGCAACGGCGTACTACCGATGGCGATGGATGTCGCAAGTGAGGACGATGTTAACAGGGTTCTGGACGCGGTCGCCAAGCACTTTGGCCGGCTCGATGTGCTGGTTAACAATGCGGGCGTCAAATCTGCCCAACCGCTCCTGAATGGCGATGCGGACAAAATCGAGCGGACCATCCAGATCAACTCGGTCGCGGTCCTGCGCTGCTCAAAGCTCGCGATCGAGCGCTTCATGAAGGACAAAGGGGGCCGGATCGTCAATATCGGATCCTCGCTATCGTCCCAAGGTGCAGTCTTTAACTACCAGGCGGGCGGCGCCGACTATTGTTTGTCGAAAGCAATTGTTCACGACCTCACCAAGCTGCTCGCCTATGAATGTGCCCCACACAAGATCAATGTGAATGCCATTGCGCCCGGGATCATCGATACACCGATGCATGGGCGCCCGCGCGAGGAAACCGAGGCACGTCACGGGGGCCGTATCCCGCTCGGACGGGTCGGCGTGCCGGAGGATATCGCAGGTCTTGCTGTTTTTCTTGCAAGTCCTGCAGCTTCCTACATGACCGGGCAGATCGTACACGTGAATGGCGGGATGCTGATGAATGGCTAGTGTCGCTTCTCCCCCCATTTGGCCGCCAGTGGACGGTATCATTTCGGATCTCGACGGCGTCGTCTACCGCGGCAACGCGGCTATCGTCGATTCCGTGGAGGCATTTGGACGGTGGCAGGCGGCCGGATTGCCCATCTGCTTCGTGACGAACAACTCGACGCACACGCCAGCGGATGTCGTCAGCAAACTGGCAGGCCTTGGGCTTGTTATTGCGCCGAACGACGTGGTCACCAGCGCCATCACCGCCGCCGAGCTCATCCGCGCTACATACCCGGAATTTGGGCGTATATTCGTCATCGGCGCGCCATCCCTTACGAAAGCCATGACAGACGCGGGGCTCGAGGTGACGGATCGAAAGCCCGACGCCGTGGTCATGGGGCTCGATCGACAAATTACGCATGAGAAGCTGCGGATTGCGGTCGACGCGATCCTAAATGGAGCAGCCTTTATTGGCACCAACCCCGACCTCCTGTTGCCGACGGCAGGTGGGTTCGAGCCCGGGGCAGGAGCTACGATCGCCGCCGTGGCTGCCGCCACGAAAGTGGAGCCTTTGATTGTTGGTAAGCCGGAGCCGCATATGATCGAGACTGCACTTTCCCGCCTGGGCACGGTACGCAGCGCCACCTTGATGATCGGAGACCAGATTCAGACTGATATTCAGGCTGGCAAGAGAGCAGGGCTTCCGACCGTGCTGGTCACGACCGGCGTGCCGCCCCGAGATGATCCCTCACTGGTATCGCCCGATTTCATCGTCTCCAGCCTGTCTGAGGTTGCGATAGCCCGAGCCACCATTGGAAGCCAGCGACCGAGGAGAGCGTGATGGCCGATGTCCGCCTGGAAGGTATCAATAAGGCCTATGGGACGATCCAAATCCTGCGGAATGTCGACCTGATCATTGAACATGGCGAATTCGTCGTGTTCGTTGGACCATCGGGTTCAGGCAAGTCGACACTGCTCC
>NZ_JADPJF010000160.1:0-56432 GCF_023073295.1 Bradyrhizobium sp. 23 | reverse complement strand
TGATCGGAGGGCTCGAGCGTATCAGCGGCGGGCGGCTCTTGATCGACAATGAAGTCGTCAATGACGTTGATGCCGCCGACCGAAACATCGGCATGGTGTTTCAGAGCTACGCACTCTATCCGCACATGACCGTGCGCGAGAACCTTGCCTTCCCCCTGCGTATGGCCAAAGTTCCGAAGGCCGGGATTGAGGCCAGAGTCACCGAGACTGCATCACTCTTGCAGATCGATCATCTGCTGGAACGTAAGCCCCGGCAACTTTCAGGCGGACAAAGGCAACGCGTAGCTATTGGGCGTGCCATTGTACGCGAACCCAAAGTGTTCCTGTTCGACGAGCCGCTGTCGAATCTCGATACTGAGTTGCGGGTGCAGATGCGGGTGCAGATTGCCAAGTTACACAAGCAGCTTGGCAACACCATGATCTACGTGACCCACGATCAGGTTGAGGCAATGACAATGGCCGACAAGATCGTCGTACTCAAGGACGGCAATATCGAGCAAGTGGGCAGTCCGCACGACCTCTATCACAATCCGGCATCTCGCTTTGTCGCCGGGTTCATCGGATCGCCTAAGATGAATTTTCTCAGCGGCCACATCGAATCAGCGCACGCGACGGGCATGGGCGTCAAGCTCGATGCAGGCGCGACAATCCTCGTTCCCGTCCAGCCGAACCAGTCGCTTGTCGGCAAGCCGATCACGGTCGGAATTCGCCCCGATGATTTCTCTCCATCCGCGGCGGAGAAGACCGATATTGGGATCGAGATCGACGTCGATTTCGTCGAGCATCTTGGCAGCGTCACCTACATCTACGGCAATGCTGGCAGAGAATCGATGGTTGCCAAGGCACCGAACGCGGCGGCGCCCAGTAGGTCGGGCAAGGTCCGTCTTGCGGCTTCGCCGGCGGACTGCCACCTCTTCATGATGAACGGAAATGCGCTGCGACGGTTGCATGCGCCGGCAAATTGGAGCTAGCCTTCCGACCTGCCCTGCAGGAGGCGGGACGGCATGCACACGCGGGTGGACCAGGTCAAGGGCGGCGGGATCAGGCGGTTCTTCCGGAACTCTCGTTCTTTTGTACTCGGGGCGGGGATCGGATCAGGCATGGCCGCCAGAGCTGCCGAGCGGGCGGGCGCGGATTTCGTGCTTGCGCTCAATGCTGGCCGGTTTCGCGCAATGGGTGGCTCTTCACCTGCCTCAATTCTTCCGATCCGCAACAGCAACGAATTCGTGGCTGGCTTCGGTCGGACCGAGATCCTGCCTTCAACGAAATTGCCAGTCTTTTTCGGGGCCTGTACCTTCGATCCAAAGCTCGACATCGACCGCTTTCTCGAGCGCATTATCAGGTGGGGCTTTTCCGGGGTCACCAACTTTCCTTCCGTGATCCACATCGATGACTACAGAAGATCTCTGCTGGAAAAGTCCGGCCTTGGCTACGAGCGGGAAATCGAACTCCTGGTCAAAGCTGCACAACACGGCCTGATGGCAATCGGCTATACGCGCACCCAGCCCGAGGCAAGGCGCATGGTCGAAGCCGGCGTCGAGGCCATCTGCATCAATTTCAATCTCAACCGGCCGATCGAAAGCGGATGCGACCCCACGATCAGCCTGTCGGAGCTTGCCGCGCGCACAAGCGCTGTTGCTCGCGTCGCTCAATCCATCGACAGGAACACGATCTGCCTGATGGGGGGCGGGCCAATTACGAAGCCTGACGAACTCCTCGATATCTGCCGCGAAACAGGTGTTCAGGGCTTCATCGGCGGCTCGTCGCTCGACCGCGTCCCGTTGGAAATGTCGGTCCTTGAGGTGACTTCAGGCTTCAAGACCATTCACTTGTTGCGGGAGAAGGTCGATCTTCTCGAGCGTCAGCTCCAACTGAGCGGATTCAGGCACGGTGTGATCGCGCAATCCTCAATCATGAAGCGCGTGCTCGAGACCGCAAGGCGCTTGGCAGGCCATCCCAGTCCTGTGCTGGTGTGGGGCGAGGCGGGGTCAGGAAAGCGACGAATAGCCAGTCTGGTCCACGCCTTCAGCGACAAGAAACTGACCAAGCCTGCGCTGTTTCAATGTCGGCCCGGCCCAGCCATCGATACGGTCGGCGTCCTGTTCGGCGCCGGGCAGACTGAGACCAGGCGACGCCAAGTGTCGCTCCTGGAAACCGCAACGGATTCTACGATCCTGCTCATGCATGTCGATCAATTGTCGCGGGACGGGCAAGAGCGTCTTGCCGACTATCTGGAAACCGGCAGTTTCACGCCGCTGAATAGCGTAGCACTGGCACGTTCCTCTGCACGGATCATTGCAACTGCAACCGTTGCTCGCGGGGGGGCTCTTAACGCTGTACTATGCCCTCGGCTTGTTGCGCTATTTGCCGGGCTGGATATTGGGTTACCCCCGCTGCCCGATCGTCTCGAGGACCTTCCGCAACTTGTTCAGCATTTCACGGTGGAGGCTAAAGGAGATTCGAATGCCCAAACGCTCGGTATAGAAAATTCTGCGTTCTTGGCGCTCGCAGGCCACAACTGGCCGGGCAATTTGAGAGAATTACGCCAGATCGTGAATCAGCTGGTGACGTTGCAACAAACGCACATTACGGCTGATGTCCTGAGGCCACTCTTGACGGCGTCATCACCTCTGAAGCCGACAAGCGCGTTCTCCGAACGCGAGTGGATCATCGAGGGCTTGAAACGAAACAAGCTGCATCGAGGGAAGACTGCCCGGTATCTGGGGCTTTCAAGAAAAACTCTGTACAACAAGATCAAGGGGCTGAGGATCTTGGAGTAGCAGTTGCCCTCTTGTTTTTGCCCACCGGCCGCCTTGAAGCTGTCACGTCCAAGAGCGCGAACTTCGGGATCGACGACCCCTGTTGGTCAAGCCTGGCCAATTCCATCTCGTCGCAAATCCTCAGCGTGAGAGCCGTTTCCGGTAAGTAGACAATGCCATGGAGATGCGGACCAAGTCGTCTCTCTGCCGATATCATCGCAGCATCATCGGCAGCGGCGAACAAGATCTTAAACCCCAGGCTAGCAAACCATTCCATGCGCCGAAGTTCGAGCTCCTGGCCGGAATCGACCGGTTCGCCAGCCGCAGATCGCTCAATCATGGACGCTGGTGGGAAATTTACTACTCCGCTGACCCCAGCTTTTTTCAACGCTTCGGCAACGTCCTCCCAACACGCGAACGGATCGATCATCATGATGGCCGCGTACGTGTGGGCGCGCTTTATCTCGGAAACGTTTTGCAAGCCGCGCAGCAGACAGTCATTCCAATCGATAATGGGCAAGGTAGCCATCACGAGTATGGAGCCCTTCGGAAGGCTGCGCAAAGATGGTGCGTAGATTTCCAACGACGCACCTTTACGGCCGACGGGCAGAAGACTGGCAAGTTTCCCGACGCCTGTCACTTTCAACGCATTATACCCGATTTTACTCATCGTATCATTCGCCGATCTTACACGTGATTTGAACCCGGTCTACATGTGAGCGCACGCCGGATCCGCTGGCAGACCGGGCTTGTCTGCTTCCTCCCTCGACTTAAGCCGCTGTTGGAGAAGTCCAGCAGCGGCCTCTTTTTCAGGTTCCGGGCCAGTGAGGGCATGCGATGCCACCCATTCCGTCAGAAGCTTTCCGAGCAGGCGTGCTTTTTTGAACTGCGGGGGACCATCTTCGAAGCACTCGCAGGAGTGCGGCTCCATCCGGTCCTTCCGCGGACATACTAATCAGATTGCAGGTAAAAGCAGGTCGGCATTCTGCGTGCGACACCCGATAAGTCTGTACGGCGCGGCGATCTCCTCCTAGTCGAAGTCCTCGATCCCGGACACAACTAGGACGGCGATGGAGAAGCACGCAGACTTTCTTGGTGCTCAAGATAGAACTTGTTCATCTTGGCTATGACCTGCGGAATGTTCGTCTCGAACGATCTACTGAAGCTGGTCTCTCATGTCGGCCGAGGCGCTCGCAGGCTCGACGCACCTGCAGGTCTTCGTTCCAATGCTCGTTGATATCTGCTCAGCCTCCACGCGCGTCAGTCTCGGAAGGGTGATCTTCGGCATGTCCGGCCTCCTGTTAGGCACGACAGAGGGTTGTACCAATTGTAGAGCTCTTGCCGGGTGGCGCCGCCCGATCTTCGTACATTCCGACCGCGAAGCCTCCGGCCAGATCGTAGCCGAAACTTGTTGGGCGTTGCGTTAGCCTTGTGAGGACGAATTCGCGCGGCTCCTGCAGGGGGAACGTTCGCAGTATTCGAGGCCGATGCCCGTTGCGGCTCGGACCGATAGCCGGTCGCGAGTGGCCATGTGAGCGCCGTTTAGGACAGTGATCGAGACCGTCGCATCAATCGTGACCCGACGAGCAATTTGGCAAGCAAGTGCGGGCTAGTCGGGCGACCATAAGAGGGCAATGCCCCGATGTCAACCAAGAGAGCTGAACCAATCCGCAATTGATATATCTCAATAATCGTGCAACCCTTGCCATGTGTATGGAGTGGCCACAGAGGGCGCCCCGATAATTGGCAACAAGGACGTGAGATGACTAGGAACTGGGATGAAGCGATCGAGCGCATCAAAGATCGCATTCGTTCGACAGCGCAGCAGGTGGGCGATGGTTTCCCGCATTGGGCTGATCCAAATACCGGAATCTGGAAAACGACAGCTCATGGTGATTGGACCGGCGGCTACTGGCTCGGAATGTTGTGGCTTGCGTCGCGAGACGAGGAAAGCGAGCGCTACAAGCATTTGGCTGACGAAGTCTGTAAGCGTCTCGTATCCCGCGTAAATGCCGACACAGCCTTCAAGGCTGCGACGTTCTACTACGGTGCCGGCCTGGGGGCGCTGCTCGGAGGAAGCAAGTCAGCGCGAGAGTTGGGTCTCGCGGCGGCAAGAGATATCAAACATCGATTCGACCCCAAGCTGGGTTTGGTGCCGCTCGGAGCGAATGCCGAAGAAGGATCACATGTTGGAGCGACCGCAAGCAGCATCGATAGCTTGGTCGTATCTCTGCTGCTCTTTTGGGCTGCAAGGGAGTCGAACGACAGCCAAATGCTGGACGTCGCCGCCAAACATACAGCCCGGGTTCTCTCAATCCATCAACGAGAAGATGGTGCCTTCGTTCAATCCTCTTCCCTAGACGTGCAGAGTGGCGAAGTGCTTCAACGCTATACGCATAAGGGATACAGCGAAAGCAGCGTTTGGGCGAGGGCGCAGGCATGGGGCGTGCTGGGTGCGACCATCAGTTGCCTCTCGGGAGGCATCGACGAGCGCTTCCTTGCTGCCGCAGTCAAGGGTGCGGATTGGTGGATTGATCACGTGCCAGCCGATGGCATTTCTTACTGGGACTTCAACGATCCTGCGGCCCCGAATACTGAACGAGACACAGCCGCGAGCGCCTTCATGGCATCTACTCTGTTCAAGCTGAGTACGGTCGCGCCCTGTGAAGGCAAGCGTCAAAAATACAAAGATGCTGCGGAAAAGACGGCCGCCGCTCTCGTCGATGGCTATCTCACCCCGTTGGGAGACGATGACAACAGACCCGTCGGCATGCTGGTCGAGGGCTGCTTCAACAAGCGGGAAGATTCTCGGCCCGAGGACTACGTCAAAAACGCCGAGCTTATCTTCGGTAGCTATTATTTGTTTGAGGCGCTGCTGATGCTCAGCGGTCGCCTGCAGCCCACTGAGGTGTAAGGAACGCGAGATGCGACTAGTTCAATTTGTGACGCCGGAAGGCCGTCGGCAGGTGGGCGCCATTCTCAATGATGGTGCCCGGCCGGTGGTCGTTAAAGATGCGACGAGCGTCCGCGAGCTTGCGCTGGAAGCCGCGCGCTCGGATGCGTCCTTGGAACAACTTATTTCGGCACGGGGGGGTGTGGGAGAAGTCGATTATGACGAAATTGTTGCCGAGAAGAGGTTGCTTCTGCCGCTCGATCATGCGGAGCCGTCCCGCTGCACCATTTCCGTGACGGGCCTAACGCATCTCGGAAGCGCCGAATCTCGAGATGCCATGCACGCAAAATTAGCAGCAGATGATCTCTCCGACTCGATGCGCATGTTCAAACTCGGTCTTGAAGGTGGCAAGCCGAATCATGGAAGCATCGGGGTGCAGCCCGAGTGGGCATACAAGGGGGATGGTTCGTGGGCGGTGCCTCCCGAGCATCCGCTTAGTTTGCCGGCGTGGGCCGAAGATGGCGGCGATGAAGCAGAGGTCGTGGGCCTCTACGTCATCGGCGACCAAGGGGAGGTCCTGCGTGTGGGCTTCAGCCTCGGCAACGAGTACTCGGATCACGTGATGGAGCAGCAGAACTATCTCTATCTCGCCCATTCAAAATTGCGCGAGTGCTCTTACGGTCCCGAAGCCTTGCTCGGCGAGCTCCCGAGTGACGTAACGGGTACCGTGCGCGTATCGCGGGCCGGTTCAACGATCTGGTCTGACAAATTCATTTCCGGCGAAGACAACATGTCACATACCATCCGCAACCTTGAACATCACAACTTCAAATATCGCGGTTTCCGTCGGCCGGGTGATGTTCACGTGCATTTCTTCGGCGCGAGCGTTTTGAGCTTCGCCGCCGGGGTCAGGCCGCGCAGCGGTGACGTCTTCGAGGTGGAATCGAAAGCGTTTGGCCGACCATTGCGCAACCCACTTATCGCGGACGAAAAGACGGAGCTCCTTTCAGTCAAGGTACTGTAGGTTTCACAATCGAGGCAGGTCTACCTAAGTGACGCTTGGGTCCTTCATGGAGCGAGTGACCGTGCGGCGAGGCGGCGGTCACTGACCTCTCCTTTATCCGGAGCGCTCCGCCGTCTTTCGACACGTCGGAAATCTGTTGAAAATCAGCGGCTTCTCGCCCAAATTCGTGATTGCGAGCTCGGCCTCGGGAGTTGAAGGTCAAGGTCCTCTAAGATAAGCGGTTGAAATGCAAAAATGGTATCCCGAACTGCGCCCCGGCAAGGCACCCGCTTTTCTCCGTCTACTCGAGGCTATTGAGAAGGATGTTTCGTCCGGGTCGCTTGCTGTCGGGGCGAAACTCCCGACTCAGCGTGACTTGGCGGAGCGTCTCGGTCTCAGCGTCGGCACCGTGATCAAGGCCTACGCAGAGGGGCAACGCAGAAGCCTGCTCGTTGGCCACGTTGGCCGGGGGACGTTTGTTGCAGAACAGCGCCAGAGCTTCCAGTCTCGCGGGCGGGTCATCGACCTGAGCTTGAACATACCAGGCCCCTCGCGGTTGCCGAAAGCGCTCGCAGATAGCAGGTGGACGTTCCCCAGTGACATCTCCGATTATGTCGGCTACCTCTCTCAGTCCGGGGTGATGGATCATCGCAGCCAGTTCGCCAGGCTGTTGCGCGATACCGGCTTCGATACCGGACCTGACAATCTCGTCGTCACGAATGGGGCGCAACACGGGTTCTCGTTGACACTGAGCGCCATTTGTCAGCCGGGTGACAAGGTATTCGTCGAGGCCGCCACTTACCATGGCATGAAATCGTACGCTCATTTCGCCAAGCTTGAGCTGGTCGGGCTTCAAATGGATAGCGAAGGCCTCGTTCCGGAAGCGTTCGATAGAGCGGCAGCTTCGGGCGCTGCGCGAGTGCTGTTCACGATGCCCACGGTCCAGAGCTCCACGGCCGCGATCATGGGAGCGGCTCGCCGCCAGGACATTGTGCGAATTGCACGCAAGCACGACATCCTAATCATCGAGGACGATGCCTACGGCTTCTTGGACCAGGCCAGCATTCCTCTCGCCTCGCTGGCTCCGGAGCGGACGTTCTACGTCAATACGCTGTCGAAATGTCTGGCGCCCGGCCTACGCCTGGGCATGCTCGTCGTGCCCGAACAGTATATACCCCGTATCCATCAGGCCATGCGGGCGACCGTTTGGATGGCGTCTCCCATCTCCTCCATGATCGCCTCCGAGTGGATCGAGAACGGCCTTGCCGCTAAGGTGCGTCAGTCGTTGGCACAAGAAGCGAAGAACCGCGTCAAACTCGCTTCACAGATCCTACGGCCGCATGTTAGGGCCAACCATCCACCGAGCTTTCACGTCTGGCTGGATTTGCCGAGTGGCGCCGTCGAGCATGTTGCCGCCAGAGCATTGCAACGCGGAGTGATCACCACGCCGTCTTCCGCTCTGCTTGTCGATCCGTCGCTGATCTCGGGATTGCGAATCTCGATCGGCGTGCCGGATCGTATCGAGGATCTCGAGTGGGCCTTGCGGCAATTGGCCGGATCGTTAGAGCCCACCAACGAAGCTGACATGTCCATCATCTGAAACCAGAATGCGCCAAGCGCATTCTGGTTGTGCTGTGTCTTCCGGGAGTGGCACCTGGTCAGATGTTGCCGCCGAAGGAATAGGACGTCTTGACTGTCGTGTAGAACTCGGCGGCATATCTGCCCTGTTCGCGCGGTCCGTAGGACGAGCCCTTACGGCCGCCGAACGGAACGTGGTAGTCCACCCCCGCGGTTGGCAGGTTGACCATGATCATCCCCGCTTGAGCATTGCGTTTGAAGTGACTCGCGTACTTCAGACTCGAAGTGCAGATCCCAGCCGACAGTCCGAACGGGGTATCGTTTGCGATCTCCAGGGCATTTTCATAGTTACGAGCACGGATCACCGTTGCAACGGGTCCGAATATTTCCTCCCGTGCGATTCGCATTCGATTGTCGACTTCCGCGAAGAGGGCAGGAAATAAATAGAAGCCCGGCATATCTCGACTAAGCAGTTCGCCGCCAGCCACGAGCTTGGCGCCTTCATCCTGGCCTAGACGAATATAGCTGAGATCTTGATCGAGCTGACGCTGATCGACCACCGGGCCAATGTGGGTTCCGGCTCTGCAGGCGTCGTCCACTACAAGGGATTTCATACGTTCTGCCATTGCTGCAACGAAATCGTCGTGGACGCCATCTGTCACGATAAAGCGGGAGGAGGCAGTGCAACGCTGGCCCGTCGAGAAGAAGGCGCTGTTCACTGCACATTCGATGGCGACGTTGAGGTCGGCGTCGTCCAGAACGACCATCGGATTTTTCCCGCCCATCTCAAGCTGAACCTTTTTCATCGGATGAGCCGTCGTACAACTTTGCGCGATGTGTTCCCCCGTGGAGGTCGAGCCGGTGAATGAAATCGCGGCAATTTTGATATTCTTCAGCATGGCCTCACCAACGACGGAGCCGCGGCCCATGACGAGGTTGAACACACCTGGCGGAATACCTGCGCGCGAGATGATCTCCGTTAACGCGTGCGCCGATCCTGGCACCAGCTCTGCTGGCTTGAATACGACCGTGTTCCCGCAGGCGAGAGCAGGAGCAATCTTCCAGGCAGGAATCGCGACGGGAAAATTCCAGGGCGTAATGAGCCCCACAACGCCCACGGGTTCTCGGGTAATCTCGACGTCCACCCCAGCGCGAACGGACGGCAGCTTCTCGCCTGCAAGACGCAGACATTCACCCGCGAAGAACTGGAAGATCTGTCCTGCACGCGTGACCTCGCCAATCCCCTCTGGAAGGGTCTTACCCTCTTCGCGGGAGAGAAGCCGCCCAAGTTCCTCCTTCCGTGAAAGGATCTCGGCGGCGATCGCATTGAGGCAATCGTGCCGGGTCTGGATGGTTGAACGGGACCAGGCTCGGAAAGCGTCGAATGCCGCGTCAATCGCTCGCTCCACATCGCTTGCCGAAGCTTGCGCAAATTCCCCGACCACGTCGGACGTGTTCGAAGGATTCACGTTCGGCACTGCGTTCGACGCAGCAAGCCATTCCCCGGCGATGTAATTCAAATTCATCGGTGTCCATCCAAATTAGGTTCGTCGAAAAATGCCATGCGGGCGCGATGGCGAATTCATCATCGCTCTACGCCGGCGTTGGTACCGGAATTCCCGCGGGATCCAATTCCACATATATTGGGATATATCAATGTCTGATTGGGCTAGCATATCATTTGACCTGCTTAGGGTTGTGCTGTAGCTTTCGTGTGTCGGCTCGTGGCCGACCAAAATCAGATTCATCAGAGAGGTCGCCAAGTGATCGCTGAACCCGCAGACAACACGCTCACCCAGAAAGCCGGCGCCCTTAATGGAATTGTCGTGCTGGAAGTGGGAATGGTGATGCAGGTCCCTCTTGCCGGCCAAGTCTTGGGCGATCTCGGCGCGGACGTCATCAAGGTCGAAAGACCCCAGGGCGACATCACCCGTGGGCTCGATTTCGAGGCGACTCGGGTTGGCGGAATGAGCTCCTACTATGCAGCCATGGGACGCAATAAGCGTACACTCGCCCTGGATCTCAAGAACCCAGTCGCCAAGGAAATCCTGCTTCAGCTGGTCGATAAGGCCGACGTGCTCATGCATAACTTCCGACCGGGCGTGATGGAGCGACTAGGCCTCGGATTCCCCGAATTGAGCGCGCGCAATCCTCGGTTGGTCTATGCCGCTGGGTTCGGGTTCGGTGAAAGCGGGCCTCTGGCGAGCCGGCCCGGCCAGGATATGTTGGCGCAGGCTTTCAGCGGGCTTGCTCGCGGCGGGCTTGAAGAGCATCAACCGCCTCACTTGACCAATTCGCCTATCGTTGACTACGGCGCTGCTATGTCGCTTGTACAAGGTGTTCTCGCGGCCCTTATTGAACGTCAAACCTCCGGGCTCGGCCAAGTCGTTTCGACCTGTCTGTACGATGTTGCACTCGCCATGCAACTCTGTGAAATTGCGAGCGAGAGCATTTACGGAACGAAGACGAACTGGATCAGTCAGTCGATCTTCTTCAAAACTAAAGACGGCTGGGTGTCGGTCGTTATGCTGTTCCGTGACAATCCGCTTGGGCTGATGTGCCAAGCGCTCGGTCTACCCGACATCAGCACGCGACCTGAGCTGTCAACCCGCGAAGGTCAGGTTGCGAATCTTTCGAGGGTTCAGGAACATTGCGCGGAGGCGATAGCCTCACTCACGACCGAGGCGGTGGTGCAGCGACTGTCTGAGGTGGATCTCCTTTGCACGGCCGTCAATGAGATCGCGGACGCCGTCAGTCAGGCCCAAACTGCGCACAATGGCATCATGTGGCAAGTAGATGTACCGGGGCGCGGAACCGTCCCGTTGGCCGGTCTTCCGATTAGCCTGTCGCGTACCCCACCAGGCATCCGGATCCACCCAGCACCGATCGGTGCTGCCACCGACGAGGTGTTGTCCTCATTCGGATTTTCAGTCGAGACCATTGCCGATGCCCGCAATAGAAGGGCATTCGGCTAGCCGCCGTGACCTTCGTTCGCGGCTTGCGCGAAGAAGCGCCATAAACTCCAAGCCAAACCTTCACGGATCACCCTTTGACCACATCAGACCTCGTCATCGCGTCCACGCCGTCCCCACATGTTCGGCTGTTGAGCATGAATAGACATGCGAAACGAAACGCTCTGAGCAATGAACTCATCGCACATATTGCGCAAGCCTGCCGCGCTGCCGTTTCCGACGAGGAGGTACGTTGCATCGTGCTCACAGGAGGCGACGCCTTCTTTTGTGCGGGCGCGGACATCAAGGAAATGCAGCAGCGCGGGTTCGAAGCCATCAACAACCCTATCAGGCGGAATGATTGGAGAGATATCACGACCTGCGTGAAGCCCATCATTGCAGCCGTTGAAGGTGTATGTTTCGGCGGCGGGAACGAACTGGCCATGCTCGCCGACATCGTGGTGGCGGGCGAGAATGCACAGTTTGGGCAGCCAGAAATCAATATAGGCGTGATCCCTGGCGACGGCGGCACTCAACGATTGACCCGCGTAGCAGGAAAATCATTGGCAATGTTGATGGTTCTGGGCGGTCAGCCAATTTCTGCTCAGGCCGCGCTGCGTGCCGGGCTCATCGCGGACATCGTCCCCACCGGTACGGCGAGCGCGCGAGCGCTCGAGATCGCAGGCCTCATTGCGCAGAAGCCGCCGCGCTCCGTCGAACTCGCCAAATCAGCGGTGCTCGCCGCGTATCAGACGCCTCTGGATGCGGGTGTGGAATTCGAACGACAGGCAATTCGGGTGGCCTTCACGACTTCGGACCAGCAAGAGGGCATGGATGCCTTCTTTGAAAAACGCCCGCCCAGATATCGGGGAGAATGAGATATTCGACGGAAGGGCCTTTGCCTTCCGTCGTTGGTGCGGAACGGCTCCACCAGAACGAGCCATAAGGCGGCGGTCTTTACCAATTGAAATGCCACTACCTGGCCATGCTCCCCTCTCGGCTTGAGAGTAAGGGAGCCGTTCGCAGTATTAGGTTCGCGATGTAACCGCCCAGTGGCTGAGTTCCTAAAACGGGCGATGTGCGACGCCACGGCGACTGACTCGTGCGCACTGTTAGTAATGCGCACCTTCGTCGCACCTCGCAAAAAAGCGCAAACCGCCTTCGCCGTATGACAGGGCCGCGCAGCGATTTACTGAAGTATTGCCGACACCTTGGATGACGGCGGCCCAGCCGTTTGCCTTCCACTATGCTTCGTCAAGGTGGTTAGGGACTACAGCGACATGTCCGCGAACGCGATCACCTCCTCGTGCGCGTGAGTCCCATGGACGGCGACCGGAGATCCCGAGTCAGCCCATCGTAACGCCGCTGTCCATTGCCTTTGCTCTTAGCACTTGAATTGTTGGTGTTGTCAGTTGCGCCGGACGTTGAGAGAGGCGGGCGCTGATCGCTCCCGCGGAGTCCGCGGTTAAGAGCCATTTTTCGTCGAGACGTTCGGCATTTCAGGCCCGCAAGGCAAGCAACGCGCGCATTGGGATAGCGCAAGCGGACCGGGAAATGCGGCGGCTGAGCTATAATACTTGATTCTCCAAAGCCTTACAGGCGCTCCTTATTTCCCCAGGAGCTCTGCTGATCGCAGACTTAGTATTCGCTAGCCCAATATCGTATTGCTGTGTCGCAATATTGACATTGGGCTATCTGCATGTTGTGCTCCTCACGTACGGACTAGGGCAAGTACGACCGGCGTTGGGAAATAGCGACCGTGAGCGAGAGGCACTTTTCGCCCGCGGGGGATGCCGCCAACTCACCGCGTCATCGCCATAGAAAGACGAACGTGACGCGCAAAGCGCGGGTGCAACAGGAGGGAACGGTGAAATGAGCCAGACGCTCGCATATTGCAGGCTGCTTGCAACATCAAAACGAAACGGCTCGGGGACGTCATCTCCGCGCACCTCTGTCTTCTCGCCTGAGTTCGCCGCGCACAGCGCGGAGGTGCTCGCTTGTATTCCGCATCAGCGCCACTGAAGCCGACGAACGGCGATGACCTCTCGCCTCGCACTCCTGCGCCCATCATCCATGACGAATTGATTAAAGGAGCGGAAGCAAACCATGCAATTGACAGCACACCCGGTAGGCGACGTCGTTGAGATTGAAAAGTCCGTCGCGACGAGGTCAATGACTCTGGGCCTCGGCGGAGGCGTCGCCCTCGAATTCTACGACTGGCAGCTCTATGGCTTCATGGCGGCATTCCTGTCGCCGCACTTCTTTCCAGCCACTGACCCTGTCGTCTCGCTGCTCGCGGGACTGGCAGTATTCGGAGCAGGGTTTGCCGCACGGCCTTTAGGGGCGGCGCTGCTCGGCCCCATCGCAGATCGCATCAGCCACAAAGCCGTGATGCTGATCGCTGTTTCCGCTATGGCGCTATCGTCGCTGATGATCGCAGTGCTGCCAGGCTACAAGGATCTTGGCATCACTGCCACCATCGTGCTGGTTTCCCTCCGCCTGGTGCAAGGCCTCGCCGTAGGCGCCGAAGCGGGCGTTGCCAATGCGATCGCGATCGAATTGGCACCGGCAGGTCAGGAGGGACGATACCTTGGACTGGTCAATGGCACATTCATCATGGTGGGCTCGATCGGAGCCAGCTTGGTTGCTTTCCTGGTCAGCGGCGCCGTGTCCCCTGAAGTCATGCGCGATTGGGCTTGGCGCGTTCCGTTTGGAGTCGGAGGTGTTCTAGGCTTGCTCATCATCTATCTTCGGCAGACCCTTCCAGAAACCCTAATCGCTCGCGCTATGCATCGCGTCGACGAGGACTCGCGCATCCAACAAACGACTGGCGGAGTGTGGAAAGCGCTTTGGAAAGCAAGGCTGTCGCTTTTCGCCGCGATTCTGGTTGTTGGCGGCGTGCAGATCGCTAATTACACGTACAATTTCGGTTTGCCTAACATTGCCAACGGCGTATTCAAGGAGAACAGCACTTATGTGTATGGCATCGTGACGGTCATGGGCGCGATTTGGATGGTGTTCTCGCCGACAATCGGTGCCTTTGCGGATAAGGTGAAACCGTCGCGTGCGTTCGTGATGATGCGCCTGCTGCTAATCCCGTCGTTCTTTCTATCCCTGCTCTATGCCGAGAAGAGCATTCTGACCTTCTCCATCGTTATGTTGGTGGGCGGAACTCTGGTCGGCTGCAATATGGCGCTATATAACTTTATTGCCACAACGTTGATGCCCAGAAATATTCGGACCACCGGCGTCGCCCTCGGGTACGCTATTGGCGCAACGATATTCGGCGGTACCACACCATTCCTGCTGCTATGGCTCCAACGCTCTAATCTGTCCTGGGTGTTTCCATTCTATGGCACAGCCGTCGCGTTGCTTAGCATCATAGTTTATCTGATCGCGAAGAAACGAGGCGGCGTGTACGTCGGGGATTAGGCACGGCGCGGCTTCGTCTCCTACCTCTGCCTACCCCAGCGTGAACGATACCCAGCACGAAAGGCCCCGCCTTTGGACGGGGCCCTTCTCATTCAGACCGATTGCAACACGGAGAAATGGCCCGCTCTGGATCGAGCGTCATCCGCAGATTAAGGACGTTTGTGATCTATAGTCGCAATCTTCGCCTCGGCGGGCACAATGGGCAGGTTTTCGTTCCTCGTATCTACGACCAGTCGATGGTGGCCGCGGCGCCCCCGAAGTCGGCCGCGGATGGATCCTGGCGCGACGTCGAGCGCAAGCTGATCGGCGCAGGGAGCACAGCCATCAGCATCCAGCCGTTCTAGCCCCGCACTCGTATAGCTCCAGCGTCATTGAGGACCACGTAGGCCAGGCGCGTAGCGCGCCCGAGCGGCGAGCAGTATAGGCATCGGATTAACGCCAGTTCTCCGGCTGCAATCAGGATCGGCGCTGAGGCGGTCTTGGATACCGAATTCTATTCTAACCCATTAGTTTCTTCATGTTCATCTCGGGCCTTGCGAGCGCGTCTGCTGGAGGTCTAAGCCGCCTCCCGATCATGATTTCGGCGGCACGAATTTCTCTCGCTACGACACCTAGGCTCCCGAATCCGCATGCGGCCACCAGGCGCCCATCTGCTGCGAGGTAAAACAAGATCTGAGCCCTCGCACCAAAGTCTCTGATTATGGGGATTCCTCCTTCCGGAACGAGGCCCACGATTTGCAGTGTCTCGTCGTATTGATCCGACCAAAACCAAGGAACGTCCTCGTAAGGACGGTTCTCGCCCAGCATGTTCGCCGCCGCCGCCGCACCTTGCCGCTGGGCGTTGCGCCAGGCCTCCAGCCTGATTCGCCTTTCATAGAGGCGGTGAGGAAACGAACAACAGTCACCCGCCGCGAAAACGTGCGGATCTGAAGTCGCGAGCGTCTCGTCCAGAGCGATACCGTCCTCGATTGCTAGTCCCGCCGCTTGCGCAAGGCCGACATTCGGCGTCGCTCCGACTCCAACGATCACGAGATCGGCGTCGCGTGAGCGACCGTCGGCCATTACCACCTTGGAACGGCCTTCGCTCCTATCGATGCGTTTGACGATCGCGGCTATCTCGATGCGCACGCCAGAACGTTCGTGCTTGGCTTTGATCAACTCGGCCATAGAAGCTGGCACTGCCCGCGTAAGTAGCCGCGGTCCTGCCTCGAGTACGGTCACCGAAGCACCTCTCGAGACGGCGCTCGCGGCAACCTCAAGCCCGATGAAGCCGCCTCCGATCACGATCACGTCGCATCCTTGACCAATGACATAGCGGATGCGCGTGGCGTCCTCGTACGTCCGTAGTGTCGCCACCTCGGCTCCTTCGGCGATCGGAACGCTCAGTTTCCGAGGTCGGCCTCCCGTGGCCAGTAGGAGACGGTGATACGCTATCGCTGAGCCGTTTGAGAGCGTAACCATGTTGGTCACGCGATCAATTGAGACCGCTTCGCTTCCCTGAAGATACTCTATTTCCAACTCGGCAAGGCGTTGTGACGTCACAATGAGCTTGGGTCCAGGGTTCATTTTGTCGAGCAGGAGCGCCTTGGATAGAGGCGGGCGCTCATACGGCAGTATAGATTCGTTGCCTACTAAGACCAGTCTGCCCCGCCATCCACGTTCGCGCAGGGCGATGGCGGCGGCTGTGCCGGCTTCGCCCGCGCCGACAATCACTATTGTGGATTTTGCACTCAAGTGGCCACCCGATCGCCAGTTGAAGGCGGCGCATCGTTTGCCACACTCTCGAACACGTTGCGCACGAGGGATTTGAGTAAGAGAGCTTCCTTCCAGCGATCTGTGCTGTCGTTGCCTTGTCGGTCGGTAATTGCATAAGGCTGCGGACCAAGTTCGCAGACGAAAGCGAGACGAGCATCCGCACCAGCGCGCCTTTGCCAGCTCTTGAATCCATACTTCCACCAACAGAGAAACAGATCCAACCAGATTTTGTGCTGAGGGAACGTGATCTCAATTTGTATCTGCTCGCGCGATGCAACGCGGCCATGAAATGCCCAGGTGCGGTCGAGCACCTGCCGCACCTGCGCTTCGTCTTCGTCCGAGATCGGATACCAAAACTCGCGGCCCAATAGGACGTGCGAGAGATCAGCAAGCATGCGCATCTCGGGAACCTGATCCATCAACTCGAGTGTAAACAGGAGATCTGTCGTCATCCTATTGCGATGCGTCTCGAAGTAGATCGGCATGTTCGCATCTTGCGCCACCCTGATCCAGCCTTCCAGCAGCGGGACACAGTCGGCGACACGGCGCAGGCGAATGTCAGGCTGGACGTCGAGATGCACGACATCGAGGCGCCGAGCAAGGTCAATGGCAGCTTTCAGGTGATCGATCGTCTGCGGGAAGCACATACCCTCGACTGCAAGTCCCGAGCCGGCTAGGGCACGTGCAATCAGGGCGACGCGCGCAGGATCGGTGCACGAGGTGCTAATGCCGTCGAACCCGGCTTCTTGGATCATCGCTATGTTCTGATCGATGGAACGTTCGACCCCGTCGGGCTGGCGCCGTTCCATCGCCCAAAGGGACTGTAGTATAAGCAAGCTCTGCTTCGACATTGTCCTGCATTCCGCCCTTTGGCTCCAATTAGAGCTTGATGAAGACGGTGTCGTTCTCGACCTTCACCTCGTAACTGCGCAAGTCGACGCATGCGGGCAAAGCACGCGACTCGCCCGTTCGGTAATCGAAGGTCCCGAAGTGCTTGGGACACTCAATGATTCCGCCGTCAACGATGCCATCCGCTAAATGGACTTTCTCGTGGGAGCAGTGGCCATCGATCGCGAAGTAGTCTCCCTCGGGAGAGCAAACAACTACAAACGTGCAGCTACCATGATCGAAGCGAAGGGTCTCTTCGGGCATCAATGCATTGGTAGCACAGGCGGCAACCCATTCTCCTTGGCTAGTCATTCCCTATCCCTCTGAATCTAAATCGCAACAATTGCACCGATGCCTTGGCAAATCCGCGACCCGCGCAAATGTCCTTGGCGGGCGGACGGGAGGCTCCCGCGCCTGCGCAGTGCTAGTAAGAAGAGAGCCGGACGGACATTCCGCAACATCAGAGCTAACTGCCGCGCGCCCACTTCTTGGCCCTTATGCGTTTGTACATCCTCTCGTCCGCTTCCGGAGAACCGTCGTGAGCTGTGCCGAACCACTCGTCGAGCGGGATGCGACGCTCACCGTAGTTCACTTCGAAATACTTGTGGTGGAGGTAGTGATAGAAGTTGTCTGTGTTGACGGCCTTCGCATCGTCTACGACCACCCGGTCGAAACCGGTGTGAGACTTCGCGGCGGACAACCCTGCGTGCATGAGCTGAAACATTGCATGCACCGGGTGGGAGGGCACGACGAAATGGATCAGCACGCCGGAAAAATAGGCGATGTGTTCAAGGGGAGACATTGACAAGCCCGACCACGGCCCCGGGTTTACGTTCTTGTGGTGTACTTTGTGTACGATGTGGTACAGCGGCCCGATATGAATGAGCCGGTGAATCAGATAGAAGTGCAACTCGCGCCAGACCGGCATCACCAACACGAGGATGGCGCAGTACACCGGGTGCTGTCCGAAATCGACGTACGGCAGATAGCTGTTAGCGTAGAGCCACCAGGTGGCCGCCTCGTATGCGGTCCATACCGGCACCGCGCTACACATGGTCCAAAACACGTTCTCAGCCGTCTGGCTTCCGAACATAAAGGCCGTATTGTCGGTGTCGGGCCACTTTGCATTATACTTGAAGTTGGTTTCCTGGCGCCGTTGGATATAGAGGATGAAGTGAAAGCTGCCATAGACTAGGAGCGTTAGCCCAGCGTTGCGCAGCAGAATGAGCAAAATCCAGTCAGCGCGGAATTCCCGCATCGTATCAAGCGCGGGTGTCAGATAGATCCACGATACAAGCGAGATCACGAAATAGAGGGTATTCCAGGGCAAGAAGTACCCCGGCAACCAACGAATAACTTTCTTCGGTTGCACTGGCCAGACAAAAATCGGCGCGCGTTCGGGCCTCTTGTTCGGTGTCCAATTCCCGCGTTTGTCGCGCGCCCCGTATAAGATGTCATCCATATTTGCTACTCCATCAACGTTTTGAAGAGAGAGGCTCGCCTACGCGGCCAGATCCTCAGGCGCCGAGACATCATCGCGGTTATCGCCCGCACGAGACTCAGATCAAAACTCAAAAGCCCTCTTGCTTCAGCCTTGACATAAACGCGGCGAATTCGTCGTCGTGGATAATCGAGGTTTCCTGCGGCCCCGGAAACGCATTCGCACTGACGTCAGCGCGAAATGCACTGAGGGCTTTCACACGCTCTTCCTTGACACGCTCTTGCAGCGCTTGCAGGTTCCCATAGGTCCGGGCGTGCCGGGGCCGCCGGCCTTCGCCACCACATATGTCCTCGGTGAAGAGAACGATCACGTCGGCATCAGGTCCGGAGCCGAGCGAAACCGTCACCAGTCCGGTTCGCCGACGGATCTCTGCCATGACTCTGGCGGGGATAACCTCGCATTCGACTGCAAAAGCGCCGGCCTCTTCGAGGCGGCGGAAGCGGTGAAAAAGCGTCAAGGCTTCATCGGCATTCTTGCCGAAAGCGCGAAGCTTTCCGACCCAGGTCGATTTCCTTGGAACGAGTCCCAGGTGACCCACGACCGGGATATCTTCGGCTGCGAGCATAGAGACAGTCGCCATGCCGCGTGCCGTGATCACCGCATCGGCGCCGTCCGTCAGCGCCTTCAATGCGGTGCGTAGGATATCGTCCCGGGTTACGGCATCGGCAAAGCCCAGCGCCGCAGTGACGAAAAGCCGTTTCGAACCCTTGCGCACGGCCTCCACGTTACGGGCGCGGGCAACCAGCATCTGGACACCAGCTTCCTCCGCAGCTGCTGCCTCGTCCGCCGTCTCAGCGGTGACTTGAGTGTAGCGCTTGCCCGAGTCTCGGGCCGCGCACAGATCGGCTACGGTCACCGTGCGCTCAGCTTCGCGCGCGGCCCAATCGTAAATCCGCGGCATCTTGCTCACTAGCTCTCAAAGTTTTTGCCAAAGGTCCGGCGCGTCGATTCGGCGCCTGTGAAGGAATTTCGGAGGGTCGCCTTGCCACCTATCAACTGCGTGTCGTCCTGCGGTCGAGTGTTCATGTACAAAGTCGTCAAGCCGCCGGCCATCACTGTG
Source organism: Bradyrhizobium sp. 23 (assembly GCF_023073295.1). Classification (NCBI taxonomy): domain Bacteria; kingdom Pseudomonadati; phylum Pseudomonadota; class Alphaproteobacteria; order Hyphomicrobiales; family Nitrobacteraceae; genus Bradyrhizobium; species Bradyrhizobium sp. 23. The sequence continues at coordinate 36,612 of NZ_JADPJF010000160.1, read as the reverse complement.
CACATGGTTCGATATGCGGATGCCCTGCAGCGACAGCGAGACCATGCCAAACGGAGTGCGGCGGGTTTCGACACGCTGGCTGACAGCCGATCCTCACCTCGCTATTGCTTCTCTTGACGACGGAGCAGGCCAAGTCGGCATCTGGAAGCATATGGTTCAGGCTCATTCTGATTCCTTTCAAGCCGACGCGAAAATTGTACGATACATTTCTTCGACTGCTCTGCGTGTTGCCATGCCTGGAATGACCCCGAGCTTGGTGCAGACCAGGGCGCCGCAGCAAACCCCGAACCGCGCGGCTTCGATCACATCCCGTCCTTCGGCCAGAGCCACGGCGAAGCCGGAATTAAACGCGTCGCCAGCGCCAGTCGTGTCCACGACTTCGACCTCGGCGGCTGGGATGGCTGTATCGATCGTGTCGGTCACAATGAGCACGCCGCGGTCGCCAAGGGTTACGATCACATTGGCGGCGCCGCGCTTGCGCAGCATCTCCACTAGCTCGCGCGAAGGGCGCGGATCGTCCGGCCGTAGACCGAGCAGAATACGAAGTTCGCTCTCGTTCGGCGTCAGGTAATCGACTAGCGGGAACATCTCATCAGGAAGCGGCGCGGCGGGAGCTGGATTAAGGACAGTTTTCTTGCCATGTTTTCGGCCCAGCTCCATGGCTCGCATTGCTACCTCGACCGGGGGTTCGAGCACCGCCATGACGACGTCGCTCTCCCGGATGCGGCTCTCGGCGCGATCTACATAAGCCGGATCCATAGCGTTGGTTGCGCCATAGTCCATGATGATGAAGTTCTCACCGCGCTCGTTGAGAATGATGAAGCCCACCGCCGTCGGACTTTCAGCGATCTGCTTGACATGCGCTGTACCAACGCCCTCGGCCTTGAACAGATCGGTTGCGATATCGGCGAACTTGTCTTTGCCGATGATGGCCACCAGCGAGGAGTCCGCCCCCAGCCGCGCGGTCGCAACCGCCTGGTTTGAGCCCTTTCCGCCAGGCCCCATATCGAAACTGCTGCCGAGCATTGTGACGCCAAAGACGGGAATGTTCGGAGCCCGAATGGTAAGTCCCACTGCGAAGCTGCCAACGACGGTGATTTTCGGTTTACCCATCGATTCCTCCCTTGAAGGTGCTTAAAGCTCGCGCTTGTGTGGATTGCCTCCACGATATCGGCATAAGGGAAGTGCGGCGCTCAGTGTGACGGCGCTGTTCGCGGGCGCTGAGTATTGACACCAGCTCCTCCCTAAATACTCGCAGCAGCCGCCCAAGGAGACAAAACGTGCATCCAGGATGGCCCATCGGCGAGTTTGCTTATTGGTCGTTGTGAGCGAGCATAGATGTGCAGCTCGTGCGTAGAAATGGACAAAGCACGCTCTGATTTATATAAAACGCGCATGGTAAAAATACCGCAGCGCACATTTTTCCCTGAGAGCCATCAGTATGTCCTTCCTGATGTCGCCTGGACTCGCTGCGCCTTTACGGTGCTGAGGGCTGGTAAAGTCATCACTGCCCCTGACCATCACATCGCGCGAGATAGCTATCCGGGCCAGGACATTCTCTACTGCACAGCGGGTCGTGGCTTCGTATCGAGTGAGGGACGGACATTGAGTGTTGGGCGCAATCAGTTGATGTGGATCGCCAACGAGACACCGCATGCGCACTGGCCCGACGAGAGCGATCCCTGGACCGTTCTATGGGTACGGATCGACGGACCAAACTGTGCAGCCATTCGGCGAAAGGTGTTCGGCGGTGGTGCAACCCTCGCAACAATATTGGCGCCGAACAACATCGACCGGTGGTTCGAAGAGCTGTTTGGTGTCTTGCGCGCTCGAGATGATAACGTCGATATGGCCCTCAATCACCTTGTGGCAGAACTGCTGCACCTCATAGCAGCGCCTTCACCCAAGCACGGTGAGTCTCGTCTTCCAGACCCATTGCGCGCCATCGTCTCAAAGATGCGGCAGGCTCCAGCGCGATCCTGGCATGCCGAGGAACTGGCCTCCGTCACCGGGCTCAGTGCCGCGCAAACGCGGCGGCTATTCCAAAGGTATCTACAGATCAGTCCGCGGCGCTGGCTGATCCGAGAGCGCATTTTGATGGCGCAAAAGTTACTTTTGGAAACTGACGCGGGGCTCGATGCTATCGCCGAACGCTGCGGTTTCTGCGACGTCTATCACTTCAGTCGTGAATTTAAGCGCAGCACTGGCACGGCCCCCCATACTTGGCGGCGCGCCGAAGGGAACTGAATCGAACGTCGCAGCCTTCAACGTTTGGCCATTAAATGTTTGGGGCACATCTCCAAGATGAAGTAGCTGGATGTTTCCCTGCGGAAACTAGCTGCTAATGCAGCGCGTTACTCTGTCAGATCGCTGCCACATTGCAACTCCAAGCTGATGATGCTGGTTTGCTTGAATCGCCGCGCATCTTCGGAACATCCGACGTGACCGCGACAGGAAGTGGCAAGGTGTGCGGGGTCGGCAGGGGCTCCACACCGCCAAACGCATTCAGCACCGGAGTCGTTTTACCCAATATTACCCAGATCACGTTGCGCGCCCACTTCGGGCGAATGCACTTGCTCCGCAGTATGTGGCGAGTAAGTGGCCATCGTAGAATAATCGATGGGCGGCACGTCCAAATGCCGGGATGAAATTTCTTAGGAGAGCCTCATGTCAGTCGCCCTTCCCACGCCAACCCAGCTTCGTAGCATCGCCGAACAGTGTGGTCTCTCACTGACCGATGAGGACGTTGCCTCGTTCCGAGGCCTGATGCAGGGCTCGCTCGAAGCGTACAATCTCGTCGCTGCAATGCCCGACGAATTGCCGGTGGTCAAATATCCACGCACTCCGGGCTATCGGCCGTCACCGGAGGAGAACCCGCGCAACGCCTGGTACCGCAAGTCGACGGTGAAGGGCGCGGCGAGCGGCAAGCTCAAGGGCAAGACGGTGGCCCTGAAGGACAACATCATGCTGGCCGGGGTGCCCATGATGAATGGGTCGGCCACCCTCGAAGGCTACGTACCCGACTTCGACGCCACCATCGTTACGCGCATGCTCGATGCTGGTGCCGAGATTGCCGGCAAGGTTCACTGCGAGGCCTTCTGTCTCTCGGGTGGCAGCCACACCAATGCGACCGGTCCGGTGCATAATCCACACAGGATGGGCTATTCGGCCGGCGGTTCTTCCTCGGGAAGCGGGGTTGTGGTCGCGCTCGGCGAGGTCGACATGGCGATCGGGGGCGACCAGGGGGGCTCGATCCGCATGCCATCCTCGTTTTGCGGCACATACGGTATGAAGCCGACCTGGGGTCTCGTTCCCTACACGGGCATCATGCCGATCGAGGTCTTTATTGATCACACCGGACCGATCACGGCAACAGTGGCCGATAACGCGCTGCTGCTCGAGGTGATCGCCGGTGACGACGGCTACGATTCGCGCATCAAGGCACCAAAGGTTGACGAATACACCAAGGCCTTGGGTGCAGGCATCAAAGGGATGAAGATCGGCATCCTTAAGGAAGGTTTCGAGCAGCCGTCCGCGGAGGCTGCGGTCAATGAAAGCGTACGCGAGGCAGCCAAGCGCTTTAAAGATCTCGGTGCGACTGTTGAGACCGTCTCCATTCCGATGCATCTCCTGGGGGCGGCGATCTGGACCCCGATCGGAACCGAGGGCGCCGTCCAGACCATGATGTTCGGCGACGGCTATGGTCTCAGCCGAGGCGATCTCTACCCGACCTCCCTGATGGATTTCCATCGCGGGTGGCGGCGGCAGGCAGACTCGTTGTCCGAGACGAACAAGCTGTTCCTGTTGCTCGGCACGTACATCAACAACACTTTTGGTTCCAGGTTTTACGGCAAGGCCGTCAATATTTCTCGCCGCCTCGCTGCAACATACGACAAGGCTCTGGAGACCTATGACCTTCTACTCATGCCGACGACGCCGATGAAGGCAACGCCGCTGCCGCCTGCCGGCGCCAGTCGCGAAGACTATTTCACGCGCGCCATCGAGATGTTCACCAATACCGCGCCATTCGACATTACGCATCATCCAGCCATGTCACTGCCCTGCGGAATGGTCGACGGCCTACCAGTGGGCCTGATGCTGGTCGGTCGTTACTTCGAGGAATCCACCGTCTACCGCGCCGCCCATGCTTTCGAACAGATGGGCGACTGGAAGAAGATGTGAGACGGGCTGCGATGGCGTCCGGGTGGATCGCAACATATGACTAACGCATTCATGGCGGCATTCGACATTCTGAGCTTCGGCGCGATCATGGTCCTGATCGTACTGGGCCTCGGAGTCATAGCGAGCATGATGGGCATCTTCAATTTTGCCCAAGGCGAGTTCGTGTTGCTCGGTGCCTATATTACGTATCTCGCCTATAGCCATGGTCTCCCCGTTTGGGTCGGTATGGCGGCCGCACCGATCCTCGTCGGATTGCTGGGTTTTGTACTCGAAGCACTCATTATCCGCCGCTTCTATGCGGCACCGATCGTGGCGATGCTCGGCACCTATGCCCTCGGTCTTATCATCCGAGAAACGGTGCGGGGCCTGATTGGCGGCTTCTATCTGACGGTTCCGGAGCCGATTGGCGGATCTATCGCTATCGCCACGATGCACATCTCGGCCTGGCGCTTCGCGATACTCGTGATCACGGGTTTGGTGATGGGGGCCTGCTATCTGCTCCTGTCGCGCACAAGCTTCGGCCTGCGCGTTCGGGCGACGCTGGAAAATCCAGCGCTGGCGCGCGCCTCTGGCGTTTCGACGACGTTCATCTATGGCGCCACCTTTGCTTTCGGCGCAGCGTTAGCGGGGCTCGCCGGTGCGCTTATCGTGCCGGTTTTCGATCTATTTGCCGATCTCGGAATTCGTTTTCTGATCCAGGGATTTGTTGCCGTCATGGTCGGTGGCGTCGGCTCCTTCATCGGACCGGTGGCAGGGGCTGGCGTAATCGGCGCTCTTACCGCGGCGCTACCTTGGGCAGTGGCACCGGTAGTCGCCGACGTGCTCGTCTTCGTGCTTGCCATCTGTTTCATCAAGTTCCGCCCGCAAGGCCTCATCGCGCAAAGGGGAGTGTAGTCATATGATTGCTGATCGCGTCCAACTCACACGTCGTCGTTTCCTTTCGAACTTCGCTTTCACGGCTGGTGCGATCGCCACAGGAGCCAGCAGTTGGGTGATCCGCCCCGACTGGGCCAATGCGGCCGAAGGCCCCATCAAGGTCGGCATCGCGATCGATCTCACCGGCCCAATCGGCTTTGCCGGAAAGGCGGATGCCAACGTCGCCAGAATGGTGATCAAGGAAATCAACAATTCCGGCGGACTTTTGGGCCGGCCGCTCGAGCTTTATATCGAAGACACCGCCTCTAATGAATCGGTGGCGGTGGGCAATGTGCGCAAGCTGATCCAGCGCGACAAGGTGGACATGGTCCTCGGCGGCCTCGCGAGCTCGATGCGCAACGCGATCAAGGATGTAATCGTATCACGGGGCAAGACGCTCTATATTTATCCACAATTCTATGAAGGTCAGGAATGCACACCATACCTGTTCTGCACCGGCGCCACACCGGCGCAGCAATGCGACACATTTATCCCTTGGCTGATCAAAAACGGCGGCAAGAGGTTTGCCCTTCCAGGTTCTAACTATATCTGGCCGCGCAATCTGAATGCATACGCCCGTAAGTTAATTGAAGCAAACGGCGGCGAGGTCGTGTTCGAGGAGTATTATCCTCTCGACCAGGTCGATTTCTCCGCTACTGTCCACGGGATTATCTCTAACAAGGTCGACACTGTCTTCAACACTGTCATCCCACCCGGTGTCGGCCCCTTATTCAAGCAGCTCTATGAAGCGGGCTATCTCAAGAACGGCGGACGGCTTGCTGCCGTGAATGAGGATGAGAATTATCTTAGCCTTCATCCGGTCAATGAGATGGAAGGGCTTGCGAGTTGCCTCGACTATTACAAAGCAGTCGCCAAAGATGATCCCGTCTCCGCCAGAATTCAGGCGGCCTATGAAAAGGACTATCCTGGAGATTCCCTGTTTGCCGCGAGCAGTGCCGCGCCCAGCACCTATCGCGGTCTGAAACTTTGGGAGGCCGCGGTCAAGGAAGCCGGGAAGGTCGATCGCGAGTCGGTGGCTGCGACGCTCGATCATGCAAAGATCGCGGAAGGTCCGGGCGGACCCGCCGAGATGGTGCCGGGCAAGCGGCACTGTAAGATGAACATGTACACGGCGGTGTGCAAAAGCGGGAAGTTTGAAATCGTGGAACGTAGCAATGGGCTTGTTGATCCCAGGGAATGCTGACGAGTCGCGGCGGAAGCGATGAGCGCGGTAGAGAGGCCATCGGTGCCCACATTAGAAGTGAATTGTGCGACGGCTGAAATGGCGGAAACCGCCTTTGCAGGGCAAGTTGGCCCTGCGCGACGGGTCCTGCTCATCATCGAAGGGCTAGTGCTGATTGGAGCACTAGTCCTCCCGGTGATGCTGCACGACTATCTTACGGTGTTTGCGACTCGCGTCGTGATCCTGGCGATCTTCGCTCTCTCGTTCGATCTGGTGTGGGGGTATGCCGGGATCATGAGTTTCGGGCAGGCCCTCTTCTTCGGCTCGGCAGGCTATGGCGTCGCGCTGCTTGCACGCGATCTCGACATCACCTCAATCCTTTTAGTGCTGCCGGCGGGCACACTAATCGGCCTCGTCTTCGCGCTGCTGCTCGGTGGTTTCCTCCTACTCGGCCGGCATCCAGCCAGCGTGATCTTCGTTTCGCTCGGTACGCTCACCGGCGCCTATGCCGCCGATCGTCTCGCGCGAGGCTGGTACTATCTTGGCGGCCAGAACGGCATTCCCTCGATTCCGCCGATGACGCTCGGCTCCTACGAACTCTCGGAAGGGCCGATCTTTTACTATCTCGCACTGGGGCTTCTCGTCATTGTCTACTTAGCATGCCGCTTCCTGGTGCGCTCGCAGTTCGGTCTCGCGCTCGCTGGCCTCCGCGAGAACGAGCAGCGCATCGCTTTCTTCGGCTATAAGACACAGCATCTGAAGGCCATAGTGTTCGCGATCAGCGGCGCCATCGCAGGCCTGGCCGGCAGCCTCTATGCCTTCCACGAGGGTTTTGTGTGGCCCAACATGATCGGCGTTGTGGTCTCCACGCAGGTCGTGCTCTACGTGCTGTTCGGCGGCTCCGGCACGCTGATAGGCGCGGTGATCGGTACGGCCATCGTCGAAGGCCTCTCTTTCTGGCTGTCGGACAATTACCGCGACATCTGGCCGATCATTCTGGGCCTGCTCCTGCTACTCGTGATCCTTTTCCGGCCGCTCGGGCTTATCAGCATAGTGTTGACGGAGCGCGAGCGCGTGGGTGGCTTCGCCGCGAAAGGGCAAAGCAAGAAGAGGGCGCAGCATCATGCCGCTTCTTGAAGCCGCAGGCATTGGAAAGATCTTTGGCAAGCTTACGGCACTCGATGGCGCGGCTCTCACGGTCGGCGAGAACGAGTTCCACGGTTTGATCGGGCCAAACGGTTCGGGCAAAAGCACGCTGATGAAGTGCATTGCCGGGGCGGAAGTGCCGACGAAAGGCAAGGTCAGCTTCATCAACACTGACATCACCGCATTCACGCCCACCGAGCGCGCTCGGGCTGGCATGAGCCTGAAGTTCCAAATCACATCGGTGCTGCCAACCCTCACCCTCTACGACAATATCTTGCTCGCGCTGCAGGGGCACTGCTCGCTTCTTGATCTTGTGTTCTCGCGCAGCCGCAGACAGTTGCACGACCAGGTCATGATGATGCTCACCCAGTTTCGTCTTGCCGATCGCGCGTTTGATGCCGCAGCAGCGCTTTCTCATGGTCAGCAACAATGGCTGGAGATTGCGATGGCGCTCGCGGGCAAGCCCCGGCTCCTGCTTTTGGACGAGCCCACCGGAGGCATGAGTCTGGAGGAGCGCCGCGTCACCGGCGAACTCTTGCGACCAATCAAAGAGCATTGCTCTCTCGTTATCGTAGAGCACGATCTCGATTTCATCCGCGATATCTGCGACCGCCTCACCGTCCTCGACCAAGGCAAGGTGCTTGCGACAGGAAGCGTCGCGGAGATCCAGGCCAACAAACGTGTCCAGGAGATCTACTTACGCCGTGCTTAAACAACAGTTCCTCGACATAAGGCATCTCGACGCGGGTTATGGCCGCAGCCAGGTGCTGTTTGACATTACCCTCGGCATTCCTAGGCGCGGCGGTGTCGCCGTGCTTGGCCGGAATGGTGCAGGCAAGACCACGCTGATGAAGGCCATCGTCGGCGAGCTACCAAGCTGGAGAGGCGAGGTTTTCTTTGATGGCCACGATTTCAATCGCCTCCGGACCGAGCAGCGTGTGCGCGCCGGTATCGGCTATGTGCCGCAAGAGCACTCGGTGTTCGCACGCCTCTCGGTACGTGATAATCTCGCAGTGGGATCGCTCTCCAACACCGACGCTTCGGCGATTGATCGGGTCCTGACGATCTTTCCCAAGCTCGGCCACCGATTGGATCAGGCAGCCGGCACTCTTTCGGGCGGCGAGCGTAAGATGCTAGCGATCGGACGTGCGCTACTGGGAAGCCCAAAGCTGCTGCTGCTGGATGAGCCGACCGAGGGAGTTTGGATCGGCGTGATCGAGGAGATCACTGAACGCCTGACTGCGCTCACCAAGGAGATCGCGGTGGTCATCGTCGAGCAGCACCTGGATCTCGCTTTGCGCGTGGCGAGCCACGCGTACGTACTCGATCGCGGCCGCATCGCGCTGCACGGCGCGGCAGGCGATGTCCGCGGCAATCCGGAACTTCTGCGGTACCTCGCACCTTAGTTTTTAGCGCCAGTCCGAGATAGTTAACTCACTCGCTAAGTGAGCGTGGCTGAGCAGGCGAGGGTTCGCCATAGCAGTCCGGCGAACAGGCCGCTCAAGCGTTGTCTGAGTCAGCGAGGATGCGGCGGCATGTTGTGGCCAACGGCTGAGAGGATGACATTTGCGGCATCGTCGGCGCTGCACTTGAGGTACGTGGCCGAGGTCACCTTCGGCTTTTGTGTGTCCGATCATGGGCTCGATGGGGAAGCGGCGGCGCAGCTCTCGCCTAATGACACCGAAGACGCCGCGCTTCTCCCGGAAATGGAGACGCGAAGGTGAATTTTGTGCGTCGTGACCGCAGTGCCCCTGCTAGGCCCGCTCAATCGCACAGCCACAGAGTGTCTCGGCGCAGACGATGACGTCCCGCAAACGTGTGACCTTCGCAGGGGGGCGGGCATTGCGCCGGCGTGCAGCACGAATAGGCCACCACGGGCCCGGCGGTTTGTTGCTGAGGACGGAGGTCCTCACGTCCAATTCGTAGGGCGCGGCGGCCTTTGCCGAATGCACTCCGGCTCCGGGGCATGGGTTGCGCTTGCAGGGGCGCCAGGATTGCTTGGTCGAGCCCACAGACACGCTACATCAAGTTCCAGACGGACGCGCTTTTGAGAAAAGCTGAGGGGAGGCCGGCAGTCTTCCTATAAGCCGCCGTTTCAGGGCATCTACCCAATCTTACCCAATCACACTCCTCGCCGAGGTTATAGCCAGCGTCGGCTCGGTTTAGACCACATGCTATTAAGAATGATCCGGGAGGAAGATCGTGTCTCACCATTGCACGGGCGACCAGGGGTCGGTCCGGGATGGTAATCGATCTGGGATTTCGGCCGGCGCCTCAGGCGCGGTTGCAATCGTGGCTACGCTGGACACCAAAGGCCCCGAAGCATCCTTCCTCTCGGACATCATCCAAACATGCGGCCGAAAGACCATCCTGATCGATATCGGGACCTCGAACAATGAGGTGAAGGCCGCCCACGCAACTGACGCGAGCCGCGCGCGCTCAGCCTCGCCCGCCGAGCTCCTGAAAGAGATTGCCGCAACTACCCGCATAAAGGTGGCTGGCCTGCTCGCCTCGGGCGCAATCAGCGCGATTGTGGCCATTGCAGGAGGCAAGGGAAGCGCTGTTTTCGGCGAGGTCGTGTCTGATTTGCCTTACGGCTTCCCCAAGCTGCTGGTGACCAGTGCAAGACCAGCGCTCCTGGCCGAACTCGCGATCCACAACGACATCATGCTCTATCCGACCTTGGTCGATTTCTTCGGCATTAACGCGTTCACGGCAAGGGTGCTGGAGAATGCAGGCCGAGCCATTGCGGCCATGCGCTATGTGCCGGCCAAGCATGGGTGCGAAAGAAAGATTGTTGCGATCACGGCCTTCGGTGTGACGACGCCCGCGGCAACTCAATGCGTGGCACGTCTTGCAGAGGCCGGCACAGACGCGATCGTTTTTCCTGCCAACGGTGCTGGCGGTCGCAAAATGGAGCAGCTGATTGCTGCCGGCGAATTCGATGCCGTGCTCGATCTGACCACAACGGAATTGGCCGATGAACTCATGGGAGGCACGGCCAGCGCCGGGCCCGATCGGCTCAAGGCGGCCTCGCGCCGCTCAATCCCACAAGTCATCGCGCCCGGCGCGATCGACATGGTCAATTTTGGTCCACCGGCCAGCGTTCCCGATCAATTTCGCGGCCGCCAATTCTATTCACATACACCGTACACGACACTGATGCGAACCACGCCTGCGGAGAGCGCAAAGATCGGCCGGGTTACGGCCGAGCGGCTCTCGCAAGCACGCGGGCCGGCAGCCGTGCTTTGGCCAGCCAAAGGCGTGTCAGATTACGACCGAGAGGGTGGCGTCTTTCGCGATGCCGATGCCGATGGGGCATGGCTCCAGGCAGTTAAGGACAATCTCCGGCCAGAGATCGTTGTCTGCGAGCTGGACTGTCACATCAACGACCCCGAATTTGCCGAGGCCGCCGTGACGTGGCTCCTCAAACAATTAGGTCAAGGAGGCACGTCCCGTGCAGATGTTTGAGCGAACCGAAATTCTCTCGAGGATTGCAGGTCAGGTCGCGGAGCGAAAAGCGGTCCTTGCCGCGGCGAGCAGCTGCGGCCTCGTCGCAAAATGCGCGGCACTCGGAGGGGCGGATATGCTGGTGGTCTACTCTACTGGGCTCTCGCGGCTCATGGGGCTCCCCACCAGTCGTATTGGTGACTCCAACGCGCGTACGCTGGAGCTTGCGGTAGAAATCCGCAACGTCGTGTCTTCCGTACCCGTCATAGGCGGCGTCGAGGCCTGGGATCCCCTGCGGCTCGATCTCGACAGTCTTCTCAACAGTTTCCTAGCCGCGGGATTCTCCGGTGTCATCAACTATCCGACCATCTCCACGATGGGAGAGAAATGGCGTGACCGCCGCGGCCGCGTTGGACTTGGCTTCGAGCGCGAGCTCGAGATGATTGCGACCGCCCGCAAGAAGAACATCTTCTCGCTTGCCTACGTTGCGAGCCCCGAAGATGCCAAAGCCATGGCAAGCAGCGGAGCCGACTGCATCGTCCCACATGTCGGCGCGACGCGCGGCGGGCTCGTGGGCCATGAGGAGGGCCAGTCCATCCAGGAGGCGATCCGGCGCATCAACGAGATCAACGCGGCCGCGCAAGCGGTCCGCTCGGACGTCATCCTGCTCTGTCATGGTGGGGCGGTCGCGGAGCCCCAGCACACGTTCGAGGTCTATCGGTCGACCGAGTGTGTCGGCTTTGTCGGGGCCTCCTCAATCGAACGAATACCGATTGAACGCTCGGTCAAAGCGGCGGCAGAGGAGTTCAAAGCCGTTCCCCTTCCGCGACATCACTGACGTTCAAAGAAACACCGCAGCGAGGCGGAGATGGACAAGCCGATCAACCAATCAGGCGAACAAAGGACAGCGGCATTGCCACCAATAGGTGCTACTCAAACGTTCGAAACAGAGGTGCTCGTAGTCGGTAGCGGGGCAGCCGGCCTTTCGGCGGCACTCTACGCCGCAAAGAATGGACTTCGCGTGACGGTTTGCGAAAAGTCTTCGCGTCTCGGCGGGACCACGTCGCTGTCGAATGGCATGATCTGGGTTCCCTGTTCGCTTCAGGCGCGCTCCGCCAAAATCGATGACTCGCTTCCGAAAGCCAGGACATACCTCGAGCATGAGCTTGGCAATTACTATCGGCAAGACTTCATCGAAGCCTATCTTGAGGACGGGCCGACTGCGCTTGCCGCTCTCGAGACCGGGACAGAGGTCAAGTTCACGCTGGCCTCCGCGCCCGATTATCACTCAAGCCAGGTCGGCGGAGTCGACAAAGGCCGGGCACTCAGCCCTGCACCCTACGATGCGCGGCTGCTCGGCCCCGACTTCGATCTGATCGGCGACCCCATTCGCGTTGTGCTCGGGGGGATGATGATTTCTTCCAGCGAAGTCCGAAGCTTCCTGAATCCGTTCCAATCGTTTGCTTCCCTCAAGCATGTCTTGCGTCGCGTGACTCGCTACGCGCGGGATCGCTTGAGCTACAGGCGCGGCACCGAGTTCAGCGGAGGCAATGCCCTGATTGCGCGCCTGCTCGTGAGTTTGCGGAAGTTAGGCGTAGAAATATGGCCGGCGTCTCCTCTCGTTGAGCTCGTCATGGAAGACGGGCGCGTCACAGGGGCAATCGTCAAACGCGGCAATTCTGAGATCCGCGTGCGCGCATCCCACGCTGTCATTCTCGCGACCGGCGGCTTCGCCCGCAACGCGCAGCTGAGAGCCGAGCTGAGCGGCCCACACCAGCATGACGACACGCTGGCTCATGCCGATGTTACAGGCGATGGCATTAACCTTGCCTCAAAGCTCGGAGCTGCAATCGACAAGGACGTCGCTTCTGCAGGGTTCTGGACTCCAGTCTCGATGCTCAGGAGTGGGACAGGCTCCCAAATCGTCCCCTACGGATGGCTCGACCGCGGACGACCCGGCGTCATTGCGGTTGCCCCGAATGGGCAACGTTTCGTCAACGAATCCAATTCATACCACGATATCTGCCTCGCGATGTTTGGAAACGGATATCCCGCAGACAAGCGGTTCTACTTCGTTTGCGATCACGAGTTCGTTCGGCTGAGGGGCATGGGACATCTGCTGCCTTGGCCATGGACGTTGAGTATCCGGAAGTACGCGCGGCTCGGCTACGTCACACTGGGCCGAACGATACCGGAGCTAGCCATGCAAATTGGGTTGAATCCCGGCGAGCTCCAAAGGACGGTCGAGGAGCATAATGCGCACGCCGCCACTGGCGTCGATCCGCTCTTCAAACGCGGTGAATCGGCGTTCAACCGCACGCTTGGCGATCCCTCGGTAGGAACGAAAAATCCAAATCTTGGGCCCATCCAGAGTGGCCCCTTCATCGCGCTGCCGATCGTTCCGGCAACGCTCGGCACAGCCGCCGGCTTGGCGACCGATAGCTACGGCAAGGTTCTGGACGCAGAACGCAAGCCAATCCCGGGTCTTTATGCCTGCGGCAATGATATGACCTCACCAATGCGTGGAATTTATCCGGGAGCAGGCATCACCATCGGCCCCGGCATAGTCTTCGCTTACCGGGCAGTTTCGAACATTCTGGCATCCGCTCATCGCGTGCAGAAGGCGCCTGCATCCGCAACGTGAAATCGCGACTCACGGCATCTGTATCGCGACACGAGGTCAATTCGGTCATCTTGATGCCGTCGATTTTGCTGCTTTGGGAAGCAAGGACCATGTCTTCATTCTGGCGGCGTTCTCCTGTTCGAATCTCTGCTGGATGCCTCCCGGACCGCGTTGAGCCGGGGTGATCAATTTCGCCTTCGGCGCAGGTGCATTGCGGCGGCGGGATGCGAGCCCATCACGCGAGAGTCTGAACGCCATCATCGAAGACCGACCTTCGCATTTTATTCACACGCGTTTCATCCTCTTACGTCTGGAATCGACATGCGTCGTTCGCGCCTCGCCAAAATCGTTGCGACCGTTGGTCCGGCGACAGCTGCACCAGAACGATTGCGTGCTCTCTATCTCTCAGGCGCAGATACGTTCCGACTCAATTTCAGTCACGGGAGCCTGGACGATCACGCACGGGTCTATGACTCGATCCGCAATCTCGAACGGGACTTCGGCACGCCAATAGGCGTCCTGCAGGATCTGCAAGGACCGAAGATCCGCATCGGCGCCGTCGAAGGCGGCAAGCTCGATCTACGCGCCGGCGAGAAGGTTCGATTTGTGCTCGACGGAGCTACGGGCGGAACGCAATCGATCCCACTACCTCATCCGGAAATATTCGCGGCCGCACGTCCGGGCCAGACTCTTCTCGTCGACGACGGCCGAGTGCGCCTGCGCGTTGAGAGTCCGGGCGATGGGCAGATCATCGCGACAGTTCTCGTCGGTGGAGCGATCCGCGATCGCAAAGGGGTAAACCTGCCAGGTTCGCTGCTTGCTATATCTCCTCTGACGAAGAAGGACCGCGGCGACCTCGCCTTCGGCCTCGCACTCGGGGTCGACTGGGTCGCCCTGTCGTTCGTCCAGAAGCCTTCCGACCTCCTAGAGGCGCGCGGGCTGATCGGCGAGCGTGCCGGTCTGATAGCGAAGATCGAGACGCCTATGGCGCTCGATCGTATCGACGATATCATTCTCCTGTCAGACGGCATTATGGTCGCACGCGGTGATCTCGGTGTCGAAATCCCGCCCGAGGAGGTGCCGGGCCGACAGAAGGAACTCATCCGCGCCTGTCGGCTGACCGGAAAGCCCGTGATCGTCGCAACACAGATGTTGGAGTCGATGGTGGCTGCACCGACAGCGACGCGCGCGGAAGCCTCAGACGTCGCTACCGCCATCTACGATGGAGCTGACGCGGTCATGCTGTCGGCTGAGTCGGCAAGCGGCGCCTATCCAATCGAGGCAGTTGTCATGATGGACAAAGTAATCAGAAGTACTGAACGGCATCATCTCTATCGGTCGCTGGTCCAAGCCTCGCAAGCCGACGAAGAGATGTCCCCACCGCATGCAGTCGCCGCCGCTGGTGCAGACCTTGCGGTGACCCTCAATGCGAAGGCGATCATCGGTTTCACTGCAAGCGGCACGACGGCGGCGCGCATCGCGCGCAAGCGGCCCCCGGTGCCGGTTCTTGCTCTCACTCCAGATGAGAAAGTCGCGCGGCGCATGTGCCTGCTGTGGGGGGTGCACAGCATCGTTTCAGACGATCCCGCCACCGACGAGGAGATGACGCAGATAGCCGCAGCGGTGGCGCGCAACGAAGGTTATCTTGAAGCAGGTGATTTGGTGATCGTCGTATCCGGCGTGCCGTTTGGGCAAATAGGTGCAACCAACAACGTCCGTATTGTCACCTGCTAAAATGGTTCAGGACAATTTCGCTACATCTGCCCTAAGAACGAAGCACTACGGGCCGAACAATGATCGCCGACAACGCTCTGATTCTTCATCGGTGAGACCAGGAGCTGACCTTGCTTGGGCTCGACTACAGCATTCGGCTCGTTGATTTGCTCCCGGTTATCGAAGAAACGCTTTCGGTCAAAATGGCGCAGTGATGCGGCGGGCCGGATGCAATGCTCTGGCAGTTTTTTTGAGCTCCTCGGAGGTTCGAACAGTACAACGACATTCCACGATGCCGACGAGGTGATGGAAGCTCGGCGGAATACGTTCTTAGGCGGCGGTCGGCAAGCAGGCGTCCGACATGACGATCGGTCAAATGTCGGTACCGTTCGTCCCGCAGCCGTCGTGTGACATTCAAAGTCATGGAGCGCCTTACTGTTCGTCGACAACTGCGATGCCATCTTGGATTTACTGGCTCCGCCAAATCGGACCCTGTCCTCAGCATCGGATAACGAAACGTCAGTCGGCGGCGTGATTGCGAGTAGCCGGTCTTACGGGTGATACACCGCGTACCGGAAACGTGCAGTCCAGCTTATCAGAGTCTTAGCCCGAAACGAGATTTGTAGTGAACAACAACTCCTTGGTGCCGGCCGTCAGCGACTTCCTGGAGCTCTGGGAGCAAACCTTCAATGTGCACGCGCCGGAACGTCTGGTTGTGCTATACGCGGATGATGCGCTGTTTCAGGGTACATCGAGTGATAAGCTCTACATTGGCGCTAAAGAGATAGGCACTTACTTTCATGGCATCGCCACCGTGAAAATGGACGTATGGCATTCCGTCACTTTGGCGCACAACCTTATTTTGGTGGTGGGCAATTATGTCTTTTCACAGTTGCGGAATGATCATCAGGTGTCGACACCGGCTCGCTTCACCTTCGTATTACGTCGCGAGGACGGCGCATGGAAGATCGTACACCATCACTCATCTGCCATTCCCGATGACGGCCGAACCAAGGTTTGCGGTATCGGAGTTTTGTAGCTGAAATGGCACACTCAGGCTGCCTCTCGCCAGCCTGCCCATCGTCCGGCTGGATCGCCCAGATTGCCGTCTCGCGTTCGGTACTTTCGCGAGCTTCCTGCATTGTAGGCGGTTCTGGTTTCAGAATTGGCCTTAATAGAGGCTTTTCCGCTCTTCTCGTCGCTATGCTGGTCAGACAGTCATCCCCAGCGGTACGCGTCTGCCCGCCGCTAACTTGATTAGCTCTGGGGGACTGGGAAGCCGCAGTCGAGGAAGCTAGCTGCGGCCTCGATCGGGCCAACATCCAGCAAGGCACGGGCAGGTCGGCCGAGATGGTTGCCCGGCGGATGCCACTGCAAGATGAACATCTGTAATAGTATGGCCAAGGCCGGCGAGTACGAGATCGTAGCGCGCAGCGCCGGCCTGGCCGACTGGAACGAGTGCCGAAACCGAAGCATCCCCAGCGACGACCCAACATGTACGGACCAGCAGCAGCGATGGCCGGCGATCGCGATGGCATTTGCGGTCTCTTGCTCGCTGCCCCTTCGCTTGATGCTTTAGCGCCCACGATAGTTAGGCGATCTCTTCTCGAAGAAGGCGTCCATCCCTTCCTGCTGGTCAGCCGTGCTAAACGCATAGCGAATTGCCTGACGCTCGAATTCGAGACCGGCGTCCAGCGTGGTCTGAAACGCCGCGAGAACGGCTGCCTTGGCAAGTTCAACCGAACGAGGCGGCTTTTGCGCGATGACCTCGGCAACTTCGACGGCACGCGCCTGTGCCCGGCCGCTTTCAACAACTTCGGCGACAAGGCCGGCCTGCATCGCTGTGCGGGCCGAAACGGAATGGCCGCTTAGGATCATCAGCATGGCCAGAGATTTGCCAGCCACGCGCGGCAGACGTTGCGTTGCGCCGTCACCGGGCATTATCCCGATGTTGATCTCAGGCTGTGCAAACATCGCCCCTTCGCCTGCAATCACGATGTCGGCGAGCAGCGCCAATTCATGACCGCCGCCGAAGCAGATCCCCTCAACCGCAGCAATAAGTGGTTTGCGGAAATTCGCGATGTCCCGCCAAGCAGAACGTCGCACGGTATTGTCGATTGCCTCAAACCCCCGCTCTCGCATCTCCTTGATGTCGGCTCCGGCAGAGAAGAACGCATCATTCCCGCAAAGGACCACGCAGCGGACATCCTCATCGACCGCGGCACGGCGCAACATCGCGCCAAGCTCCACGATCAGGTCGTTGCTCAAGGCGTTTCGTTTCGCTGTCCTGTTCAACGTCAGGAGGCGCACCTTGGGCCTGGGGAATGTTGAGAGGATAAAATCGGGCTTCTCGGTCATTGATAGTGCCTCCAGAAAACAACGAGAAGATCAGCCCTATACTGCAATCGATTTCTGCGCAAACTTCCGCTGCAGAAGCACTATTTGTCGAGCTTGGTGCTCCGGTGTCGTGCTCGGCTGCGGCGGGGACGACCGGCCCCCGGCGATAGCGAACTGAAAACTCCTATTAATAACGCTTGACTCTGTCTCACCATCGAATTATTTCACTGAAATCGATTTCAGCAACAGCGTGGTTCAACACGCCTTTTGTGGAAGCTGGCGTCTGGTTCGCGAGATTGGCGGCAGTTCGGAATTCACTCGACCAAGCAACGGCCTTGTAACGCCGCGCCGTCCAATAACAATAAAAGCTTCTTCGAGAAGTGCGATTTGGCAACAGGAGGAAATGAAGCCATGCGAACGGGGCGCGGGCCAGCGCGCGGTTTATGCGCAGACGGTTCTAGGAGGTCTGCTCTTGAGCAGCCGCGTAAATCTGAGCCGCCACTCGGCAGCGCGTTGTGTGACCAAGGTGGTACAAGAGCCGGCCGTGCGGCCGCAGCGACTTAAAGAACCGTGACGACAGGCGAGCTCGCCGGCAGCATGCCTGGCATTCCTTTCCCTCTGCGTCCTTCGCGTTGCGAGCCGAACTGTTCAACGTCGCCCGTATCTTCGACCCCGCACTCGGCGCCGCGGAGCGAACGGGCGGCTGCTCGTTCTCGGTCGGCCCGCAGCATCATTAACGCCATCAACAGAGCTCGAAGAGACCATGAACATTATCGCCCAACCCACGGCCGTGCCCGTTCAGCTTGACAATCAAGTTGCCACCAAACGAATGACCGCTGGGCTCGGAGGAGGCGTAGCGCTAGAGTGGTACGACTGGAATGTCTACGGCATCATGGCGGCGTTCCTCTCGCCTCACTTCTTCCCCTCCGATGATCCTACGACCTCGCTGCTCGCGGGACTGGCCGTATACGGGGCGGGCTTCTGCGCGCGGCCTCTGGGCGCGGTTTTACTTGGGCCTATCGCAGATCGCATCAGCCACAAGCGAGTCATGATGATCTCGGTGACAGCGATGGCAGTTTGCTCGCTGCTGATCTCCGTATTGCCGACCTACAACAATATCGGCGTTGCGGCGGCCGTCGCGCTGCTTGTCTTGCGGCTGATTCAGGGGCTTGCCACCGGGGCTGAGGCCGGTGTCGCCAACGCCATCGCTATTGAATTGGCGCCCGCGGGGAAGGAAGGGCGTTTTCTCGGTCTGATTGGTGGTACGTTCATTCAGCTGGGTAACCTCGGATCGAGCCTGGTCGCCTTCCTGGTGAGTGCCTCGGTTGCCCCCGAAGCGATGCGTGAGTGGGCCTGGCGCGTACCGTTTACCGTCGGTGGCGTGCTCGGCCTTCTGATCATCTATCTGCGCTCGACCGTGCCGGAAACTTTGATCCATCGGGCTATGCACCGTCAGGACGAGTCCTCACGCATTCAGGAAACCACGAGCGGCGTGTGGAAGACGCTCTGGAGCGTGCGGCTATCGCTGCTCGCCGTGATCCTGGTGATCGGCTCGGTGCAGATCGCCAACTATGCGTGGAACACGGGGCTGCCCAACATGGCAAACACGGTGTTCAAGGAGAACAGCACGTATGTGTACGGAATCATGACGCTGATGATTTTGATCTGGACGATTGCTGCACCATTCGTAGGCGCCTTCGCGGACAAGGTTCGGCCCTCGCGCGCATTCACGCTGCTGCGCTTACTTCTCATCCCGTGCTTTTTCCTGACTTTGCTTTATACGGAGAAGAACATCACAACGTTCTTCCTTGTCACGGTGTTCGGCGGCGCCATCGTCGGCTTCAACATGGCCCTCTATAACTTCATCGCTACCACCTTGATGCCGCGCGCCGTGCGGACCACGGGAGTAGCTCTCGGTTATGCGCTCGGCGTCTCGCTCTTTGGCGGAACGTCACCGTATTTGCTGGTGTGGCTGCAGCGCGAGCACATGGCCTGGATGTTTCCAATCTATGGTTCGGTGATAGCGCTCTTGAGCGTCGTAGTTTATCACTTCGCCAAAAGGCGCGGTCGCGTCTACATCGGTGACTGACGGCCCTGAACGGGGAGCCATTCAATGAAAACGCCTTCATCGCCGCACTTTAAGCCCGTAGACCTGAAGCAATACTTCAATGCGAGGCGCCGGGAGCTCGATGAGGGGTTCGGCAGCCGCCCAGGCGATACCGGATGGATCGATTCCTTGCGAGGGTCGCAGACGTATCGCGGCATGCCGTTTCTGTTCGGCAACGAGGCCGGGCCGGATGTGCTGGCTTTGCGGCCCGGGGCCTCTCCCGTGGTGATCGAGCTGTCGCCCACATTGGCAAGTTACGTGCTCTTTGTGCAGGTGGCCGCGGACCGTCCACCTGCGAGCCTCTCGGAATTCGGGGAGATCGGGCCGGCTACGCTACCTGTGGAAGGCAATCCTCTGGGCGACCGGGTGTCGACATACGGGCTCCGATACGCCGACGGCAGCGAAGCCGACGTGCCAGTGGTGCGGCGGTTCGCCATCCAACAGAACCACATCTCCTGGAGTGCGAGTGCGTTCGCCGCACTGCCCCTACGGGGGCCCATCGTGCACGCAAGCACCGGCGAAGATTTTGCTCTCGGCGGGGCGCCGAGCAAGAGTTTCTTCCTCGGCGAAGCCCGTACCGAATCGGGGCGCATGGACCGACAAGGGGAGAACCTGTGGCTCTATGCGCTCCCAAATCCGAATCCGGAGAAGGAGTTTACCGCACTAAGCCTGCGGGCCGAGCAGGAGGTCTCGCTAGTATTTGCGGTAACCACAACAAGGCTCACGGAGAATCCGCTGCGCCTCCAGGGCCGACGCAAGCTGAAGCTGCAGCTACCGCCCGGGGTACATCTGAACAAGCTTGGCGAGCTCGACGTCGACCATCGCGGCGAGCAGATCGGCATCGACCTGGGGACCGTCATCTCCGCCCGGGCGGTGCTGAGGTACTCGAGAGCGGACTGGCTCGCTGCTAAGCCTGACGTACAGCCGGTGCGCTCGCACGACGAGGTCATCGTCGAGTACTCAGCGCACGCCGACGCAAAGCTCTACCTGCGCTCGGAGGACGGCCGCTTGCACGTTCGGGACCTCCGCTCCCTGGTGGCCTCCGAGATTCCAGCAGAGATGTCACTGCAGGCGGTCGCTATCGAGCCCGCAACGAGACCCGTGAAGATCCGCATTGTAGAGAAGGGCAGTGGTGTGCGCGTCGCCGCACGCCTGCATATCCATGGGCCCCAGGGGGAGTATCTGCCGCCCAAGGGACACCACCGCAAGGTTAACACCGGCAGATTCGAGGATTTCTCGGGCGAATTTGCCAATGGGCTGAACCAGTACGCCTATGTGGATGGAAGCTGTGATGCAGACCTGCCGATCGGGTCGGTCTTCGTGGAGATCAGCAGGGGCTTTGAGGTGGTTCCACTGCGCTGTATCGTCGAGGTCACCGCGAGCACGGAACACCTGACCTTCGAGCTCGATCGGGTGCTGCGCTGGCGCGAACAGGGCTGGGTCAGCTCCGACACGCACGTCCATTTCCTGAGCCCACAGACCGCCCTGCTGGAGGGCAAGGCGGAAGGCGTCAACGTCGTCAACCTGCTCGCAGCGCAATGGGGCGAGTTATTCACCAACGTCGCCGATTTCGACGGACGCACCACGATCGGAGCGAAGGACTTCGGTGGGGACGGAGAGTTCCTCGTGCGTGTCGGCACAGAGAACCGGATGCAGGTTCTGGGCCATATATCGCTGCTCGGCTATGAAGGCGAGATCATCAATCCCCTCTCGTGCGCCGGATCGAACGAAGCGGCGATTGGCGATCCACTGGAAGCCACCATGGCTGACTGGGCGGAGCGCTGCCGCCAGCAAGGTGGACTGGTTGTGATGCCCCACGCGCCCAACCCGCAGGCCGAACGGGCCGCCGATATCGTGCTGGGCCTCGTTGACGCTATCGAAATGATGTCGTTCAACCCGCGGACGGCGCAGATCAGCGCATTTGGCCTCGCCGACTGGTACCGTTACCTCAACATCGGCTACCATTTGCCGCTGGTAGCCGGCTCCGACAAGATGGATGCCGCCGCGCTCCTTGGAGGCTCGCGGTCTTATGTGCAGCTAGGCGCGCGCGAGTTCACGTATCGCAACTGGATGGATGCCGTTCGTAGCGGCGACACGTTCATCACGGTCGGCCCGCTCGTGGACATGACAGTTGAAGGACGGCGCCCCGGGAGCAAGATCGCGCTTCCCTCGTCAGGCGGCACCGTCAGCGTCGATTGGAGGATCGAATCGGTCAGCGTCCAACCAACAAGGTTGGAGTTGATCCGCAACGGCATCGTTGTCGATGAAGTTCGATGCGCCGACTTGGCGTGCAGCGGTCACATCTCATTGCGCGTCACCGAGTCCTGTTGGATCGCGATACGTGTTCGGGGCAGCGTAGCGGGCCGCGAGGCAGACATCGCGGCCCACACCAGTGCGGCGTATGTCAACGTGGGCGACAAACCCATTTTTGCAACTGCGGACGCAGTGTCGGTCCTTGCACAAATTGAGGGATCGATCGCCTACATGGATACCCTTGCTCCCAAGAGCGACGAAGCGCGGCACTCGCGGCTGCGAGTTGCCCTGGAGCTTGCACATCATCGCCTGCATCACAAGCTACACGAGCTCGGCGCCAGCCATCACCATGCGCCCATTCATTCCGTTCACGTTGAACGCGAGCATTGAGAGCGGAGAAAAGCTTGTGTCAGTTGCTGTTCCTTTTTCTCGCTCAGCCGTCGCCGGCATGCTTAGTCACATCCTCATTCGCCGCACCAGGGATATCGGGCATATCGGCATGCGCCGGCGCATCCGAACCAAGACCTTCACTTCAGTTGAAAGTGGATTGCAGTGCTAAGTGCGCCTGCGACGTGCCGGCCGTTGGTTGGACCTTGGCGGCGCGGTCGATGCCCGCATCACCAGACGATAAGGCAACAGGACACTTCTGGGCACCGGGTTTCCGACGATGGCGTTGATCAGATAATCGGCGGCTCCCCGGCCGATTTCAGCTGCGGGAACACTGACAGTCGTGAGCGGCGGGTCCATCTGTGCAGCGAGCTCAACATCATCAAATCCTGTTATGGAAAGCGCGGCCGGCACGGCCAACCCCATTTTGCGAGCCTCTGCCATTGCACCGATGGCAAGCGTGTCGGTCGTGCAAATCACCGCCGTGGTATCGGGATGCTCGGTGAGGAGCTGACGAAGTGCGCTGCGGCCTTGGGCAAGCGAGTAATCCGCCTTGATGATCTGGCTCGCCTTAAGCGGTAGCCCAGCGTCGGAAAGCGCGCGCTGAATGCCCTCCAGCCTTGCGCGGGATCGGTCGTTGGAAGCCGCAACAACGTTGGCGATCGTACCAAAACGGACGTGTCCAAGCCGCAAGAGATACTCGGTCATCTCGCGCGTGGCGCTTTCGTTATCGATTCCGATCGCAGGGATGCCGCCAGCTGCCTTTGAAACATAGGTCGTGATCACGGGTACGGCGGCCTGCTCGATCAGAGTCCTCAGCTCGCGTCCGTGGGAGCCGCCGACCAACACAATTCCATCGATGCCGCGCTCGAGGAGGCTCTGCAGTTCCTGCAACTCGCGGCGCTGGTCATACTGGGAATTCGCAATGAACAACGTGTAGCCGCTCTCGCTAAGGCGGTTCTGTAGCGCCTCAACTCCTTCGGCAAAGATGCCGAGCGCCAGCGTCGGAACTATGACTCCAACGGTCCGCATGCGTCCCGACTTCAGCGCTCTTGCTGCGCTGTCTCGCGTGTAGGAGAGATCGGTGATGTGGCGCATCACTTTGTCCCGGAGCTCCGGCCTCACGATTTCGGGATGATTGAGAACGCGCGACACGGTGGCAGGGGACACATTGGCTTTTCGCGCGACATCTTCGATCTTCACGCGCGGCTGCTGGCGTCCTTTGGGATCGATTGCTCGTTTCTTATCCATTGGGTCTATCGGTCAGAGAAGGATGTCTATGTCGGATCTACTTAAACCATTGGAGGGCGAGCATTCTCAAGCTCCGTCTGTGCCCGATACACCTTTTCCGATGGAACGCGGTTGCATTAACTCAGGCTTCAAGTTGGCTTACCGGTCTCGTTCCTCTTGACTCTCTGGATCACAATGCATATTTCTGAAATCGATTTCAGAACGGACAACGAACGAAATTCCTTAACTGAAGAAAAGCCGAAGGCGGGACCATGGTCGATCTTTTGAAGGGCGTTCGCGTCCTGAGCTTCAATCACTTCCTGATGGGCCCGGTGGCTGCGCAGTTCCTCGCCGATCTCGGAGCGGACGTCATTGCTGTGGAGCCGCCCGATGGCGCATTTCAGAGAAAGTGGGGTGGGGCCGACAAATGGGTCGACGGACAATCCATGCTGCTGCTCACGGGGAACCGCAACAAACGCAGCCTCACGCTTGACCTGAAGAAGCCCGAGGCAATTGAGATTGCTCGGAAGCTGATTGCGACCTCGGATGTCATGTCGGAAAACTTCCGCCCAGGCGTGCTCGACAAGCTGGGCCTCGGCTATGAAGAGGCCAAGAAGATCAATCCGCAGATCATCTATGCCGCAGCCTCCGGCTATGGTCCCGATGGGCCCTACGTCAACCGCCCCGGTCAGGATCTTTTAGTGCAGGCAATGTCGGGACTTGCCACGATCACCGGGAGCCGTGAGCAGGGCCCAAGGGCCGTCGGAGTTTCGGCAGTCGATCATCATGGTGCAGCGCTGTTTGCAGCGGGTATTCTGGCGGCGCTTGTGAGGAAAGCCCGCACAGGGCAGGGGGGCCGCGTCGATGTTAGTCTCCTGTCGGCGGCGCTCGACCTGCAAATGGAATCCTTTACCTGCTATCTTAACGGCGAGCGGCCCGACGATGTCCGTCAGCCCGGCCCCATCGCCGGTTGGTACTTCGGAGCCCCCTACGGCATCTATCCGACACGAGACGGTCATATTGCGATCTCTCTGGGATCCCTCAGCGCATTGTCTGAAGCCCTCGACCTTCCTGCCGATCAGCGCATTCTGGATAATGAGGCTTATCGCCGGCGCGACGAGGCCTCAACTCGGATTGCCGCGAACGTCGCAAAGCGCACGACGGCCGAATGTGTCGCGTTGTTCGAGCCACGCGGTATTTGGCACGCTTCGGTTAACGACTATGCAGATGTCGTGAGCGACCCGCAGGTCGTACATAACGAACACTTCCAGGTCGTCCGTGGCGCGACGGGTACGCCGGTCACGCTCGTTAGCCACCCGGTGCGCTACGACGGCAAGCTGCCGGAAGTCCGACTGCCGCCTCAAACACTTGGAGCTCAGACGGAGGAAATCCTCAAGGAGCTTGGCTATGACGACAGGCAGCTGAAGGAGCTTTCCAAAAAGGGGGCCGTCGGCACCCTGAGCTCCGCTCGCGCCGCTTGATCGCCTGGCGTGCAGGGTCGCCGTGGGACAAATCAAGCAGTTCCGCGAGTCGGGATGCCGAAGCGCCGAAGTCGTTGCATCCGACATCAATCGCTGTGAGGGCCTGCCATGAGTTGGTGGAACTACGCACGTCGCGCTCATGAAGGGGCGGCCGAATCCGTCAGGCCGGTGCTCTAAGCACGCCGAAGCCGTCGAGGAGAACCGACGTGAAATCGATCGGGCGTTGTACGGCTAGCACCGTCCATGGTGTCCGAGATCTTTGTAAGTGATAAAGGAGTGTCGGGTATGAGCAAATCACGATGGGCTGAAGCGATCGGCCACATGCAGACACGGGTCGATCAGACGCTTTCCACCGTGAAGACGGGATTTCCGCATTGGGCCGACAGCTCGACCGGCAAATGGACGACCACGGCGGACGGCGATTGGACCGGTGGCGCATGGCCTGGCATGTTGTGGCTGCTCGCGCGGCGAACTGGGAAGGCAAAGTACCTCGATGCAGCTCGGTTGTGGAGCAGCCGCTTGAGGCCGCGCGCACATCTGCAAACCGCTTTCAAGGGCTTTGGGTTCTACTATGGGGCGGCGCTTGGCGATATTCTGTGCAAAGACAACGATGCAGCTCTCCTAGCCCTTGATGCTGCAAGCTCACTAAAGGCGCAATTCGATTATCGGCTCGGCCTCATTCCGCTAGGCGGCGATGCCGAGGAATCAGAAGACGTCGGCAATTCGTTCAGCAGCATCGATTCCTTACAGGCAGTGCCGCTTTTGTATTGGGCTGGCGCAAAGACAGGGGATTCCTCTTACGATGGAATCGCCGCACGCCACACCAAACGCGTGCTCGACATTCATATGCGTTCTGATGGCTCAATCGTTCAGTCAAGTGAGCTCAATCCCGCGACGGGCAAGGTCGTCCGCCATTTCACGCACAAAGGGTACAGCGATAGTAGCGTGTGGGGCAGGGCACAGGCGTGGGGTCTCGTCTATACGGCGATCGCGCTTGCTCATGATCCTCATGAGAAGCGCTGGATGGAGCAGTTGATTGCGGGGGCGGACTGGTGGCTGTCGCACGTGCCAGCCAGCATGGTAGCGTTCTGGGACTTCGATGACCCTGCCATCCCCAATGCGGAGACTGACACGGCGGCAACTGCAATTACGTGCTCGGCGCTTCTGAAGCTGGCGCGGCTCGCGCCGACAGCGGCACTGCGCGCTAAGTATCGTGAGGCAGGCGAATCGACCGCTAGGGCATTGATCGACAATTATCTAACGACGGCAGGTCCAAACGACACCCGCTTGCCTGGGATGCTGGTCGGTGCCTGCTTCAACAAGCGTCGCGATGCACGCGCCCAGGATTCGGCAAACAAAGCAGAGACGATCTTCGGATCCTACTATCTGTTTGAATCTCTAAACATCCTCGATGGGCTGGTCGAGGCCGAGAAGGTCTGATCACTTTGTCTACTTACTGGCTGGATTTCTCCTAATGCCAAACGAAACCTACCCAATCTATACGGGCCTCTTCCCTGTCGCGCCGACGCCCTTTACGGAGACCGGAGATCTCGACCTCGAGGGCCAGCGGCGGGTTATCGACTGCATGGTCGATCAAAAGGTCGACGGCATCTGCATCTTGGCCAACTATTCCGAACAGTTCCTGCTATCCGACGACGAGCGGAAGCTGCTGGTCGACCTCTGCCTCTCACATGTCGCTGGCCGCGTTCCCGTCATGGTCACCTGCAGCCATTTCTCTACCCGTATAGCGCTGGCGCGCGCCCGTCATGCGGCCGAAAGCGGCGCAAGCCTCGTCATGCTGATGCCGCCCTATCACGGTTATGGTCTGAACGCCGATGAAGTGGGCACGCTCGAACACTTCAGCCGTGTCGCGGATGCGGCCAGGATTCCAATCATGGTCCAGGATGCGCCGCTCAGCGGCGTGACGCTCACGGTGCCATTTCTCGTGCGACTTGCGCAACAAGTGCCACTCGTTAGCTATTTTAAGATCGAGGTGCCGTTCGCCGCGGCAAAGCTGCGTAGCTTGGTCCAGCTCGGTGGCGAGACAATCATCGGTCCATTTGACGGCGAGGAAGCCATTAGCATGATGGCGGACCTCGATGCTGGTGCGAGCGGAACCATGTCGAGCGCACTGCTACCGGATCTGCTCCGGCCTGTCATTGATCACCATAGGGCCGGACGCAGATGTGAGGCTCGCGAGGCCTATGCCAGGGTGTTGCCGCTAATCAACTTTGAGAACCGGCAATGTGGTCTGCGCGCTGCCAAGAGCGTGATGGCCGAAGGTGGCGTGATCAAATGCGAGGCAGTGCGACATCCCCTTGCGCAGATTGATCCCGACACGAGAAGAGGCTTGATTGAGCTCGCACACGAAGCCAATCCGCTCGCCCTTTATTGGGGGCACTGAATCGTTCGTCCACGGCTGGAGGCTTCAATGAAGATCACGACCCGCTCTGGTCGACAGTGAACGTGTTCTAGCGTGCCATCCACAGAATCGAGTGCGAGCTCTACGGTAACGACTTGGCCCGGCAGCGGCCCGGTCGCAACGAGAACGGGACGGCAGCGAGGTAACGCCTGTTTTGCTGGAGCGACTGACGGCAGAAGGGCAGTCCCTGATCGAACGACGCGACGCCTTCGAGCTGTTGCGCAACTAGGCCGCCCACACCCGCTTATCCGACCAGAGTTCCATCCCTCGCATACCTGCTCTGCTCGGCATGCCGGCCGTCGCAGGACGAGGCGTGGTGTTCGTGATATCCAAGCGGCGCATCGGCGAAGGGATAGGTGGACATGAAACAGGAACTACGCGCGGCCGTCGAGGGAACGATTCACGCCTACGTTGCCGATACCTATGGCCTAGGGTCTCGACAGTTGTGAAAGGTTCTGACGCAGGCCAAGACGACCGTGAGCAAGACAGACCACCGCCAGCTTCGCGCATTTGTCTCCTGATGCGAGGATCTATTCGTGATTGCCTGCAGTACTCGCGGATACTCAGGCGTAAACTGTGACCGCACCGGCGGGCGGGTTTTCCGAGATCGTTTTGCAGTGAGCCAAGCGAGAGAGATGCACGGGTTCCATTCGCAAGCAATGCAGCGACGTTTCTTCATTGGCTTTTCTTCCATCTCCTTCTTCATCGTCGGCGCCGGGATTGTCATGCCGGCGTGGGTTGCGTTCGATGTGGGCGGATCGAACCTGGTGGGCCTGGTTCTGCTGGCCTCCAGTCTTGCCGGTTTTGCCCTGGCGCCGCTTAGCGGACATGTCGTCGACCGTCACAATCGCCTCAGGGTCACCGCATCGGGACAACTCGTCAGAGCTGTTGGCTTGCTAATGTTGGCTCCGGTACACCTTTTGCCCGATGCGCTCTCGCGTCCTACCCTCCTTCTATCAGCAGTTCTCGGAGCTTTCGGCTATGCGCTTCTGGCAGGCGCCATGAGCGGCATCCTGCAATCGCTGATTCCCGAGACCGAGCGCATGCGCTTTAACATGCGATTGTCGTTCTTCAATCAGGCGGGGATGGCTTTGGGCACAGGTGCGGCCGGCTACGGCATCGCTCACTTCGGCAGCGCGACGACCGCCGCCCTGTTTGCCTTCGTCGCGATCTCCGTTCTGCCCCTGTTGAGGAATCTGACCGCGTATCCTACGCGCACACACGCAGCGAAGCGCCTCAATCTGTTTTCGGCTTCTCGTGAAGCGATCAACTATCTTGTGAACGAGCCACAAAGCCTGTCCGCGTCGGTATCAGTGGGCCTGGTATTTGCCGTCATTCAGATCACAAACCTGTTGTTACCTGGATTCGTCATTCATTCGCTCGGCGGAGGTAGTCGCCTCTTCGGTACACTCGAGATGACGGCTGCGATTGCGGGCATGGCCGCTCTTGCCGCTGCGGGGATCCCAGCGGTGGCCAGGAGAATCGCTCGCATGACGACGCTCCTTGTCGCCGGCGCGGCGGGCTCGTTGCTCGTCCTGTCCTATGCGACCGACCCGCTTGTCGCAATTGTGCTCTATACGGTGGCTGGGATGCTGTGGAATCTGGCGCGGGCGGCGGCCAACGGACATCTCTTGACTGTCGTCGATTCGGCGCTGATCGGACGCGTCCAGGCCTTTACCACTCTTCTAACGGGTGCGGTTGGTGCGCTGATCTTCCTGCTTCCTACTTTGCTTCCGAATACGACCGAAGCTCAGCTCTACATGGCATGCGGCGTGATGATCCTAGTCACGACCGCGCTCCTCGCTCTCTGGACTCGCCGCGGCAGACCCGCTCGCGCCTGACAGGTCAGCATCGACGATGGGCAATGCCGCCGAGTTCTGGGGCCGAAGGGCGACATCGTGGACGGTCGCGGACGATATCCCCCGGCATACTATTGTCTATTGCTGATTTTTCTCCGCTTGCTCAACGCCGCCAATACTGCCGCCGACGCCGGTTCCCCCGCGCCCGTCGCAGTCTTGTTTCACGCCAACATCCGCCCCCGCAGCCCTGATGAGTTTTCTGAGCTCTTGAGCCGTATTAGCGACCTTCCATCCTTGACGGTCGGACATCTGGCGCACCTCCTCATCGGTGGCGGAAAGGATTTCCACGCTTAGCGATTCGAACAATCGCTCCAGATCGAGACTCGGGTGCCAGCGTGTCATCACTTGTTCCAGTACTGGTGTTGGCGCAGCAACGTGCGCCTCATCCGTCGTCGTGTCGTGTCGTAATCGAGCTCGGACATCTCATGGATCTTGCAAATCTCTCTAGCCGCCAGACCATCAGCCATGCCTGCGATGATTTTCAGCGCCAGTGGATCACCCTCAAACAGCCGATAGATGTTGGCCAGCGTCTGTGCGGCAACCAAGATCCGCTCCGGATCGGGCACCTCGTCGGCATCTCCACCGGGCCCGCTCCGCTGGTCCTCGTTATCGCGGCTCACGAACAGCCTTTGCTCAAGACGCGCACGACGCCAATGGTCGTTGCAGATGCTGCGCATCACGCCCGACAGGAAGCCCAGGATGGGCACGCCGGGCGGCCAGGGGCGCGAGCCGTCGAGGGTGCGTGCAATCGCCTCGTTGAGGATGTCGGTCCAGGAGAGCCCTCCCGGCAGGTCGCGGCTCCACAATCGTGCAAGAGCTTTGAGCCGCACGAGATCGATATCGGACAGGGCATCTATCGCAGATGCGACATCAGTCGCATGGGCGACCGCGTTGGCAGGATGGGGAGTGATAGTCAATGGTTCCATGTTCACTGTGCTATGCGCTCCAGCCAGCCCAGTGCGGACAGCCGAAGAAAAACATTTTTGACGTGTCTGCCCGACCGGAGTTCAGACGCATCGTCTGTATCGCAACAGGAGAGCCTTCATGGACGACACGTTGGCAGCGGCGCGCCGCTGGTATGCAGAAGACCTGGGATACAAAGTCCCGGTCCTGCGTAACCCGAAGCTGATCGACGCCTTCGCCTCGCCACCGTTCGGCGCGAGCAATTCGTAGGCCCTGGGCCGTGGAGCATCATCTCCGACCCATACAGCGACCCATTTCTGACCCCTGATGACGACCCGCGCTGGCTCTACCATGACGTTCTCGTGACGATCGATGCGAGTCGTAACCTCAACAATGGGATGCCCAGCTTCTGGGCCCGCAATTTTGACCATCTCAACATCGCCGCCGGCGAGCAGGTACTTCAGGTCGGTGCCGGCACCGGATACTATTCGGCGGTGCTGGCCGAGATTGTCGGACCCGCTGGTCGTGTGACGGCGATCGAAACCGACACAGAGTTGGCGTCGCGGGCCCGAGTGAACCTCGAGAGCTGGCCCCAGGTCGATGTCGTCTCGGGCGACGGCCGGGCGGTAGATGTCGGCAAGGTTGATATCGCCATCGTGTTCGCCGGAGCCACTCACCCATCCCGTGTCTGGCTTGATCGCCTTGTCGAAGGTGGCCGGCTTCTGATGCCTATGACCGACGATACCTGGAAAGGCTTTCTTCTCCATGTGGTACGGCGTCGAGACCACTTCGAGGCCTCTTCCATTGGTGCCGTCTCTATTTATCCTTGCAGGGGTGGACGCGATGAGGACGCTGCAAGACGTCTACATAACGCGATCGAAGGGTTGCCGCTTCGCAACCTTCCAATTCGCGCGTTGCACGTAGGTGAGCCGAGATTTAACGACTCAGAGAATGTGTGGTTTAGCGGGCCGGGCTTCTGGCTCGAGCGTGATCCTCCATGCTAAGATGACCTACACTGATCGAGCGCATACCTGTTCAGCCAAGTTGAAGATCACCGGCTCCGACGAGAACGCGCGTGGTCAAGTACTTTTAGACGTCGGCGTTTGCTCCACGAGTAAGGTCGTGATGCAGGATCACTTCTTTGCTAATGAATGATAGGAACTTCTCGGCAAACTCTGGGTCAAGGCTAGCTGCCTGTGCGAGCGTGCGTAGTCTTTCTACCTGGCGTTCCTCACGAGCTGGATCTGCCGAAGGCAATTGAAGTCGCGCTTTTCGTTTTCCGACCTGCCGAGTGCACCTGAAACGTTCCGCGAGAATGTGGATAAGAACCGCGTCGAGATTGTCGATGCTGCTCCGCAGTTCGTTCAATTCGGATGGAGTTTCCAAGTTCGCGTCTCCTTTCTATGCAACCATACTTTCCAGCTGGACACCCGGGTCTCTGGCTGAAACATTTTCAGGCTTTCCGAGTCACTGGGCCCTAACAGCCCGGTCTGATTGAACTAATTCGATCAATCTCAGTACGCCACCTCGGCATTGAAAGCATTTCTGACTCGAGCGCAGTAAATCAGTATTGGCCCATGTGGCCATCGAGGTCTGCGGGTCTTGGATAGCCAGGCGGCCAACAATCTCAAGAACCACGTACGTTACTGCACTTTCAGTGCTCGGCATAATAACGGCATCCGCGGTGCCTAGTCAGCCGCCGCGGTGCGGGCCAGCGCGACCAGGCCACCCGCATTCTTAATTTGGGCGCGGTGAAGGATCGTCGAGCGTGCCAAGTGGTGGATGCCCTTGCTCTATGAGGTCTGGTCATAGGGTCGTATGCCTTAGTCGAACCCACGGACTGCCGGAGTGGCAGCTTCTGCAGCTGCAACTTCACTCATAAAGGCAACAGCCAGTCCGAAGCCGATGAGGCCAATCAGGATCGACCCTGCAGCAAGGGATGTGACCCCGCTAGTTTCGACGAGGATACCGCCGAGAACGGCCCCGATGGCTATTCCTGCGAAGGTGGTCGAGCTGTTCATTGCCAAAATTAGCTTCGACCTCTCCCCGGCTAGATCGAGAAGCCGGTGCTGGATCGGAACGAGATACATGTAACTCGCGTTGCCCCAAAGAAATGCGATGAGCACGGTTAAGGCACCATGATGCCCGAATCCAACCAGAGCTACGAGAACGATTAGTTGCGCGCCGATCACCGCAATGAGAACTTTGTAGGGGCCGAAGCGATCGGTTAGAAAGCCGCACGCTGCGTTTCCTGTCACAGCTCCGAAACCGTACGCAAAGAGCGCGGCTGAGAGCAGCGGCACGCCTGTAAGCAGAGAACCGGTGATAATGACGCTCACATAGGAGTAAACAACGAACTCGGAAATGACCACGAATAGGGTAACCGAAAGAACACCGTAGATAGCCCTGGGAAAGTCTTTCGAAGCCGGGCCGTTTCCGCGCTCCGGCGCCTTTGCAGAGACACCGGACATCATAGGGGCAAAGATCAGCAATGCCAGGAGCCCCGCAACTGCCACGAAACCGAAGGCAAAACGCCAGCCGATGACATCAGCGATCCAGCTGGTCGCCGGAACACCCGCAACTTGTGAAACGGTCATACCACCGAAGATAAGGGACAATGCCGACCCTTTGCTACCGGGCGGCAGGAGCTCGGTTGCCAATGCGGTGGCCGCCGGGGTGAACATGGCTGCGCCGTAGGCTGAAATGACGCGAGCTGCAGCCAGGGTTGCAAAGTTCGGAGCGATTGCACAGATCACGTTGCCGATGATGAAGATTGAAACGGATAGGATCTGGACATTGCGGCGGCTTGCGGCCCGGAACATCCAGGCATTCAGCGGCGCAAAAACCGCGTAGGAGAGTGCGTAGATTGAGATTATCCATCCCGCCGCACCGGTTGAAATGT
This sequence comes from Bradyrhizobium sp. 23, assembly GCF_023073295.1. Classification (NCBI taxonomy): domain Bacteria; kingdom Pseudomonadati; phylum Pseudomonadota; class Alphaproteobacteria; order Hyphomicrobiales; family Nitrobacteraceae; genus Bradyrhizobium; species Bradyrhizobium sp. 23. The sequence goes on along the minus strand of NZ_JADPJF010000160.1, from coordinate 3,519 downwards.
TGAGGTCACGAGAAATCACTTCTAGTGCCCCGATGATGACAAACGTATCTAGGCCAATAGCGAACGCAGCGATCATCAGAGCGGCAAGGATTAGCTTTGTTCGTTTATCAGGAGGAGATAAGCTCATGATCCTTGCCATTCAGTTCATCGCGAGGTGTTCAAAGCCGTCATGCAACTCAGGATAAGGCGCGGCCGATGGTCGTGCCTGAATACCCGAGGACGAGGGCCAAGCTGCCACGGCCCCAGCACCTCTCCACATCCTGTGTGATCTCAAGCTCGGCGGGATATTCGAGCACCAATCTGCGTAAGCCCCGCATCATACAAGCCTTCCAGGAGTTTTTTCGCTACAACCGGCGCTGTTGTTTCGAAAAACGGCTTATTTGATGCTTTTGCGTCGATCTACCCCACCCCGGCAAGCTCGGCGAGTATGACGTCTCGCAGCATGGCCCCTTCGAAGTGGAGATATTTCACGCTGGCATGACGCGTACATCTTCTCGCCCGGCAGGGCGTGCAAATGCGGAGCGTCAGGATGCAGCGATTCGGTGCACGCGACCCGCTACAGATCACGATTTGGCCCATCCCGCTGCAATTTTGCGGGAATGCTGCGGCCACAATCTGAGATAAGTTTTGGTGAATGGTTGCGAAGGAATCACCAATGAGCAGCACAAAAGTTGATGGCGAAACGGTATTGCGCCCGGCTTGCACTGGCGATGCCCAGTCGCTCTATGACGTGACGGCACAATCGGTTCAAGAACTGGCAATCACCCATTACAAGCCCGAGCAACTGGAGGGGTGGATGGGAGAACGTACTGCCAAATATTACGAGGATGTCATCGCTGCGGGCACCACGATCATAGCCGAGCAGAACGGCGAGGTATTGGGGTTCGTCGACTCAGTTCCTGGCGAGGTGACCCGCCTTTTCGTTTTGCCGAAGGCAGCAGGCCGCGGAATTGGTGAGCGATTGCTCAAAGCTGGTCTTGAAGCCGCGGCAAAGGAACACCCAGGACCAATCAAAATCGAGTCAACCCTGAACGCGCAACGGTTCTATGAACGTCATGGCTTCAGGGCCATCCAGAAGGGCTACTTCTCTCATGGGCTTGGCGGAGATCCGATCGAGATTGTCCTCATGGAAATGGCACGATAGAGCAGAGTGCAGAGCACTTGGTCCTCAGATATCAATCTCTATCTGCAGGCCGGCGCGATTTCGAAACATCATGATCGAGCCTTCCTCCCAAGCCGCACGACGTGCCGCCATGAACAACCTAGACCATCGTCTCACCTCTTCCGATCGCACGTACGAAGCTCATTTCGACCGCTCGAACCATCGGTGCCTTCGCCATTGGTTCGAACACATTTGTCATCATCGAGGCAGTCGATGTCAGCTTGCCTGCTTTGCTGCGCCTTAGACCCCAATTCGCTCTTCGCACCGGCCAGCCTGCCACAGCGGAGCTAGTTTTTAATTAGTCGCCGCCGCGTAGCCTCGAGTTCGGCGATTTGCCAGGACGCGCGGTATGGAGACGACCGGCACAAGCATCGACGCGGCCCTCTGATGCTGGCCGATCTCCAGGACATCGCGCCAAGCGCATCTGCGGGCTCGTGCGCTGGAACTTGCGACCTCATAACATCGCTCACGCCGCACAAGCGCGCTCAGCTCAAAATGACGTACCAGGGGCCGTCACAGCACTCGTACACAGAAGCTGGGGCAGGAGATCCCGATCTTCAGGAGGCCGCGTCGCGGCGAATTCCGCCCTTCGTTGTCCGATGATCGCCGCGCGCTGGGCATTCAAGACCCTGCCTCGCAATCCGTTTTTGCGGAGCGACTTCGCTGGAATGCGCGGCAACTCGGGATTGGTCATTTATGGCTGTTTGCGCTGACTCGGGCTGAATTCCAAAGCATAAGCTTTCGCCTCAATGCGCCGTTTGCTATGATATCACCGGAATGATGACGGAGTGCGCTATGGAGCCTCAGTGGCTGACGCATGGGAAACGATTGCAAGCTATTGCGTCTAGTGGGCTCCATTTTGCGCGAGATCAATTTGATCGAGAACGTTACGAGGAGATTGCCTCTATAGCAAATGAAATGCTCGCCGATTTGGGAAGTGTTCCCATCGAGAGGATAGAAGGGCTCGTCTCTGATTTCGCGAAGGGCTATGCGACACCGAAAGTCGATGTGCGCGGAGCGATCGTAGAAGAGAACAAGGTCCTTCTGGTCCGTGAGAAGAGTGATGGTCTTTGGGCCTTGCCTGGCGGCTTTGCAGACGTTGGCCTTTCTGCTGCCCAAAATATCGCAAAGGAGTTGTACGAAGAGGCCGGATTGAAAGTGTCTGTTCGTCGCCTCTACGGAGTCCGACACAAGGCCGGCGCTTCCTATTCGCCTGATGTCCGGGATTTCTACAAAGTTTTCTTTCTTTGCGATAGGCTCTCAGGCGGTGAGGCCCGGCCCAGATTGGAGACGAGCGAGGCGATCTTTTTCCCGAAAGATCGGCTACCTCCGCTGTCGCGAGGTAGAACTATCGAGAGTGACGTTGAAGCAGCCTTCGCATTCGCAGCTGACGCGAACAGACCTGCCTTCTTCGATTGAGAGCTCGATCCATTCTCTTGGTCTGCACTCTTTGGTCCGCCAATAACGATTTTGCCGAATGAAGAGCTCCGCATGACAGAGAGAATCATTCGGGCGCCATCAACCACGGCGCCTTGCGCGTGCTTTGAAAGTCGGTTGCTGGTCGCTATCTTCGCTTCTAGTGAAGATCGCGACTGAGCCCTTCGGCACTCATTCGGTGGTGTAGTGCGCACGCTGCGCACAACGCTCAATGGGTTTCGGGTGCGTCATCGCAGCTCAACGTAGCTGACGTTGGTCAAGCAGCTTCATTAGCGATCACGTCGACCAACAAAAGTAAGGGCGCTGAAATTCGACTGCATTGGTGACCGCCTCTATGCCACGCTCAAATGCGTTCGCCTCGCTCGCGAGCAATCATAATTGCGCATTCGATACGACCCAAACGTGTGGCCTCTCGACCTTTGCAGGAGCCCGCTCTACTCAGCTGAACTAGGTGTGCATCTCTTTTCGCCTGGCCCGACCTGTCTTCGAAGTTCAAGTGTTGGAAAACCTTCAACTCAGCGAATTTTCAAAGAACCTCGCTACCGGCGTACGTGGCGCTAACGGCTCCCTTACTGTTCATCTGCTTTACGAGGTACTTACACGAAGAGCCTTCCGGCTGGAGCAGCTTGCGGACAGTCTCTCAAAGCACAGAAATTTCAGCTCCGTCGAATCGAAATGCCCTTTGACGCCTACACTCGGAGAACGATCACGTTACGCGGCGCTGCTTATCTAGCCCACCGGAGACGTTCGCTGCGGCCATCTATCAACGGGCACAGGAAGCCGTCTCGTGCGCTCTCGGAACGCAGCATCGACACCTTCGCGGAAGTCGCAGAAAGCCGTAAGCGCGAAGCCGATACCCTTGCTTCAGAATTCGAATGAACGTGCGAAAGAAGCCTCCGGCTTGGACGGAGGTTTCGGAT
>NZ_JADPJF010000075.1:0-1294 GCF_023073295.1 Bradyrhizobium sp. 23 | reverse complement strand
CTAGAGGGCGAGCGTCGGCAATGCCGGCTCATAACAGGCCACGAGGATTCCCCACCGAGCCCTGCCTCCTGCCCTGGGCACCAATAGTATGGTCGAGCATCAAATCTTCAGGTAGCCGGCTCGAGTTGTACTCGACGAGTGATCGCCCACAGGAAGCCGACCATCTCGCGTGCAATGGCGGTGGTGACGATCACCTTGGGTTTGCCGGCCGCCGACAAGCGGCGATAGCGGGCGCACAGCCTGACCTGTGCCTTCCAAGCGATATCGCGGATAGCTTGAGGCAGGCGCTCGTTACGGTCATGGAGCTTGCGACTGACGCGAGCTTGCATGCGATATGTCCATGCCCCCTCGATCAGAGCGCGCCTGGCCAGAGCGTTGCCGGCCTTGGTGATACCGCCGCGTCGGATGGTGGCGCCGCTCGAATGCTCCGACGGCACGAGGCCGAGAAAGGCCATCAACTGGCGGGGATTGTCGAAGCGGGAGAAGTCGCCGACCTCGGCAACCAGCGTCACGGCAATGATGAAGGCGACGCCGCGCATGGCCTGCACGGCCTCTACGAATGGCGTCATCGACCATTGTGGCGCCAGCTCCTCGATCCGCTTGGTCAAGCAGTCCACACGGACCTCAGCGTCGGTCACGGCATGAATGTAGTCCTGCAGAACGATTTGGCTCGCCGGGTGATCGAAGCGCACCGTGGTGAGCCAGCGACGATAAGCCAAGGTCCACCCCTTCTTCCCGGCATAGATGCGCCCATGTCGCAGCAGGTATCCTTGGAGATGTTGCCGCGCCTTGCCGAGCACACGCATCGCCGTGGCGCGGGCTCTCACCAAGTCGCGCATGGCCTCATGCGCCGCATCCGGAACCCACACGGCTGTCAGCTCGCCGCTCCGGTGCAGCTTGGCCAGCACCACCGCATCGCGCCGGTCGGTTTTAACCCGATCCCCAGCCTTCATCCGGATCAGCGAGGGGGCCACCACGATGCAGTTTTGCCCCAGTTCCGTCAGTTGTCGATGCTGGCCATATCCACAGGGGCCGGCTTCGTAACAAAAACTTACCTGCCGGTCTCCCTTGCCAAGCTTCTTCGCCAGCTTGGCGATTTGATCGGCGCGGTTAGGGATGATCCCCAAGTTACGAACTTCCCCGCCGCGCATCCCTTCGGCCACAGCAACCGAAATCGTCGCCTTGTGCACATCCAGCCCCACGAAAATGCTATCGTTCATCAGGCCCGCTCCCCATGATTGAGGCTCGGCGCCGGACCATCCGGCGCAACCCTCGATAGGAGCTTGCAGGGCGG
>NZ_JADPJF010000055.1:0-2167 GCF_023073295.1 Bradyrhizobium sp. 23 | reverse complement strand
GTACCTGCTCGATCGCGTCCGACATTCCCCGCAAGAGATTGGCGAAGTCGACCATCGACGGATATGCAGCGAACTCGGCAGAGGGTCCATCCCTTGCCGAACAACGGAGAGCCGTTGGCATCACGGACGGTCAGATTGATCTCGTTACCAAGTTCCCAGTCGCCGACCGAAGATGCGAACTGGCGAACAAACGCCAGGGTCCGATTGTAGCCCTGGGAGTAGATCGCAGCAGCGTCGCCGGCAGGATACTTGCCGGCATCGGTCTTGTCGCCCCACATTAGCGGAAGCGCCAGAACAGGTTCAAGAGTGACGCCATAGTTGGCGGCAAGGCCCACGATCGAGGTGAAGCGCGTCGCTACCCATGGATCAGTGTCAGCGGCCAGAGGAATGGTCAGGCGGTATCGCTTGAGTTTATGTGCGGCGAGCAAGACGTCCTCGTCATTGATCTGGCGGTACGCCCCGGAGGCGAACATGGAGTGGCCATTGACGCCGATTTGAACTGTCAATTCTGTTCCTTGATTGCGCGAGAAAAGAAGAGGATGCCGTTTCCAGCAGATCTGATTTCGGGCGCGGCGGGGTAAAGGAGGAGAAACCCCGCCGCAGTCGGGCCGCAGCAGTCGGCCGGCGCTCTGTGCCGCCGCTCTCTGTTCTGTACTGCGACTATGGTTGTATTTTGGCCTACTCTCCCCTGAGGGAGTGAACGCTAGACCTGCCGCCCGTATGGGCAGGTAGCCTCAACTTTCGGCGAACGATGATATTCGCGCCGTGCTAGCTTTCGGCATTCCCGCACGGTTGGCGGAGGAAGCGGACCGGCACCTGACAAAGTGCAAAGTTCAATGCGGCTAAAAATGTGCGCTGTTTCACAAAAGTGCACAGACTGCCGGGCTAAAGTCATACACGCTTACTTTCCCTCGTACGTTGCGCCTGCACTATTTTTTGGCTTTCATTGTTTTGTGTTGGAGGCATTGATGAAGAGCTCTCGCGGTCTCCTTTTTGCCCAGCGGTTGAACGAACTCAATTCTCGGCTCTCAGAATTGGAAGAACTTCGAGAGCGGATCAAAGAAGCGGAGCGACGCGCCTGCGGTGCACCGTCACTACAATCGACACCAAAACTCCGAAGTCTCGCGAATATCGATATCTGTCCTGACACTCGTAACCGGGCACGCGCCGCTTCTATGCGACGGACTTCCCGAAGGGCGCGACCGGCGCCCTAATGGAGTGGCCGGATTCACCTATGAAAATGCTGGAACTGGAGAGGACTGCGACGCTGCGGCCATTCCAATCGTCCAAGTATTGCGGGTCGCTCCATGGTTTCAGCCGATCAGTCGAACGAGAACACCGTTGTCGCTACGCAGTTGCCGATCGCGGGCAATTGGCGCCTTTTCGAGTGGATTTGGGGAGTGAGCTTTTTCCTCAGCATCATGCTGGCGATGGCGGGATGGCTCTACGTGCTGGGCACGCTTTCCATCAAAGTTGTCTATTGGCTAGCTTCCTAGCAGCTTCGCGCGACGCGCCCATTGCCGTGAAGATTACCATTAAAATTTGACCGAGATTTTAGAACCGTCCTTCAGCGGTCTTCCGGTGCGCTGTTTGAGCATTCATCAGTGGAGGCACTCATGAGATATCTACCTGACCATGGCCTGCCCCTTGTTCAACTCAAAGAGCGTCGCCGCGAATGGTCGTGGCGCTGCAGAGCCGCATCGGCCCGATCAGCGATGACGAACTGCAGAAGATTGCAGCCATACAGCAGACCAGCTCAGCTTTCGAGGATGTCATCGCAGATCTCGACACGGAATGCCTTGATCGGGCGGCTTGAGACGAGCCAATCAGGCTTGCGCACGCCCCGGATCTGGATAAGGATCATGCCGCTACCGGCTCGCGTATTGGGTGGCCGCCCCACCTTTTATTAGGACCATTGGCAGGCCGCCGTCATCCCCAGGATGACGGCGGTATGATTCAGGGGCGACGAGCTAGCCTAGTAGCGCGAGCACTCTCAATGCCGCGCAGCCGATCATTCCCCAAATCGCAAGGCTAATCAGCAGCGCATCGCTCATCGCATCCATCCTGCGTATCCCCTGGTGCAGAGTAAGCGTCGTTCTCACGCCACGGCTTTGAGGGATTGCGCGCGATAGGCCCAGGGAAGCAGCTGATCGATTTCGCTGTTTGG
>NZ_JADPJF010000097.1:72725-92487 GCF_023073295.1 Bradyrhizobium sp. 23 | reverse complement strand
ATCGAATCCCAATCAGCAAAGTCTTTTCTCTTCAACAACATAGACAGATGGGTGTTCTGATGCGCGGTTGTAGAACCGCTCGATATAGTCGAACACATCTGCTCTGGCCTCGTTTCTGGTGCGATAGGTTTTGCGCGCGATGCGTTCGGTCTTCAGCGACGAGAAGAAGCTCTCCATCGCCGCGTTGTCCCAGACGTTGCCGGATCGACTCATGCTGCAAATAATGCCGCTGTCTGCCATCAGGCGCTGGAACTGTTCGCTGACGTATTACGTCTCCATTAAGTACACCGAGCGCCTGGCCGAAGCCGGCGTGGAGCCCTCTGTCGGCAGCGTCGGAGATTCCTACGACAATGCTCTCGCCGAAACGATCAATGGACTTTACAAGGCGGAGGTGATCCATCGGCGCGGACCATGGCGCAGCTTCGAGGCCGTCTCGCGACGCTGGAATGGGTGGACTGGTTCAACAACCGAAGGCTCCTCGAGCCCATCGGCAACATCCCGCCGGCCGAAGCCGAGCAACGCTACTACGCCATGATGGAACACCCCGCCATGGCGGCATAACTTAAACCAAGTGGCCTCCGGCAAACCCGGGGCGGTTCAGTTCAACCGCGGTGGGGATAACATCACGAGAGATTTCGCGCGGATGGTCAGATTGCCAAGCCCAGAAGACCTTCATGTCTCGATCAGCTTTCCAAAAATGCCCGGTACCACCTGACCTGGCTCTCACTAACCTGAAAGCGTCCGTCCATCATTTGAGCCTTATCGCGGTCAGCACCAACGATTACGCGGCCCAACTCCTGAATGCGGTCGAACAGGTCAATGACTTCGTTTGAGCGCTCTAGAATGCCTTCGCTGGAGATCGGTTCACCCTTGTATGTGTACTGGTTAGCAAGTTCATCCAGCAACCTTTTGTAGTCTGTGAGGATCGGCCGCATGTAGATCATCGCGACATCCTCGACTTCGGGAGGAACGTCTTTATCGCCGAACAGGAGCTTGGCGAGCTGCAGAGCTGGCGCCCACGTCCAGCTTTCGCTCCCCTGCACCAGCCGTTCCTTCATCAGATCGACAAAGTCGAGCTTGCCATACTGAAACGGCGCATGGGGCCACCCGTCCTGGATATAGAAGTCGTACATGCCGTGAGGAAACAGTGCTCGGATGGTCTGGTCGCTGGTGATCTTATTGATCTCGACCGGACGGGCCGCTGATAACTTGTTGCTCAGGTAAGCAAACATGATCTCGGCAATCTGGCGCACCGAATAAACGCCTTGGGATGCTTCGCCCAGAAGGGCCGAGATCATAGGCAGTTCGGTCTTGGTGGCGAACTTCTCCAACCATTCCGTTGAGGCGCGCCGCAACCGCACATCAATGGGGTGGGGAGGCTGCGTGAGCTTTCGGGCGTTTTCGAGGGCTACCCTGTAGCGGTGTATCCAATACTTCGTCCGGCTTGGCGGCTCCAGGAACACATCGCCATAGGCAACCTCCAACTCCCGCGCCAGCCACTCCTCCTGCTGGCGTTTGAACACTCCCGTCCGGGCATCGTGCAACATCCCCCCGAGGTCCTTCAGGACCGGGTGGGTTCGCGCCCGGGTGCCGAAGATTTCCTCTAACTTTGCTTTCTCGGCATCGCCTTCAACAATGTACGGGGCCTGGTCTACCCAAAAGATGATGGGCGCAGGATCTCCAATCCGGAAAAGCCGTTGCCGGTAGGTGTCCGGAATCAGCCCGGTCAACTCGTACCCGTCGGCGTTATCGAAGTGCAAGAAGGCACTGATGTTGAAGTCAGCATCCATCTCGGGAAGATACATCGAGTTCCCGGCCCAAAAGATCGGCACGCCGATTGAGTCGACCGGCGACAGTCGAATTGCAGCGGAGACTGCCAGGGCGTCAGGCGTCAAAGGTTGATCCCTGCCCGCTTGTAGACCTGCTCCACGCACTCATAAATCAGTCCGTAGTGTTGGCTGACATTCAGTGGCAGCAACCGATAGGTTTCGATTACGTTTGTCAGTTCCTTCAGGGCCTCAGTGACACCAGGCGTCCGCTGGAATTCTTCTGGGACGACGACGCCCAGCAAGTTCTCTTTCTTCAGCGGGATATCCGCTTCCACCTGAAGTTCGATCACCGCGGCGCGATCGTCACAATCCTTAGTCGACCCCTCCTTGTACAGCTTAGAAACCGCGAGCACCCTGGAATGGCTCATCTTGAGAAGATGCTCCTCCTTGAGCTTCTTCTGATCGTTCGCGTCCCGATCGACGTACCGGCGCGGTGTTTCGAAATACAGGGAGATAAGCCGGCCGATCTGGTCTTGATCGGTGCCGACGTTGAAGTCCTCCAGTTTGAAGGTCGTCAGGTAATCCGGCATCCTTCCCCGCTCGAAGGCGCCCGTATCGAAGGGATGTATCCGCTTCAAGGGTGGCGGATTGCTGAAGCGCATCACGAACACGGTCGGCAGCTGCCACGGTTCCGGGTTCAGCGCATCCTTGCCCTTATAGGCAGCACGACCGACGAACAGATAGCAGAGCTTTTCGCCCTGGAAGACGTTGCACTTCACCGCGAGAAGCTTCTCTTCATTCAAGATCGGAATCAGGTTGCTCGAAGCGGTGCTGTGTATCCACGGCGGACTCTTCGGTACGGCCAGGTTGCTGTTCTTCAAAAACTCGCGGAGCTTCACCTCTGTGGGCTTGACCATCGGATATCCATGGGGTGCAGCAAATCACCGGGACGCCATCTATCAAAACCGGTTGCGGCAGGTAGGTTCTCACAACCGTAATCCCCACTACTCAACCGAAATGTCTGACGATGCCATTGGTAAGAAAAAGAAGCGTACAGAGGGAGACCAAGACGCCAGCCAGGACCGCGAGCAGCATGAGGACAAACCCCCGCTCCCGGCCAAAGGCTCGAACAACGGTCTCGGACTGAGATAGGATTCCGCCCATCCCTACGGCGATCCTCGCCAGGTTCGGTTCTCGCTTTTGCGTGGCTTTAGCCATGCCCGTCTCCGAAAGTGAGCCTCCGGGATGCTTCCCGGCTCGTACCGTACGACCATCCCCGAGGCGTCAACCGCCAACAACGCACCACGACTATCCCCATCGGGTTTGCAGTTTGGAAAAACCTCTTTGACGCTTCATCCAACACCAATGGTTATTTCATCAAACCGCAACGCACCAGTAACGAAGCGGCTCGGGAAGCGCCATTTTCAATAGTTCTTTCAATGTGTTATCCGCTCCGCAGGAACAGGCCTGCGGAGACTATCAAAAGCGCCGTCCAAAATTTGGAGAAGTCGTCCAGAACTACGGATTCGCCGGGTACGGATGACCAGCCTGGGCGTCAAACGCCCGGCCTGTGAATCGGGGCCGAACTGAACCACTTGAACTAACGCCAGCAATTCCTTTTGGCGAACAAAGGAATCTGCGTCGGGATGGGGTCACGATCGGCGCCGATGCTGACCCCATTTCCACTGGCTTTTCTTAATTCCTTCACAGCGTTACTGCCGATATCTGCAACAGCCTGACCCCTGCGCCGATTCACATCCCCATAGTCCTATCGTAAGCGTAGCTCCCCTTTTTGATTGGTGCTTGACGCCTATTTTGAGCGCGTGACGCGGCGCCGCGGCTTCCAAATTTCGGACAAAGCGTTGACGGCGGCCTCGAGGGCCTTGCTGTCGATGACGTTGGGATCGAAGTGTTCGGGCCCCCAGAGGCGCATGTGTTCGTGCTCCGGATGGGTGGGGTCGCTGATGGCGTCGAGGTATTCGGCAGAGGCTGGCGCACCGCCGACGTCCTCCGGAGGACAACGACCGGCGGCCTCGAGCAGGAGGAGAAGTCCCTCTATCGTCGTGTTGTCGAACCATTTTTCGAGTTTGATCACATGGATCCAGCTGTCGCCGAAGTCATAGAGATAATGGATCGCCTTGGCGCCTGTCTCTGAACGATATCGGAGAGGCGAGCAGAAGCTGGCGCAGACGATGCCACAAGGGCTTCAATTCCTGGGCGGCATAGCCGACCCAGAAGGCGAGCGTCGAACGGTCGATGGCGATACCGTGCGTCGCCAGCATCTGCGCCTGGCGGTAAAGCGGCAAATGCCAATGATACTTGGCGTCGATCACTTGCGCGACGAGCCGCTCGGTGGGCAGTCCTCCCCTGATCAGTCGCTCGGGAGCAGCGTGCTGGAGGACGACGCCATGACAGGCGCGGCAGGCCAGTTTGGGTCGGCGGGTCACAATCACCCGGTATTGCACCGGAACGACGTCGAGCCTCTGACTCTCATCGCGACCAATCTCAAAGAGACCGCCTTTGCAAGACGGGCAACAGGTTTCAGCCGGCATCAGGGTTTCGACGATGCGCGGCAAATGCTCCGGAAGCTGACCACGGTTGGCTCTGCGCTCGGTATTTCTCTTCTCGCAGGCTCTGGGATTGGAGCGATCCTCGGCTGCTTCGAGAGCCGCGACGGTCTCTTCGATGTCCTCCAGAACAAGCTGTAGCTGATCAGCGTCCAGCTTTTCCGACGATCGACCGAACTGCGCATCTTTCGCAAGCTTGAGCAACCGTTCGAGCCTGGCGCAGCGATCCAGCAGAGCCGCGGCAAAGGCACGCAACTCGGCTGGATCGCTCGGCAGCTCATCAGGCAAATCACTCATTGGTCCGAGTCTGCCATGCTTCGCGCCTTGATGCAGCGAAGATTTTATTCCCTACGCAAGTGCTTTCGGTTGCGGGATTTGAGGTGCGTGCATGCGCGTCCAATCCATGCCGGCCAGAAGCGCAGACAACTGCGCGGCAATCATCCGCATCATGCCGGCCACGGTGGGAGGCCATTTGAAGCCGCTGCTATCGAGCCGCTTCCAGTACATCACCAGGCCGGTACCATCCCAGACGACAATCTTCACGCGATCGGCGCGCTTCGCACGGAAGACCATCGCCACACCCTTCATCGGGTCTTGGCCAAGCGTCTCCTTCGCCAAGAGCGGCAAGCCATCCGCACCCTTTCTGAAGTCCACAGGTTGGGTCGCAACATAAATCGTGAGGCCCGTGGATGGCGTCAGCATGAACGTGTCCGTCGCAGAGCCGTGAACACGTCACTTAGTACCGCAAGGCCAGGCGTCCCGCGTACCTCTATCCGTGCCCCCTGGAACTCGACCATAACAACAGCTGCTTCCGCCGATATAGAGGGCTCCGCAGCCGCCGGTAGCGTCGATTCCGACACCAAAGGCACAAACGATAAGTTATCAGCCGAAGCCGGCAGCACCAACTGGCCCAAACGCGCTCGACGCCGCCAGTCATTCACCTGCTGGGGCCGGCAGCCATGGCGGCGGGCGACATCTGTGACAATCGTGCCCGGCTCGAAGCTTTCCGCGGCAATCCGTGCCTTCAGATCGTCTGGCCAGCGCTTTCGACCTGCGCCAGCATACACTTCGATACGCGGGGATGGTCGTCTTATGTCGTCCGAATGGTCGTCCATTGTGAGCACCCTTGCAGAAGATGCCCCTTCTAGCGGCGCTCACAAGACTGCGCACAAACAATCTGAAGGGCCTCAGCACCACGCTCACGTCCTATCTCCGGCGTAAACGAGTACGTCTTGTAGTGGACGGACGGCGCGCTGGTCGCACTGTCCATCATGTTGGTTGGTTCATTGGCTTTCCTGGCAGTCTCTTGCCTCATGCAACCGACGGCGCCCGGATATGAACTTTAGGACAGTCGTCAGCCAAGCAGGATTGCAGCGCGCTGCTGGTCCTCGAAGCTCAGGACTCGGTGAGCAAACGCCTTGTTCTCCGCGATCGATCCATCGAGCAATTGCTTGAGCAGACCGAGGTTTGTCTTCTGCTGGTTGCTCAGGTTCTCGCGTATGCTGCAGAGCTGATCCCGGTCGGTCACTTGAACCAGAGCAAAGAACTTGCCCAACAACCCGGCAATGACATCAGACGCCTGCACGCCCGGCTCGTCATGGGATACGACAAAACGGAAATTTTCGAGTCGCCGATCGCCGTCCATGAACACTTCCGCGCCGAGATACTCCTCGATCACCTTTTCCACATCCAGGATGTGGTGCGAATTCTTGAACAAGCAGATCCGCCCAACATAGAAAGGACCGAAACTCTCGACCAGCACGTTGGCCTGCTCGTCCTCAAGGTACGGGAGCGCATCCAGCTTCTCGGCGATCTGAAGAACGCCCTTGAGCATCATGTATTCGAAATGACCGAGCAGCGGCTCGCGCTCTTCTAGACGCCCGCGAAGCTCGGAAATAAAGTCGTTTCGGCGTTGGCTTCCGACATCAGGATAGGAATATCGCCGAAACAGATCAACCGTGTCCGCCAGGTTGAAGCGCAGAATCGTATAAAGCGCGTCCTTGAGCTGACCATGAAATGGAAGGAGTTGATGCTTCTCATACTCCGTCAAAATTGAATCGATAATATCGACGGTGGACCAGTAGAGCGGGTCCATCACGGAGTAATGAACAGCGAAGCCCTTCTCGATGACCCATCGCAGGAAAGACTCCAGCTTCTGAGCGGCCAACAGCTGCAAGAAGTCGCCCTTGGCTATGTGTTCAAGCTTAATATCCTTCGTGGTTTTTTGGATGCGACAACGCTGTCGCAAGTCATCGATATTCAACTCGCGCGGCGGCCCGCGATAGGCGATGCCGGCGATCACGAAGTATTTTGGCTCCCTCACATTGAGTCCATCCGCACGGGTGTGCAGGCGGCGAATATTGTTCGTCTCGTCGTAATACATCGTGTAGGTCGCGTCGGCTCCAGTCAGTTCATTCAGTGCAATGTCGAACTTGCGGAGCTCATTCACTTCTATCATGTTCGTACTTGCTTGGAGGCAAAATCGGGATTTAGATTTTGTAATGCTGGCCGGTGTTTACCGTCGCGCGACTGGGTGACCGCACTTTCCTGCGCGACAGCTAGCTGCACGTTCGTGCGTGACCTTACTTCCGACGCAAAACATGGCGGTATGGCTGGGCTGCATCCACCGATGCGCACGTTGGTTCAAATAACCTTGTTCGCCCATTTCTCGAGGTCCGCGCACCGACGCATCAGTTCATCAAATGTCTCGGGCTCGTCGAGCAAGAGTCCGTCCGCGATCATGTGCTTGTAATCTCGTTCCAAGACGACTCGCGATTGTCCCTCTGGGACGAGCTTTAAGGCGCCACCGACGGCCGAGTTGTATTCGATGACCGCCCCGGCAGAATCCTTTTCTGAGAAGAACCACGACTTGTGCTCCGCAACGGTTACAGCAAGTTTTCGGTCCTTCATTGCCGATTCCGCAATCCCTGCATCGTCCAATCTCACAAGGTCATACCAGTGGCGAGCGAAGCGTTCGCCTTTCAGTTTCCCTTGAACGCAAAAGACATGGATCGCAGTCGCCTTCTCCCAGAAGGTTCGCTCCGCTTTCATGGTCTTGGGCTTAGCGGTCGGGAATTCGAGAGTTTCAAGGTACTGGGCAGCGTCGCAAACGACGTCATGAAGTTCGCTCGGCTCCCCTGTCGATCGTGCGCCGAATTCGAGCATCACGGCGGGGCTCACATAGCCGCTACCAGTCTCCAAGGGATCGTACGTGACGAAAATCTTGTCGTCCTTGGCTTCAGCCTTGGCGCTCAGCTTGTCATGTTGCAAGCGCTTATTGATTACGGGCAACGCCTTTTCCTTGACCCAGACTGGGAGGCGTTCTCGTGCCTTGTCGCTCCACTTTTTGCTTTGACTGCGGCTCTGAGGGACCGGATTGTCCTCACTTGCGCTCACCAGGTCCGGAGCTATCGCGCGGATGTCGTAGGTGAGATCGACGTCTTCCGAGAAACGGCGGATTGCGCCGTAAGCCTTCGAAAGGGACGTTCCGCCCTTGAAGACCAGATGGTCGCCCATTGGCGAGGAAAAAAGCGCATTCAGGCACCAAACGACCCAAACATCCTTCTCGAGAAGATGTGCAGGTAGTCCTGAGTTTGAAGCAGCAACGCCGAGCGCCTCTCGGCGATCGGCATTCGATAGATTTAGAAATTTATCCAACGCGCAGTTCGCTTACCGGCTTGGCAAGCCAAGTCGGCAATGAAGGTGCGGCAGACCTCAGTTCGTTCGCTTCAATCGGAGTCAGTTTTTGACTGACCGATTGCAAGGCTTGTCTTGCAGTCTCTGGACCGACCCAGGCAAGCGCGCGCACGACCTCACCTGCTCGACGGTTGGCCAGGGTAAGCTGCCAACGCGGTGCATGCTTGAATTCCACAACTTGCTTGCCAAGATGGAGCTGGCGGGAAGGACCGGAGGTCAGAAAGACCTGCCGAACAGGTACCTGCGTCGTCAAACCGAGGTGGTTGGCCGCCGCAGCGCCGCTGGAAACGATAATTTCACCGCTGCGCGCCTTGGTCTCCTCAATGACTTTTTCGACCGACGGAGCTCTAGTCCCGAAGCGGCTTTCGACCGGACGTAGATATACCCCTCGCCTCGCGCGCAAGAGCTTTCCTCGCTCGGCAAGACGCGAAAGGGCCTGATCGACGGCAGCACGCTTTCCAAGTTGCAAAAGTGCCTTGGCAGCGATGGGCGCGCCTTCGGGCAGTTCTTTTGTGACTTCCAAAATCCGGGTGCTCAGGGTGGTCATGGCACTCACTCCACTGTCAGAAACATAGGAGAACTTCTGACACCCTACAAGTGTCGCCGTGAGAAAAGGTTTCCCTTGGAAAAACAATTACTTGTCAAAACATAGGGCCGATCCGGCCATTTCAAGAGTTCCACAATCAGGTTTTCAGGCCCAATCCCAGTCCTCACGAGCTGCACAAGCCGACGAGGTAAGCCGACCATTCCCACTCCTAATTCCCTCCGAGTAGACGAACACCTCCAGCTCGCGAGAAAACAAGCAAACTGATCGACGGGGCGGTGGCGAGATATTCGACGTCGCCCTTTCGCGAGCGCCCCCGCGAGAGATTGGGGCTCGCAGCTAAAGACGGCCTGGCACCATCCCTCCTGGCCATCCATCAAGCGCACAGTGGTAGCAGGCCTGTCCCGGCACCACACACTGTCGGGTCCGGCCGGTTGATCGCGATCTCAGCGCAGATGGCGGCGCTCCGCCGCGAAACCTCCGGGGTCCGCCTTTAAGGTCCGAGCTTGCACCGGCACTGCAGGTGGGCAGCCAAGTCGCACCGGGGCGTTAGCTGTCGGGCCCGGCAAGATCGGCTTGCTCCGCGGCCGTTGGCCCCGGCTTGCCGAGCCTCGCCGCGATGAATGCGTGGAAGGCGGCCATGGTGTACACCTCGTAGGGACGCCGCGTCGTCATGGTCAGCAGCCATCGGGCCAAGTTCCATCGGCACACTCTGCCAAGCGCCCGCGCGGGGCTACGGTAGAGAGACATTTAGCAAATTCCGGAAGATGGCTTTCATCGCTTTAACCTAAGCTTGCCGCCTTCCCTTCAGTTCGGCACCTTTCCCATGATGACAGTAGCAAGCTTCCTGTCCTTCTTCGGCATCATGATCGGGCTGGTCTCCGTTGCCTTTCCACTCCGCTTCCTGTACATCCGCGACCGCCGAATGGCGGCAATCGTGCTGACAGTCTCGGTGGTTACGTTCCTGCCGGTGACCGCCATCGATGGCGCAAAGGAACAGGCCTTGGCGCGTCAAGAGCACGCCATCGCCCCTACGTCGAAGTCGCCCGCCGAACTGGCTGAAGAGGTTTGCCAGGCGCCCGGCGCGATCCCGGATTGCGAGGCAGTCCTGACCAAGCAGATAGCCGAGGAAGGGGGACATCCGAAGAAGCCGGAGCCGGTGCCGGCCGCCGACTCGCGGAACGGCTCCTGCAACTCCGACTGGCGCCAGTGCTCCGATAACGCTGACCTTATGAACAATTTCAAGGACAGCAGCCGCAGTTCGTTGTCGTGCCAGTATGCGGCAAAGAAGCTCGCGAAGTACGGCGCCCCGTCGTTCCCCTTCTTTTCGTTCAGCAACTTCAACAGCGGCAACGACTTCGTGAGGACCGGACAGGCGACGTTGGTCGAGCCCGACGCGGAGTTCCAGAACGCATCCGGCACAATCGTGCACATCGTGGTTACCTGCAAATACGATCTGAATAGCCAGCGGGTAGTAGACGTGAGCCTCGATTGACCGCGCCTTGTTCAGGACAGGCGCTATCCAGGGCACCCCTTTTCGTCCAGCACGGCCCCGATGGGCCCCTTTCGCCGAGCAACCAGGGCCACAGCCGAAGACCGCGCGCGATATCGGCGCGCTCGCCAATTCCTATTGATTGTACGACCGGCCTCATCGCTCCCCTGGTCAGGGAGCACAATAGTTCAGGCAACAATAGGTCTATCAGCAACGTCGGTACATGCGACAAGACGCGGTGGCACAGTTAGGTTCGAGGGCTAGCATGTTCGCTTCTCTCCGCTTGACCGTCGGGACTCATCAAAATCCAGTGCGACTATTGGTCGGGCACGGCTGAATGAGGATCGTCGGCCCGCACGGACGTCTGCAGCTGCGCCGGGTCTACTTTCTTGCGTTGTGCCCATTCGACAAGATTGGTCGGACGATACCCGGGATCGGCGCGCCAGCGCCCAAACACGCTGCCGTCGATCGTCTCGTTTATGTTGATGTGCCTCCCGTCGTCGCGGACATCCGGCTCTTGGCCAATCGACCGGTAGAGCGGTCGCGTGAACCTGGCGTACATCCCGTAGCCGAAGAGCTTGTAGGAATCGGTGATCGGCGCCACCACCGAATTTCCCTCCAAGTCGACCTCTGATCGAAACGAAAGTCCCTGCGATTCTGCCTTTTTCATCATCCAGCGCAGTGGTGCCTGGGCGAGAAGGTCGGTCTCGTAGCCGCCACCTACGTTGGCGTGGGCGCCCACAAACCAGCGTTGCTCGACGCCGGAGAGCGGTCGCGGCTGCGCGATGATGGCCTTCGGATCTTTTGGATGGTGGACATCCCAGAGGGTGGGAACAAAGTCGTTCCGATGCTCATCGATAGCCAGCGCGTGATATCCGTTCAGGATGGGAAGACGCAGTCCGGTCTGAAGATAATCGAAAGACGAACGGCTGATGCCGGGGATATTCCCTGCCGCCAAGCCGACAGACCCGACGGTGTCCCAGACGCCAATCACCTTGATTTTCGTGGGTTGGGCATACTTGAGTAGCCATCTCTCCTGCTCGGTCAGCTTGGCGACGTCGCCAGCCGCTTCCTTATCCTTCAAAGTCCAAATACTTTCCTCGTCACCTTTCCTATAGCGCTCGAAGAGCTCGCTGACGCCTATGGGCGACCCAGCCTTGAGGATGCCGTCGATGGCGATCAATCCAGCCAAGGCTCTTGCGGTGTATGCGCCGCGGCTGAAGCCGAAAATGTAGATCTCGTCGCCGTCGTTGTAATTTTCTATGAGCCACTCGTAGGCGTGCCGGATGTTCTCATCGAGCCCTTGTCCGAACACCCCACCGAGAAAACCGTTCACTCCGACCGAGTAGTAGACGAGCTGCGGCTTTCCGTCTCTCCCTTTCGAGGCGCACAGGGCCCGCATCCGCCAGACATTCGTGTTGCTATCGACACTATTCCACGTCCCATCGAGAAAGACCGCCAGACGCTTCTGTTGCTGCTCAGCACCGGCGAAGTTCGGCTGGTTGCCGCTTTTCTCCGCAGGGTGGCCGATAATCACACCGATCGCGACGATTGCGACAATACCCAAGAGAAGGGCCACCCAGTGCGCGAGCCGTTCAAAAATTCGCCAAATCTTCATAAGCAGCTCCACGCTTGCTGATCAATTCTATGACCTTCTCCGCGACTCGATCGCGGGTCAGGGGATCTGATTGAACCCTGTAGGTACGAGCCCAGGTGGGTGGCACAGATCCTTCGCGCTCACTGAGGTCTCAGCGCGTTCGCGACCGCGCTGCCGATCAGAGCCGCGTTGTGCGCATCGACGGCCGCTTGCGATGGGCCGTTCACGATCCTCCCGACCACCTTCCCTCGCTTATCGGTGACCGCTTGGAAAGACGAGGCTCCGGGCGCCAGCGTCATAAGGAGCTCGTGCGTCCTGGTGCGGCTAGCATCGAGCAAGGGACTGGACGGCGTCGACAGCCGAACAAGACTCCATGTCGCGGCCATACTCGCATCCGTCGTGATGATGAACTTGTTGTCGTATTGCGACGAATCCGACTGTGTGCCGGCAACCCCAAGCGGCGGCCCCTCACCATTCGCGGTCGCGCGTGACGACCGATGGAAATCGATCACCTGGACCGCGTCAACGAGCCACTCCCGGATACCGAGGTTTGAGGCATCCACGAACGGCGAGCTGGTCGACCGAGGCCCGAGAGGGAAGCCTGGAGCGCAGCTGCTGCCTATCATCGGCTCAGCCAGATCATTTGCGGAGTAGTAGAAATTATACTTATGCGAGTGCAGATTTTCGGACGAAAGCTGTCCACCCAAACCGAAGGTGAAAGTCTGCGAATTGGCGAGCGGCATCTTGTACGACGCGCCTGGTGTCACCGAACTCTTCTCGTCTGCCTGCAGCGTAAGTTGAATGAGGACGCCCCAGGAGCCCGGCATGTAGGCGTCCTCCGCGGTGGAGACCTGCTTCCCGTTAACTAACCGTACGGGTACCGGAAGTCTGCGGATTTCGTCCCGGCCGAACTTCAGTTCGCAGTAGATGGCGTTCTTGACCTGGCGTTCCATATCCCGCGTAGCGTTGGGGTCTCCCGCCTGATCCCACACTTCTGGTAGCCGCGAATAGGAGAGTCCGCAGCCTGTCAGCGTACAGCCCAGCGCGACAAGAATAAACGATCGCTCCAACATGGTCGCCCCCACAATCGGAACTTTATTCGTTGCCTACGATCGGTTTGGCCCGCAAACGGCGCAGCAGTGCACTGGCCTTGGGTGAAGCGACCTCTATAGTCGGTCCCGATGGGCTGTCGGCGATGATGAGACCTCGAGCGCAGTAGTCGCTCGCCAATGTCAGGTCGTGAACGCATAGGCCCCCTGGGCATTTCGGCGCTCCTGGCTCACCGCAACGCCAGGCAAACGCCTCGCCTGAAACGAAGGTCACGAAGATTATGGACAAGCAAAACGCGCGCATGAAGTCCCCCCACCATCAGCCCGAAAACCGGCTGCCAACAAACAGTTGATAATATAAATTAAACGACCTTACATTGCGGTTGAATATTTCGCAAGATGGGCATCCACTGATGAGCAACAGCCAACGCGCATCGTCGCGTGGTTACTGCCCGTGCCAACGAATGCGGCGTTCTGATCCCGAAGCTTTCGCAGCTCGCCGCTAGATTGGCCGGCGGCTTGCCGCCTTTAAAGCGAGTACGGTATTTACAAAACGCACACCATAATTCCTTGCCGCTATTGCGCTGAGGACAAATTGCGCGAGGAGCGCGGCCGCAAATACGAGCGCAGTCTTATATGTCTGCATGGTCACTACGCCGATTCCGCCAAAGACCATCAGCAGCATGAACGCAATGCCAGCATAGTCGCGCGTCAGCAGGAACATGCGATGGACCTGCAGCACGCGCGGATCGTCCTCTACCGACTTGTAGAGCTTATACCAAAGAGCATTTTGCTCGCTCGACGTGGTGGGAAACGGCCCCACGTTAGTCTTGAGTGTCCCGATATCGATTCTCGCATCGCGATGAAGATAGTAAGAAAACGCCCGACATCCAGGCAGGGGATCGTGCCAACGCCAAAACACCAATCTGGCCTTGGTTTGGATATCAAGCAAACCGTTGATCACTCCGATGAGCACGGCCCCCAATCCAGCAGGTATAAGCGCCTGCCAATGCTTCAGCATCTCCTGATAATCGGCTGCAACAAGCTGATCAGTCTTAAGCGCAACCGCGAAAATAGCGATGTTGACGACCAGGATGGTGATTAAGGAAGTAGTGTTCTGATCCTTGAGAGATCTCTCTTTCGAGCCCTTCTTAGTCATTGTTCTTGCCTATCTGGGGGCTCGCACCGCGGCAAAGAGCGAGAGAACCGGCTCGCTATCCTTCGGCCAACACGAACGCCATTCGACAAAAAGATGGATCGCCGGGACATCCTGAGATGCGAACGCAAGTCTCAGTCTTCCTGTCTGTCGGGATATGGCAAGCATTCGGCGAGGCTGTAGTCATCGCGTTCCGGAGCGTCTTTGGCAGTTCGCTTGTCTGACCCTTCGGTTGAGATGACATGCGCCCCACGATGGTGCATAGCTCGAACAACGGATTTGCGCGGATGATTCTCATCGGCTTTAGCCGAGCTAATTACCGCGGTGAAGGTTGTCTTACCGCCCTGGGCCGCCTTCCTTTCACCCAAGAGTTGATCCAGCAGTTCGGTCGAAACGTTGTGGCGCCCGCCGTGGTGAGGAACCTGGAATCGATCAATGCCGGGCAACGTCAATCCGATCAAAGGTGCATAGTCGATGACTTCTTTGAGCCCAGTGCGTCCAGTATCGCCGGTAAGCAAGATTTTGCAACCATTGAGATAGGCATACTGAACCACGCTCATCTCGTTTTCGTTGCTCGTCTCGCCCGCGGGAAAATATTCGTCACCCCAAGCTGCCTTGACGAGCGCGGCGGCCTCCTTCGCCACACGAATAACCGCATCGCGCGCGATCTCGAGCAACCCTTTCTCCTCGGGGGTTTTGTCGGAGGAGACAACCAGATCCAGAAAGCGCGAACGGATCGGAGCCATCACGCGGAAAGCACCAATCGTGCTACCCTGAAATGGTTCATATATCGGGATGTTCTTTCGGAGGGCGATCTCTTCAAGAGCAACTAGATTGGAATAAGCCTCCCTCAAGGCTGTCTCCAGCCCTTGAGAGGTCGTGAAGCGTTTGAACCTAGGAAGAAGCTCTGCAGCATAACGCCAGGGTCGCAACATCCAAAGCGCGCCGACCTCAAAATCCTCCAGGACGCGCTGCAGGCCTCCCGCATGATCGCCATCGTTGTGAGTCGCCACGACATGATCGATCCGCCTCGGCTTCCCGTAGTATTTGTTAAGAAAGTTGACGACCTTCTCGCCGGTTGATTGATAGCCTCCATCGACGACATGAATGAAGGTCTGATTATTCAACTCATAGCGAACGCAAATGGCGTCACCGCTGCTCTTTGCTTCGACATCTAAAAAATCGACCTCAAAATAGTCAGCCACGTTTCCGTCTCCAAGAGCTTGGCCTGAGGGTTTCCAGGCAATGATTCTGGTCACAGAGATACCGAAATGGACTCCTTCTAGTGGTGCCGAGAAACACGTCAGTCCTGAATCTCAGATGAGTGGCGTTGCATTGGGATACGGAAATCTCGCATCAGTCAGCTCCCCGTTTGGCCTCCCAACCTGAAAACGCCAATATCGAACGAGGAATTCGACCCCATACGGCGCCGCTCCCGCGGCGCCTCAGACGGCCCGCTGAAGCCGCGCGCAGAGCATTCTGCATACCGCGGAGGTTCTCCGGGGGCTCTTATCTATCTTGAGACGCCGTTTCTCGTCGCAACTTGTCCGAAAACGCGCTTTCTTTGCGCGAATCGCCGTCACCCGCCCCGCAAAGAAGCTCGCCACCGCAAGTAGCGGGCAGTCGATTCCGGATATAATTCAGTTGCAGTACCTCCTGACACTCGTTCTCGCAACACGCGGAGCACAACGTCTGCCCATCGGGATTTCCAGGAATCCCCAGAACGGATCAGAAGCGGGGTCCATGGCTTCCTGACGGAGCTGCCAGGACTCACCCACACCAATTCTCAAGACGATCCGGACCGGTCGTTGAGACCCGCGCCTCTCATCTTCGACCTACCGAGAAGGCTGAGCCAGCGGGCGTATGGATAGCGACTGAGAATGAGGCATCACTACCGATGTCGCCCCGGTGCAGATATTCTTTTCGCGCTTTAGACGCACAGAATCATCAATCGAGCCTCGGCCAGGACTCGCGGGCCGGGAGCGCCACAACTATCAAACCCATCCACAAAGTTGTCGTCTATATCAACGCTGGTCGGCGCCTGCTCAGGAATGAGCGCCGCGCCCCCGAGCGAGATTGGATCATCGGGCTTAGTGAATTGGTCTTCGCTGGCCGTAAGCCCGGATGGGCAGACGGGTGAGAAGGAGCCGATGGCATAGAACGGCTAAATTCTGCAAAATGTACGAGGCGGAAAGCCACCAGGCTCACGCGGCGCTTTCTGCAAAGCCGCCTTCGATATAGCCTACGGCTCCGACCTGTATGCGGCGCAAGACCTGGTGGTAAGTGGAGGAGCCTGCCTCGTAGACGGTCTCTACGACTGAAGCGGGTGCAGCCTGGGGGAATGTCGCAAACGTCTCGTTGAGGACGCGCCCATCCATTTGGCTAGGGGCGACAATTCCCAGAAGATGCAGAATGGTCGGCGCGATGTCGCAGATCCCCGACGGAACTTCTGAAAGGCTGCCCGAGCGGAGGGCAGGTCCGGCGAGAATGCCGACCGCCGCCATCTCTTTAGGATGCAAGCCGCCGTGTACTCCCAGTCCGATCGGCGCGTCGTTGCTCCAGGTTCGGCCGATGAGGCCGAATGGATCGACTTCACTATCGGCACGATAGGAGAACAGGATGTCGCTGGAACGGGCATGATCTGCCATCACAAGCTGTCGCGCAAAACTGCCCGGCGCGATGCCCTCGATGTCATTTCGTCCAGCGGTGAAGATCGGTCCGCACCACGGCGCCTTGGTCATTGCTGCGACGGCTCGCCGGATCTTCAGCTCCGAGGGGTCTGCCAGATAAATGGCCCCCACCTGCCCGGGAACGAGAATCGCATCTACGTCTTGCCCAGGCGCCGAGCCGCAACGAAATCCGGCATCTCTGAGCACTTGGTGAACGTCAGCCTGCGCATGGACGCTCACGTGTCCATGATCTGAGACGGCAATGATGTGGACGTCCTGCCGCCGGCCTTCAGCCTCCCACCAGTCCAGAACGCGACCGAATTGCTGATCGGCCCAGGCGAGCGCTTCCAAGGTCCGTACCTCCGCCGTGCCGCAGTAATGAGACGAGCTGTCCGGTTCGCCAAAGGAGAGAATGGTGACGTCAGGCCGAAGCTGTGGCCAGACGATGTCGAGCAAAGCCGCCGTCAGATAGCTCTGGGCTGCGAGGTCGGGCGTTCCTGCAGGCGGGGGCGCCGGGGGAGGACCGATTCGAGCATTCAGCGCCTCGAGAAGAGATCGGGAAGTCGCGAGCCGCGCGAAGTGCCCCGAGATTGTGGGATGGCCGAGCGTGCGCGCCTTGTGGTTGAACAAGCGGGTCGTCCCGGCAGAATTCGACGCGAGCACCGCGAGCGTCTTGCCGTGGGCGGCAAGAACCTCGCCGAGCGATGGCACGCCCATGAGACGCCCGCCGCTCAACGTATCCAGGGTTTCGACCAGCTGGTCATCGGCCGTGTCGACATAGCGGGACGGCACCGCTGCGCGGTCGAGGTATTGGTTCCCGACCATGCCATGGCGCCCGGGTGATGCGCCGGTAACAAGACTAGGCATCGCCGCCCGCGTTTCGCTCGGATAGACGGTGACATTCCGGCCGAGGGTCACGCCCTGGCGCTGAAGCCTGTGAAGATGAGGAGTCGCTGTAGCATTTATAAGATCGGGACGGAGCCCATCGAAACTGACAAGGATGACGCGGCGGGTAGCAGGGGAAGTTACAGGGGCCTTCACGATAATGTCTTGTCCATGCGGTCGCGCAGCCAGTCCCCCACCAGCGAGATGGACAGTGTGGTGAGCGAGATGATCAGCGAAGAGGGGACGAGTATCCAGGGCGCGCGGGTCAGATAGTCACGACCATAGCCGACCATATTGCCGAGGGAGGTGAGCGGGGGCTGCACGCCCAGACCAAGGAAGCTCAGACCACTCTCGAGCAGAATAATATCCGGAAAGGCAAGAGTCATGGTGACGATCAAGGTTGAGGCGATGTTCGGTAGGATGTGGCGCAGGTAAAGGCGGCAAGGTCCTGCGCCCAGCTGGCGTACGGCGACCACATAGCCTTGCGTGTTCGCGCTCATCGCGAGCGCGCGCGTGACGCGCGCGTAGCGCTCCCAGCCATGAAGGCCAAGGAGGGCCACGAAGAGCAGCAGAGAGTTACCCACGAATGCAAGTACCGCGAGCGCTAGAACGAGAAACGGCATGCTGGCCTGGAAATCGACACATGCGAGGATGACCTGTTCGACCCAGCCGCGGAAATGGGCGGCGAGAAAGCCGAGCGTGGTACCCAGGCATGCGCCTATCAACGTGGCTCCAAAAGCAATGAAAAGGCTCATCCGGATCGATATAAGTAAGCGCGCCAGCAGATCCCTGCCAAGCTCGTCGGTGCCGAACAGATGCGATACGTGCCCCCCGAAGCCAATAGGCGCGGCGAGACGATGCCGAAGATCAAGTGCGGCATAATCATAGGGAGCGAGACGATCTGCCAGGATCGCGATGACGAGCATGAGCGCGAGCCAAGCGATGGCGCCTTGCACAGCAACATTGCGCCAACGAAGTACTCTCTTCTTCTTAACGTGAGCAAACGGCATCTGTCCGGCAGACATTTCCGCCATCTACGCTCCTCCAGCAGAGCGCGTATCGCGCAGACGCGGATCGAACATACCGTAAAGGAGATCGACTGCGAGGTTCGTCGCGATCATGGCGGCTGCCACCAGCAGCAAGATGCATTGGACCACAGCCAGATCGCGACTTACGACGGAGACGACGAGCAGACTGCCGATTCCCGGCCAGGAAAAGACGCTTTCGACGAGCACCGTCCCCGCGATTAAGTTGCCTACCATCAAACCCACGATGGTCAACACTGGTATGGCGGCATTGGGCAGGGCATGACCCGTCACGACTCTGCGCCATGGCACACCCTTGGCACTCGCCGTGCGGATATAGGCTTGCCCGAGCACCTCGAGCATGGCGCTGCGGGTGAAACGAGCCAGAACGGCCGCGCCGCCCAGGCCAAGCGTGACCACCGGCAGGACCATATGGCGCACGCTGCCGGCGCCCCCTGAAGGAAACCAGGGAAGCTCGACCGCAAAGGCGAGCACGAGTACGAGCCCGAGCACGAATGATGGCACGGTGAAGCCCGCTACCGTCACCATCATCACCAGACGGTCCGTGAAACTGTCGCGCTTGAGGGCTGCATAGATGCCGGCCGGAATGCCTAGGAGAAGATTGAGGGCGAGTGCCGGAGCAGTGAGCATCAGCGTGACCGGGATGCGTTCGGCAACAACCGTGGCGGCAGTACGCCCGTCCCGCATGGATTGGCCGAGATCTCCGTGGACGACCGCAAGAAGATATTTTACGTATTGGACCCAGAGTGGTGCATCGAGCCCCCAAGCCTTGCGAAACGCCTCGACCGCATCGGCCGACGTTTCAGGCGACAGCATCGCGCGAGCGGGATCGCCAGAGGCTCGCAGAACCACGAAGGCGAATGTGACTACCATCGCTATGGTGAGCACGGCGCGAGCCACCCGAGTCATGATGAAGCGGGTCATCAGGCGACGCTCCCAACTTGGAGACCATCCCTGTTGATCAAATGGCAAGCGACCCTGCGTCCTGCGCCTACGGATGTGAGCTCGGGCACAATCCGTGCGCAGGCCGGAAGAGCCGCCGGACAACGTGGATGGAAGGCGCAGCCGGCGAGCCGCGCCGATGGATTGGGCGGATCACCTTGCAGGATCGTCCGCTCGCTACGCCGTCCAGGCCTGGGTACGGCAGAAACCAGCGCTTTTGAATACGGATGCAAGGGGGCGCGCAGAACTGCATCGGGCGAGCCTTCTTCGACGATCGAGCCGAGATACATCACGGCGATGCGATCACTGATCTGCCGAACGACGCGCAGGTCATGGCTGATGAAGATCAT